>JBLHIW010000131.1:0-9340 GCA_047618055.1 Paraglaciecola sp. | reverse complement strand
AGGAAAAGGGAATGATAGAAATAAAACAACTGGCGAAGAAATTTGCTGTGGAAAATCCTAAGAAGCTTAGTGAGCAAGAAAAAAAAGATCCCCGTCTTAAAGGCCGTTTCTTTCATTCCGTGCAAGACGTATCGTTTAGCTGTGAAAAAGGTCAGGTATTGGGTCTGCTCGGCCCCAATGGCGCCGGCAAAACCACGACCTTGCGCATGTTATCAACGGCCTTACAACCTAATGGGGGCAGTGTGGAAATTAATGGTACGGATGTGCTGCTTAACCCCATTGTCGCCAGGCAAAAAATTGGCTTTTTATCCGGCTCTACGGGGCTATATGGGCGTTTGAGCGGCCGTGAAAACATTCACTACTTTGCCCAACTGCACGGTATGGCTGCAAGTGACATTGGCCAGCGGATTGAGGAATTGGCGGATTTACTCGATATGCATAGTTTTTTAGACCGACGCAGTGAAAACTTTTCCACGGGCATGAAGCAAAAGGTCTCTATCGCCCGTGCGGTGGTGCATCGCCCTGAAGTGGTGATATTAGACGAGCCGACCACCGGTTTAGATATTATGGCGACGCAAACAGTACTGGGCTTCATCCGCGGTTTAAAAGCACAGGGCATACCGGTGATTTTTTCCACTCACCATCTTGATGAGGTGGATGAGCTATGCGACCGGGTCACCGTGATCGACGAGGGCAACACCAAGTTTGATGGCGATATCGCCCAATTTAGAGCGTTGGCCAAGGGCTCCCTGCATCAGGCATTTTTAAACAGCATTCAATAAGGACATCTTATGTGGTTAGTATTTTTAAAAGAGCTTAAAGAGCTGTTACGTGATCGTAAAACCTTGTTTTTTATGATTGCCCTGCCGATCCTTATTTTCCCACTCATTTTTGGCGCGGTGGCCTTTGTCACCAAACAAGCCATTGAGGATGCGGAAAATAAAGTACTGAAGTACGCCCTTATTGGCGGTGAGTATGCCCCTGCGATTGTTGAACATCTGCAACAACCAGACAAGTTTGAACACATCGATATTGGCACTGAGCAGGATTATGCCGCGTTGATTAAAAACGATACGGTGGACTTTGTATTGCTTATCCCAGGGAACTACTCGGCTGATGTGCTGAGCAGCGGGCAAGCGAGTGTAAAGCTGTATCTAAACGATGCGGGTCTCAACTTGGTGTATCAGCGGATCAATGAGATTGTTGAGCAGCAAGCTAATCAGTTTCAGTTAGCGGCGTTTACCGTGCTGGGCCTGGACGAGATGCAACAAACGGCTTTGCTGGCGCCCATTGATCTGGAGAAAATTGACACGGCGGACGAGCGGGAGAACTGGGGAGAGAAAATCGGGGGTATGCTGCCCTACATTCTCTTCATCTTATGTTTTCAGGGAGCCATGTTTCCGGCAACGGATATTGGTGCCGGGGAAAAAGAGCGGGGTACCCTGGAGACCTTGTTAATATCCCCCATTGATCGCAACAAAATTGTACTGGGTAAATTTTTTACCATCGCCTTTGCCGGGGCAATGACGGCCCTAATTACCGTGGCCAGCATGGCCATCTGGGGAACGGTCTTAAGCCAGGGCTTCGCCATACAGTTTGTCGCCGACTTTATGGCGCAAATAGGCTGGATTGATTTTGTATTGATGTTTTTAATGCTCATTCCTGTGGTCGCCATCTTTTCCGCTATGTTGCTGAGTATTTCCATCTACGCCCGCAGCTTTAAAGAAGCCCAGAGCTATATGGGGCCTTTGGTTATCGTGGTGATTATTCCGGCCATGTTGGCGCTCTTGCCGGGTGTCGAGCTTAAAGGAGGCTGGGCCTGGGCACCGCTAGTGAATGTTGCTCTGGCGATGAAAGAATTGGTCAAAGGCACCATGGACTACTTCCAATTGATTGCCATCTTTGCGTCGACGGTCATTATCGCCGGCGCCCTGCTTGGGTTTTGCATCTATTGGTTTAAGCAGGAAAAGGTCTTGTTTAGATAGAAGTTTAATCGTTTCAATAACAAACCGCTTGTAGTTCATAAGCGGTTTTTTTTATGCGGGCATCCGTATATACTACGCGACCTACAAATTTCATCCTTTTCAGTACTACAGAGACGACTTTTCATGCGCACAGACTATTGCGGCAACATCAATGCATCTTTTATCGGCCAAACCGTAACCCTTTGTGGTTGGGTCAACAAACGTCGTGATCTAGGTGGGGTTATTTTTATCGACTTGCGTGATCGGGAAGGCCTGGTGCAGGTGGTTTACGATCCTGATTTAGCTGAGGTATTTGACACCGCCACGAGCATGCGCAATGAGTTTTGTATTCAAATTACTGGTCTGGTACGTGCTCGTCCACAAGGGCAAGTCAATCTGGAGATGAGCACCGGGGAGATAGAAATTCTTGGCAAAGGCCTGACGATCCTCAATAAGTCTGCGCCACTGCCACTTGACTGGAATCAGGAAAACTCAGAAGAGCAGCGCTTAAAATATCGTTATCTGGATCTGCGTCGCCCCGTAATGAGTGACCGACTGAAATTTCGTGCGAAAGTCACCAGCAGTGTACGGAGCTATCTGGAGAACGACGGTTTTTTAGATATTGAAACCCCGATTCTGACCAAGGCAACCCCGGAAGGGGCCCGGGATTATCTGGTACCCAGCCGTACCCATAAAGGCCAGTTTTTTGCACTGCCCCAATCTCCCCAGTTGTTTAAGCAATTGCTGATGATGTCAGGCATGGATAAATATTATCAAATCGTAAAATGCTTCCGTGACGAAGACTTACGTGCTGATCGTCAACCGGAGTTTACCCAAATAGATATCGAAACCACCTTCTTAGGTGCAGACGGTGTGATGGCGATTACCGAAGGTATGATCAGGGACTTGTTCAACAAAATGCTAGGCGTGGATCTGGGGGAATTCCCCCAGATGACCTACGCCGATGCGATGCGACGTTATGGTAGTGATAAGCCTGACTTGCGTAACCCCCTTGAACTGGTGGATGTGGCGGACTTAGTTAAAGATGTGGAATTCAAGGTCTTCTCTGGTCCGGCTAACGATGCCAAGGGACGGGTCGCGGTGATCCGGGTACCGGGTGGGGCGACACTTTCTCGCAAGAATATCGATGATTATGCGGCCTACGCCGGAATTTATGGGGCAAAAGGCTTGGCCTGGTTGAAAGTGAACGACTCAAGCGCCGGTATGGCAGGCTTACAGTCGCCTGTTTTGAAGTTTTTAAACGAAGAGGTTGCCCAGGCGATATTGGCAAGAACCGGGGCTCAGTCTGGCGACATATTATTATTTGGTGCCGACGCTTCGACCGTTGTGACCGACTCAATGGGCGCCTTGCGCCTGAAGTTAGGTGAGGATTTAGACCTGCTTGAAGGTGAGTGGAAACCTTTATGGGTGATCGACTTTCCTATGTTTGAAGAAGCGGATGGTCAGTTCCATGCATTGCATCACCCCTTTACTGCACCAAGAGATTTAAGTGCCGAGCAATTGGCGGCCGATCCGGCTAACGCCTTATCCAATGCCTATGACATGGTGCTAAACGGCTGTGAGTTAGGTGGCGGTTCGGTGCGTATTCATCATCAGGATATGCAAGCAACCGTATTCAAACTACTGGGTATCAGCGATGAAGAGGCCCAAATAAAGTTTGGTTTCTTGCTTGAAGCCCTTAAATTTGGTGCACCGCCCCATGCTGGCCTGGCCTTTGGCTTGGATCGTCTGGTAATGCTGATGACCGGCGCCACGTCTATCCGTGAAGTGATGGCCTTCCCAAAAACCACTACGGCGGCCTGTCCCTTGACTAGTGCGCCTGGCGAGGCCAGTGCTGAGCAACTCAAAGAGTTGTCTATTCAAACGGTACGAGTGAAACCTTCGGGCGAGTCACAGGCCTAGGCACAGGATGTATCGTCGACCGGAATCCGCCCTGGTGGTCATTTATGATCGACAAGGGCGGGTGCTGGTGCTACAGCGCAATGATGACAGTGAGTTTTGGCAGTCGGTCACCGGCACCTTAGAGCCCGGTGAAGAAGCCATAGACACCGCCAGGCGTGAAGTTTACGAAGAAACCGGGATTGATATTCAAGCCAGTGCTTATACTTTAGTCGATTGTCAGCAACGTAATCGCTACAAGATACGCCCCAGATGGCAATACCGTTACCCACCGAATACGTTGTTTAATACCGAATATGTGTTTTCCCTTGAGGTGTCTGGCCAGGATATTATTGTCTTAAGCGAGCACTCCAGCTATCTGTGGTTGGATAAAACCCAGGCAATGGAAAAAATGTGGTCCGATACTAATCGTCAGGCAATAGGTGAGCATGTACCCAATGAATAATGCTCAACAGGCTCCAGGGCCCAAGACAATAATAACCAGGAAGCGAAACTAGGTGGCGATCATACTAGGTATTGATCCAGGCTCACGTATAACGGGCTATGGGGTAATAAAACAGCTCGGCGGCAAGTTTGAATACCTCGGCAGCGGCTGTATTCGTATGCAAGGAGATGAATTAGCCTCACGCTTACATCAAATTTTTAATGGGGTAAGCGAAATTATCAATCAGTTTCAGCCCACTACCTTCGCCATCGAGCAAGTCTTTATGGCCAAAAACCCGGACTCAGCCTTAAAACTTGGTCAGGCCCGCGGCGCGGCGATTGTTGCCGCCACGGTTATGCACTTGCCGGTATCCGAATATTCCGCCAGGCAAATAAAACAGTCGGTTGTGGGTAAGGGTAATGCCGAGAAGGCTCAGGTACAGCATATGGTCACGCACATCCTGAAATTGTCCGCTACGCCTCAGGCAGATGCGGCGGACGCACTGGCCGTTGCCCTATGTCACAGCCATACTCAGCAAAGTCTGATCAGGTTGTCCGGGCAGGCGAGCAAAACAGTACGTGGCAGATTACGCTAGCTTAGTAACAAGCGTACCTAACAACAAAAAAGGCAAAGACATGATTGGCAGAATTCGCGGTACCCTTCTTGAAAAAAATCCACCGGAAGTGCTAATAGAAGCAGGTGGTGTTGCTTATGAAATACAGGTGCCCATGACCAGCTTCTACCAACTACCGGAGATTGGGCAGGAAGCCTGTTTGTGTATTCACTTTGTCGTAAGGGAAGATGCGCAATTGTTGTTTGGTTTTGCCAATAAGCATGAGCGGGCAGTGTTTCGGGAACTGATTAAAGCCAGTGGCGTTGGTCCAAAGCTTGCCTTAACCATATTATCCGGTATGTCGGCCAATCAATTTATGCAGTGCGTCAGTCAGGAAGACGTAAGCGGTCTGACCAAATTACCGGGGGTGGGTAAAAAAACCGCCGAGCGTTTGGTCATTGAAATGCGTGACCGTCTGAAAAAAATAGCTAACGAGCAAAGTGCAGGGGACGCGACGACCGGCGATGCCCAGCAAGCGCCCCAAAATACGTTTGTCAGCAAAGTAGACAATAAAGACGAGGCCCTTAGCGCCCTCATCGCCCTGGGCTATAAGGCGCCTGTGGCCAATAAAGTCATCAATTCTGTCTATGTAAAAGACATGGCCAGTGAAGACCTCATTCGAGAAGCATTGCGGGCGATGGTCTAGTACACAGGGCGGGACTAAAAGCCTATTTTTTAACAGACCCGGAACATAAAAACTGTTACTGTATAAAAAAACACTAGTTAGAGTGCTACTGCGAAATCATGATAGAAGCCGATCGCCTTATTCAACCTAAAGCCAGTCAAGAAGATGAAGTCATTGACCGCGCTATTCGACCTAAAATGCTGGCGGATTATACCGGTCAGGATCATGTTTGTTCGCAAATGGAAATTTTTATTGAGGCGGCGCGCAAGCGGGATGAAGCCCTTGATCATCTGCTGATTTTTGGTCCTCCCGGCCTGGGGAAAACAACTCTCGCCAACATCGTTGCCAATGAGATGGGCGTGAGCATTAAAACCACCTCTGGCCCGGTACTGGAAAAAGCCGGGGATTTAGCCGCGCTGCTGACCAATCTTGAAGAAAATGATGTGCTGTTTATTGATGAAATACACCGCCTTAGCCCGGTAGTCGAGGAGATCCTCTATCCGGCTATGGAAGACTATCAGCTTGACATAATGATCGGCGAGGGGCCTGCTGCTCGTTCCATCAAACTGGAGTTACCCCCTTTTACGCTGGTGGGTGCCACCACCCGCGCGGGCTCGCTTACCTCACCATTGCGGGACAGATTCGGCATTGTGCAGCGATTGGAGTTTTATAATATCAAAGATTTAACTCAGATCGTCAAACGCTCGGCGTCCTATTTAAATCTTAGTCTGGACGAGGATGGAGCCGTGGAAATCGCCATGCGTTCCCGGGGTACACCCCGTATCAGCAACCGGTTACTTCGGCGTGTCAGGGACTACGCAGAAGTCAAAGCCAATGGCCAGATTAGCCATGAAGTCGCTGGTTTAGCCCTGGATATGTTGGATGTGGATAAGGAAGGCTTAGACTATATGGACAGAAAGTTGCTGCTGGTGATTATTGATAAATTTATGGGAGGGCCGGTGGGCCTGGATAACTTGGCGGCGGCGATTGGTGAAGAAAAAGAAACCATTGAGGACGTTATCGAACCGTTCTTGATCCAACAAGGTTTTTTGCAGCGCACGCCCAGAGGGCGAATTGCCTCACAGCGAGCCTTTTTGCATTTTGGTGTGGATTTTAGCCCGGAATGAAAACCGCGTTGACACGGGACAAAAAAAAACCCGCGAAATTCGCGGGCAAAACAACAAGTTTTAAAAATAAAATATCCAGGGAGCATCTATCTTTACAGGAGAATTTGACAATAGCAACTGACTATTGTTTGACAAGTTTGCATATGCAGCGTGTCATTGCCGTAGTTGATAAGATGAGAGTGCATTGTATAAGTATGAGAGTATTGTACAACTGAGAAATATTACATTTAAACATTAGAAAAACTAATCATTTAATTCCTAAATAACTAAAATAATACGAAATAATGGGTTTTTTGTGACAATAGTCCTTATTTATCATATGGATGCTTTATAGCGTAAATACTAAACGATTAATTTAACTATGGCATGTAGTGACTTTTAGGGCTTTAATAAATTTACAATAATAATGAATGATTATTCATTTAAATGAAGGTTTAACTTTTGCTTGTAGCGAACACCTATATTCATTAAGCTCTTGAAAAACAATAATTAAAATTTATTTATTGGGCCTTCGCTCGAGGTGTTACAAACATATATTTAATATTAAATATGCATTGAAAGTCGGCGATCTGGATGTCTTTTTGTGATTTTTGAAATACGGGATAACAACGTTAAGTGATGAAATGACACATGAACATACAATTCGGGTCTACTACGAAGACACCGATGCCGGTGGCATAGTGTATTATGCCAATTATTTAAAGTTTCTGGAGCGTGCTCGGACAGAGTGGCTCAGAATGTTGGGGATTGAACAAGATGGCTTGTTGGAACAATCTGTCGGTTTTGTCGTCAAACGCGTCGAAATGGATAATCATCGACCGGCTCGCTTTAACCAGTTATTGATAGTTCAGTCTGAAATAGCAGAGTTAAAACGCGCTAGTTTGACGTTTAAACAAATAATAATAGGTCCAGACAATCAATGTTTGGTTAGTGCGCTAATTAGGGTGGCCTGTGTGGATTTGTCCAAGATGAAACCACTCGCTATTCCGGCATTTATTTTAGAGGAATTTTCCCGTGTCGTCTGATTTATCATTTTTTGACCTGATCGTTGAAGCCAGTTTGCTCGTGCAACTGGTTATGTTTTTACTACTGCTAACTTCCGTTGCCTCCTGGGCATTTATTTTCGAGCGAAGTCGGGCATTGAGTTTGGCCCAAAAGGAAATGAAAAAGTTTGAGGATAAGTTTTGGTCTGGGGTGGATCTCAATCGTTTTTATCAGGAACTAGCTGCTCGCCAGTCACTGCAGGGAATGGCGAGCATGTTTTGTGCTGGCTTCAAAGAGTTTGTCAGATTGCGAAAAAGCGTTTCAACTCCCGCTGATGCGCTGATGGAGGGCACTTCGCGCGCGATGCGGGTGTCTCTGTCCCGGGAAATTGACAGTTTGGAAAGCCGCTTACCCTTTCTGGCTACGGCGGGTTCAATAAGCCCTTACATCGGTTTATTCGGTACGGTTTGGGGGATCATGAATTCCTTTATTGCTCTGGGCGGTCAGCAACAGGCGACTTTAGCAATGGTTGCCCCAGGTATCGCTGAAGCGCTTATTGCTACGGCTATGGGCTTGTTCGCCGCAATCCCCGCGGTTATAGCCTACAACAGTTTTAGTCATCAGGTCGAAAAGTTAGAAAATAGCTATGGTAATTTTATGGAAGAATTCTCCAGCATCCTGCATCGACAGGCCTTAAGCACTAGCCACAACACCCAAGCCCCATAAACGGTGAGTTTATTATGTATGTAAGAAAACGTCGGCGACCGGTTTCAGAAATTAATGTTGTGCCGTATATTGATGTGATGTTGGTGTTATTGATCATCTTTATGGTGACGGCTCCACTCATCACCCAAGGGGTAAAAGTTGACTTACCCAAAGCACCGGCTCAAGCCTTTGAGCAAGATAGCAAACCACCGCTAATTGCTTCAGTTGATGCCAACGGCGAGTACTATTTGAGTGTCGGGGATAGCCAACTGGACCCCATGTCGGGGGAAGACCTTGCGACACTTGTCGCTACTCACCTGCGCATGCAACCCCAAACGCCGGTCGTGGTGAAAGGTGACGGAGCGGTACCCTACAGAGAAGTGGTGAAGCTGATGGTGCTATTGCAGCGGGCGGGCGTTCCCTCAGTTGGCTTAATGACCGATCCCCCAGAAGGCTAGGTTCTTATTTAATGCCAAAACTGTCTTATTCTGTCGTTGTGTCAATCATTGTGCATTCTGCCCTGGGCATGTTGATTCTGCTCAGCGTGGATTTATCAAACCTTGCCCCCCCTGATGAACTACAGCTCAATCAGCCGATCATTAACGCTACCGTGGTTGATGAGAAAGTAATCCGCCAGCAAATAAACAGGATCAAAGCGCAAAAAAAAGCGGTGCGCGAACAAGCAGAAAAGCGTGTAAAGGATTTAGAAACGGAGAAAAAGAAAAAATTATCCAACAAAAAAAAGGCTGAACGAGCGGCAGTAGCCGCTAGAGAGAAGCAAAAGAAAGATCAGGCGAAAGCTAAACAACTAAAGCAAGAGCGAATTGAAAAGGACCAGAAACGCAGGGAAGCCCAGGACAATGCAAAGCGGGAAAAAATACAGCGAGAAAAAGAACAACAGGCCTTAAAAGCCGCAGAGCGCAAGCGCCAGGATGCCTTGGAAAAGGCCGAGCAGGAAAAACTATTAGCAGAACAACT
>JBLHIW010000130.1:0-9386 GCA_047618055.1 Paraglaciecola sp. | reverse complement strand
AAAGGCCGACCCCAGCTACGAAGGGCGTGTCACCGTGCCGGTATTGTGGGACAAAAAAACTGAATCCATTGTCAGCAACGAGTCTGCGGAGATTATTCGCATGTTCAATGGGGCGTTCAATCACCTAACTGGCGACACAAGTGATTATTACCCACTCGCCTTACGGGACAAGATCGACTCCATAAACGAGCGTGTTTATCATTCGATTAATAACGGCGTTTACCGGGCAGGCTTTGCCACCACGCAAGAGGCCTATGAAGAGGCATTTCATGCTTTATTTGATTCATTAGACTGGCTAGAGGCCCTGCTAAGTAAGCAGCGTTATGTGGCGGGTACCACTTTAAGTGAAGCAGATTGGCGTTTATTCACCACTTTGATCCGCTTTGATGCCGTATATTTTGGCCACTTCAAAACCAACCGCCAGCAGATCGCCGACTACCCCGCCATCAGCGGCTATGTGCGCGAGTTATATCAGCAAGCCGGTGTGGCCCAAACTGTTGATATGGTACATATTAAAACCCACTACTACGCCAGTCATCTAACTATCAACCCAACGGGCATCGTGCCACTGGGACCCGAGCAAGACTTTAACCAGGCACACGGGCGCGGAATGAACTGATCCACGTTATTGGTGGCACACTTACTGGAATGTTACCATTGGGGTATTTCCATCATGCAAAGTTGATTATGAGTTCAAAAACCCCTATCTGTGCCCCGATTGCCCCTAGAAAGCCACACATCCATGAAACTCATGGTCATCAACGTCATGATGATTATTTTTGGTTACGGGACGACACCCGGACATCCCCTGAGGTATTGGCATACCTTGAGCAGGAAAATGCTTACACCGAACAGCAAATGGCGCCGTTGGCGGAACTGCAAAGGGATTTATATGCGGAGATGGTCGCCCGGCAAGAGCCACAACTTGAGTCGGTGCCGTATTTTAAAAAGGGCTTTTGGTACTTATCCCGTTTTGAGGAAGGCAAGGACTTTGCTATTTTCACCCGCAGGGCAAACTCAATGGATTCCCCGGAGGAGCTACTGCTAGATTGCAATGCTCGGGCCAGTGACCATGGCTTTTATCAGTTGGGTGGACTGGCCCTTTCCACTGACGCCATGTTGCTGGCCTATTCGGAAGATATGGTTGGCCGTCGTCAATATACCTTGCGCATCAAAAACCTTAGAACAGGTGAAGACTGTGTTGATGTGATTGAAGATGTGGCCAGTGTTGAGTGGGCCAATGACAATCACACCCTATTTTACGTCAAGATCCACCCGGACACATTATTGCCTTATCGTGTTTATCGCCACACCTTGGGCGATGAGGTTAGTAATGACGTGCTGGTGTATGAGGAGTTGGACGATACCTTTTATCTGAGTATTTATAAAACACGCTCTGAGCAGTATCTGGTTATTAGCATCGAAAGTACCCTTACCTGTGAGAGTTTAGTCTTAGCCGCAGATTCTCCGGCTGACAATTTTGTGTCATTTTTACCTCGCCAGCGTGCCCATGAATACAGTATTGACCACTTTGATGGGCGGTTTTATGTCCGCAGTAACAAAAATGCCAAAAACTTTGCCTTGCTGACCACCACACAAGCGACGAATGAAGATTGTGCCGGGTGGACAAGCCTGATTGCAGAGCGACCCGATGTATTATTGGAAAGTTTTGAGCTGATGCAAGACTGGTTAATCGTTGAAGAGCGCCAGGCCGGTTTGCCCCTGCTGCGGCAAATTAACCTGACGAGCAAAGAGTCCAAAACACTGACCTTTAATGACCCGACGTATTCGGTATTTAGTCATCATAACCCTGAGCCCAACAGCACCAAGTTTCGTTATCAATATACCTCATTTACCACACCGTCCTCGGTATATGAGCTAGACCTAAATACCGGCGAAACCGTCTTACTCAAACAAAGCAAAGTGATGGGAGCCTTTTCCCCTGACGATTACCAAAGTGAGCGCCTGTGGGTATCGGCCAGAGATGGGCAGCAAGTGCCCGTTTCCCTGGTTTATCGAAAGACCTTATTTACTCACCACAACCCCATACTTATTTACGCCTACGGCTCGTATGGTCATAGTTTGGATATCGGCTTTAGCTCGGCGAATTTAAGTTTATTGGATCGAGGTTTTGTCTATGCCGTGGCCCATGTGCGCGGCGGTGAAGACTTAGGCCGTCACTGGTATGAACAGGGTAAGTTACTCAACAAGAAAAACACCTTCAATGATTTTATTGATGTGAGTAAGGCCTTAGTAGAAAAGGGCTATGGGGCACAAGACCAGGTGTTTGCTATGGGCGGCAGTGCCGGGGGTTTATTAATGGGTGCGATCATTAACCAGGCACCCCAGCTTTATAAGGGTGTGGTGGCTGCCGTGCCATTTGTCGACGTGGTGTCCACCATGTTAGATGAGTCTATTCCCTTAACTACCGGTGAATATGATGAATGGGGCAATCCCAATGCCGAGGATGACTATCACTATATCCTGTCTTACAGCCCCTATGACCAGGTGTGTGCTCAAGATTATCCCAACATGCTGGTAGTGACAGGTCTACACGACTCCCAGGTACAATATTGGGAGCCCGCGAAATGGGTGGCAAAATTGCGGGTCCTCAAAACCGATGATAATCAATTACTGTTGCATACGGATATGGAAGCCGGGCACGGTGGCAAGTCAGGCCGCTTTAAACACCTAGAAGATACCGCCAGAGAGTTCGCTTTTTTGCTTGATTTGGCTAAAGGCCAATCAACCTAGGCCTCTAATTAGGTGAAAACTCGCCCCAATCTTGGATTGCGTCATTGAATTGAGTCAATGGCCGTGGCCATTGACTCAACACGCTAAGTTTAGTCTCAGATGAGCGCTGTTAGGCGCTTACGTGCAACAAACAAGCTCAATACCAGGGGTTGGGTCTTTAAGCTGCACTTCGGCAATTTTAATTATTTGCGGAGTCGTTATCCCGTTGAGCAATATGATCATAATGCCTTTCTCGCTGCCCCCAACCCCCCTACTCAGACGCTAATGATTAAGGCTACTGATTACTCAAACGCTTACCAAATGAAATAGCATAAGCCAGGCTGCGTATTTTCAAAATGGGGTCATCGCTAGGGGTAAACCCGCCAGACAGCATATTCGGATCAAAGTTAACGCTCTTACAATCATCTCCCCCGGCAGTGGATAGGCTTATTTTACCTAGGGTCACGTCTGTTCTGTCATCTGGCCACTGGCTGGATGGATCATTATCACTATCTTCAGACTGCCCAATGGTGGCTTTTAGCATAAAGCTAACCGGCCCGTCTTCCAGCTGTTTTGCCATTGCCGGGACGAGAAACCCGTCTTCCATTTTGGCGGCATCTTCTTTAGGAATAGTTTTTACCCCTAGATCAGGCACCATATGCCAGCGAAACTTGGTTTGTTGCTCGGCATCTTTGTTGAAATAAAAGGTATGGATACCAAAAAACTCGGTATTAGCGTAGGACGCTGGGGTCTGTGCCTGTTGATTCCAGGCGACGTTTGCTTGCACACTGGGATTGGCCTTAATGAAAGCCATGGTTTTCATAGGATCACGTTTACCGTTTTCATCTGGTAGTAAGGAGGACAGAAAGCCGTGAAATGTCTCCACATCTTTACCTGCAAATACCGGGAAGTTGTTGCCGGTAAAAATATGATAGGCACCATCGGGTAGTTGAATGCGTACACCCGCGCCACGGGTGCCCGGAACACGTTCATCACTGCTTGGATCAGCGCCTCCCACGGAGAATCGCAGCATCACCGGCAAGTCTCCGCTGGAAAGCAGTGTTGAGCCAGCAAACTGTTCACTACTAGCAGGTGTAAATGTCCCTGTGGCGCACAAGCCTCTGGCATGGGCTTTTCTAAAGCCCGCATGTTTGCCGCCCAACTTTTCGAACATTTCAACCATATCGGTAGCCTGAATTTCTGCCACCGCTGCTGTTGTTGTTACCGCGCCAAGAGAGCTTACCAGTAGTGCGGAGATAATAGTGCGTTTCATAATAATGTTCCTTTAAAGATATTTACGGCTATTTCCCAGCCATGAAAGCGAATGTAACGTGAAAAAATAATAATAAAAATTCACTATAGCTTAGCTAAAGGTGTAAACCTCGTTTTATTAGCGAGATATATATCTGTCTTCCCTGACGCTGCAGCGTTGTTGGCTGCAACTCCAATGGCTTTGGATATCGCCAACTATCTAACAATGACACCCATCATACTTCCCCAACACCCATCGTATTTCACCACAACGTAGAGCACAAGCAATAGGCGCAGATACCTTGAACTGTGTTAACGCACGACTCCAAAGTCGGATTCTCTGTTGATTTCTTCCTTTAATTCGCACGTGTCTGTAGGTGCATAAGCGTCCAATAAATCACGATGGTTGATGAATCTTAGGTCGTTTTATACACGCTGACATTGGCTTGAATTATTGGGTCATTTAATTCAGAAAAGGTCATTAAGGCCAATATTCATTGGTACACAAACTTAATCCTATTTTATTGGCTGTTTTCGTATAGGATCCCCGTGGTAATTTTTTACTTATAAAGGATTTTCTATCTTTAAGGTATATCTGACGACACCTTCCCATTCCTTTCTAAAATGACAAAAAAATAATGAATGATAAAATTGTAGTAACTCACAACGGTAATTTTCATGCTGATGATGTTTTCAGCGTTGCAGCCCTTAAGAGCATTTTTTCTTCTTTTACACTCATTCGCACACGTGATTTAGAGATTATCGCCAAGGCCGATATTGTGATTGATGTAGGGGGTGAATACGACCCACAAACAGACCGCTTTGATCATCATCAACGGGGTGGTGCGGGTGAGCGTGAAAATGGCATTCCCTATTCCTCATTCGGTTTAATGTGGCAGAAATATGGCTTAGCGATATGCAAAAACAACCAGGACGTAGCCAATTCTATTGATGCAGGACTGGTATCAACCATTGATGCCATCGATTGTGGTCATGTTAAAGGTGTGCCTGAAGGCATTAGTCTTAGCCAAACTATTTCCATGTTCAACCCAACCTGGCAAGAAGATAAACACTTTGATACCTGCTTTGATGAAGCGGTTGATTTTGCCTCCCACGTTTTAACCCGCTTCATTGCCGCGGCTAATGGCGGCATTAGTGCAAAATCAATTGTGGCCAAGGCAATTGATAATGCACAAGATCCAAGGGTGATTGTTTTAGAAAAATATACACCATGGAAAAAAACGGTTCACGCCTTATCTGACCAGGCTTTATATATGATTTACCCCTCAGGGACTGGGCAATGGCGAATTCAAACTGTACCGGTTGAACCGGGTTCATTCGAAGACAGAAGACCACTGCCTAAAGAATGGGCCGGCTTATCCGATATAGCATTGCAAGATGAGACGGGTATTAATGACGCGATGTTTTGTCATAATGGTTTATTTATTGCGGGTGCAGAATCATTTGCCAGCACGATGAAAATGGCATCACTGGCACTTCAAGAATAGCGCTGCTGTGCCATCGGCGAGAACTGTTGTTAATTTTTACCACAGAGGGCACAGAGGGGATGACATGATTTTGATGTTAAACGTGCTTATTTAAAAACCCAGTATTGAGCGTTTGGGTCCAGAACGTCATCACCCATGATGAGTTCAATAATTTTGCCTTTTGTGGCGAACTTCGAGCTCTTATATTCGGCAACGTTCACAATCAGTCCACCGTCATCCCCTTCCAGCAAAATTCTATCATCTGGGATAGCTTTAATTAATTTCTTGTGTTGATTGTTGCTGATCGGTATATCTTGAATACTCATAGGCTTCCTAACGTTATATGTGAAAAGTGGGGTCAGGGTTAACTTAATCTCTAACCCCATGTTTTATTCGAATTTTTTATATTAATCTGACTGGGCAGCCAGTTTTATTGGCAATAATTTAACTAACTACCCAAGACCCTAAAAGTATTTTTTGCCGGTAAGGGCAATATGCACGGCGAAGATCCCAACCAGAGAATACATCACCTCAAAGTAACTAATATCCTCATAGTTGCCCTGCACAATCGTCGCACCTATCATAAAGGCCAAAAACAAAGACGGAATGGCTAAAATACCGATTATTATCCTGAGCTTTAAAGACAACATAGGCTTGTTACTATTTACAGACATCGGCATTTTTTTCCTTGTTAAATTAATCCTACTATTACCTTAATTGCCGGATGGTTCAAGGGCCAATTCTCGGCATTAAGGGGGGAATGTTTATCGCGATTTAACACCTTTATCGACCCGCAAACCTTGCCATTGTGATCAATAGAGGCTCAGCACGGTTCGGCTGTTTTAACCACCTGCTTATATTAGGTGCCCAGTTTTTTCAGGCCCAGCTTAGCACTAACAATTTTGTCGAGTAAGCGCGGGGGCAAGCTTTGTGGAATGATCCAGTCCCGTAATCGATTAGGTACAATAGCGTAACGCACTTTTGGCTTAGCGATAGTAAGCGTGTGGTGCACCAGCTCGGCCACTTTTTCCACTGCAATCCCTTTTTGCCCTAATGCACTCATAAGCTTGGCTATCTTGCCCAGTGCCTGTTTGAAAACCGTTTGATCATATTGACTGACATCGACTTGTTCCGCTTTGTCCCATATGGGGGTAGCCACCGCGCCAGGGCCAATAACGATCACATCGATACCGAAGAGCATCAGCTCTCGGCGCAACGATCCGGAAAGGGCTTCAAGGGCATGTTTTGATGCGGCATAAGGGCCAACAAATGGCATGGCCTCTACACCCGCAAGAGAAGACATATTGATAATGCGTCCGGGGTTTTGCACTGGTGGATTGACCGCCCCCAACAAAGGCAAAAATGCCTGAGTAACAATAAGCGGGGCAATCGTATTCACTTCCAACTGATGACGTAATTCGTCAATGGGGATATGCATCAGTGGCCCGGTAACCGCAATCCCGGCATTATTCACTAGTCCGGATAGGGTGGCTGTCCCAATAATGTTTTTAACCTTGGCGGCGCCAGCTTTAACGGCGACCTCATCGCTGGTATCAAAAATCAAAGGCGTGACCTTATCGCCAAATTCTTCGCTCAAACTATCAGCATCTTTTTGTTTTCGAACCGAAGCAAAGACATGAAAACCTTTTTCCGATAGTACTTTGACACTACTGCGGCCTATGCCGCTGGAAGCACCGGTGACGACGACGTATTTCATGATAAATCCTTATTTGAATGAGCACTTAGGCTACGTGGCCAGGGCTATGGTTAAAACAGATAATAAACTGTCATGCTAATGAATACTCTTTATTTATCCTATGGGATTTATCTAAGTAAAATAGGGTGAAAAATAGCCAGGCAACTGATGTATATCCCCTGCATAAGACGATAAAACCTAAGGTGGATCACTGCATATTTTTTTTAAGCCCTGTGTCTGCTTACCCATTCTGGTTTAGGCCGTGGTGACTCTGCCCCGCAGTCCAGAGATAGCACAGGCGATCACTACAAACCCAAGAGACATGTTCACGGCCAGTTCAATGGTTCGGATCAGCGCAGGGTTTTGCTGTGCAGTAAACTGCGCATCACCCAGATAGTAATGCACCATCAGGTTCACCAAACTCATGCCAATCAGATTACCGACGGTACGCGCCAGATTCATCGATGCTGAAGCAGCGCCCAGCTCATGAGCTTGAGTCGAGCTCATAATTGCGTGGTTGTTGGGGGTTGAAAACAAACCAAAACCGATACCAATCACCAGCAACGAACTGCCAATATACGTGACGCTGGTATCAATATTCATAGCACTTAATACAAACAGTCCACAGGCAACAATGGCACAGCCTAAGGTCGCCACCAGTCTTGGTTGAAATTTGTCAGCCAGTTTGCCAGACAGGGGAGCCATAATAGCCATCCCAAGGGCTTGAACTAAGATAACCTGCCCGGCATGGGACGGGCTTAAGCCTAAGACATATTGCAGATATAAACTCATTAAAAACACCAGAGGGAAATTGCTGGCGTACATCAGCAACGAAGTCGTCAGAGACAAGGAAAATACCCGGCTCTCCCGAAACATCTGGATCCGGATCAACGGGCGTCGACTGCGACTTTGATGCACCACAAACAGCATTAGACTCGCCGCTGACAAACCAAGTAATGCCACACCGGAAATAGTGGGTAAGGCACTTAAGCCAAAAACCAAGGCTGAAGCAAAAACCGTAAAAATGCCGGTTCCCCACCAGTCATATCTGGATTTTTCTGCATTTTTCCATTCACCGGTCAGTCGCACCTTGATCAGCAGCAACAGAGCAATCACAATCGGCACCTGAAATAAAAACACTGACCGCCAGCCCCACAATTCGGTTAGCCAGCCGCCTACGGCGGGTGCGACAGTCAAGCCGATATAGATGCAAGCAGCAGTAATACCCAGAGCTGCGCCCCGTTTGTCGGCCGGCGTCACCGAGGTAATGATTGCCACACCGGTGCCGAAGATCATCGCCGACGCCCCCCCTTGCACAAACCGCCAAAACAGCACCCATTCCATATTGGTGCCGATCCCACACATCAGGGAAGAGAACGCATTCAACGCCAGACCGTAGGCATAAATTCGCTTTCTGCCATAGTTGTCTGCCAGCTTGCCCGCAGGCAGCATAAATATGACGCTGCTTAAAATAAAAATCGTCGGTAACCATGACACCATTTTGGCGTTGGCTTGCAAATCAGCAGCCAGATCAGGAATGGCAATATTAACGGAAGCCATGCCAAGTGGGCCAATAATTGAGCCCAGACAAACGACGAATAGCGCCACTTTAGCGATGCTTGATTTATCAGGTAAAGGGGCGGGCAAAACGCTTGGCAATCCTTATGGGGAAAAGTAAGTGGTGATCATACCCAAGGATAAACACAAGTACAGGGCTAAGCCTGACTAAATCAAGTCCACTTATAGGCATCGCCCTTTGGCAGGCTCTGGCACGCTCCCTAGCCCCATTTAGATATTAACCTCGCCATCCATGAAAATGTGGTGATTAGACGCTATTTTTTTACCACAGAGAACCCAGAAGGCCAGAGAAAAAAGCTTTGCTACCCATAGCTTTGCACCGGCATGACAGACTGCCATGTGCCATTTATAGTCATTCAAGCTTGAATATCTATACTTAGATTGTTCAGGTTATGTGCTCGTCATATACGAATAATGTGCCATCATCATTTCAATGTTATCAAGCACACCTAACAGGCCCAGTTCTCTCACAGAGGCGCAGAGCAAAAGAGGCTAAATGACGTCTATTTTGCCCCTGATATGCGTTCAAATCAGAATTTATGGGGTGAAGTGTCAGGTTTCTTTGCACATATTCATGCTGTTTTGCAGGGGATATTACCGAACAATGCATTACTCAATAATGGATCGTTTCCATGGCTAAT
>JBLHIW010000129.1:0-9416 GCA_047618055.1 Paraglaciecola sp. | reverse complement strand
TAGCCATAGAGCAAGATGCCATTGAGGCTCTTCGTCCGCTGTATTTTGCCCGGAAAATATTCATACTTTTTTGTTCCACCATTTTGCTTGGGTTTATCTTTACGGTGACATTATCTGAATTAAATCGTAAAAAATTATTGGCTGAGATTGCTGCCAGAAAGTTTGCTGAAAAAGAATCTTATAAACTCTCTATAGCTCTGGAACAAAGCCCATTGTCGGTAATGATAACCGACATTGAAGGGCTTATAGAGTACGTTAATCCAAAGTTTTCAGACGTTACAGGGTATTCCACATCAGAAGTTAAAGGTAAAAATATTAGCTGGCTACGGGCGGCAGGGGATTCTGCTGATACTTATAATGATATGTGGAACCAACTAACTTCAGGACATAACTGGACTGGAGAGCTAATCAATCAGCGAAAAGATGGCAAAGAATATATTGAATTAATTAAAATCGCTCCGCTGGTTGATGAAAATGGTGTGACCACCAGTTACGTGAGCATCACGGAAGATATCACTGCACGTAAAAAAAATGAGAGAGAAACGGAATATTCGAAATTAATGCTCGAAAGTGTAGTCAATACGGTTGGTGAAGCGATTATTACCATAAACAAAGATGACATCATCATTATGGCCAACCAGGCAACCGCAGATATGTGGAAACACAATATAAACGATTTAATCGGCAAGAACCTGTGTGATCTAATGCCGGAAAAGTATCGTGAAGCGCACAGGACTGGGATGAATCGATACTTATCAAGTGGCAAAGCCAAAGTATTAAATCAAAGGATCGAAATGGAAGGACTGCGTGCATCAGGTGAGGTATTTCCAATGGAAATCCTTATCAGTGAGACCCAATTCGGTGAACAAAGGATGTTCACCGCTGCCTTGCGTGATATCACGGAGCGTGAATCCACTGAGAGAACAATGCGCCGTATGCAAAAAATGGATGCAATCGGTGAACTATCTGGCGGACTAGCACACGACTTTAATAACTTGCTTGGCATTATTATCGGTAATTTGGATCTCATTGCTCGCAAAGTAGAAGCGGGATCAAAGTTACTGGAACAGGTGAAAATAGCTCAAAATGCCGCTCTACGGGGGGCCGAGTTAACCAGAAGACTACTTAATTTCGCCCGGCAAACGCCCCTATCTACCAGCCTTGTAAATGTGAATGTAGTGATAGCTAATATTCAAAAAATGATTGGTAAATCTTTAACATCTAAAATTTCTATCCAAACAATATTAAGTGCTGATTTGTGGCTGGTCGAGCTTGATCCTGGTGATCTTGAAGATGCGATAGTTAACTTGTCGATTAATGCCAGGGATGCTATGCCAGAAGGGGGACGATTAATCTTTGAGACTAGAAATACCGTGCTGGATAATACTATTGCCCTGCAAAAATTCAAAGTAGAATCAGGAGAATATGTAGAAGTAGTAATAAGCGACAGCGGTGTAGGTATGACTAAGGAGGTGTCCGAACGTATTTTTGACCCGTTTTTTTCCACCAAAGATAAAGATAAGGGCACGGGTTTGGGGCTGGCGATGGTTTATGGATTTGTGCAAAGAACCAATGGGCAAATATATGTCTATTCAGAGCCAGGCATAGGCACAACCTTTAAAGTTTACTTTCCTCGTTCCGTCAGTACTTCTGCTCCAAAATGGCTCCCATCTGTAGAGATGGGAATTATCCCAAAAGGAACTGAGACCATCCTTATCGTAGATGACGAGAAGGAGTTGGTTACTTTGGCACAAGAGACGCTTAGGGCGCTTGGATACACCACTATTTGTGCTTATAACGCCGATGAGGCATTGGCAATTTTAGCAGAAAAAAAATCAGTTGATCTCGTTTTTTCAGATGTTGTTATGCCCGGTTCGATGGGCGGTTTTGAATTGGCCGTAGCCATCTCAAGTCAGTATCCAAAAATCAAAGTATTACTGACATCCGGATTTACCGGAAATATGCAAAGCTCTGAAATATATCAACAGTGGGCAGATAATCTTCTCATTAAACCGTATCGACGTGCTCAACTTGCTAAAAAAGTCCGAGAAACCCTAGAAGGGGATAATTAAATTATGCAGATTAAAAAGCTTTTAGTGGTAGATGACGAAATTGACTTTGCAAGATACGTTGGGGAGGTTGCGGAAGGCCTGGGTTTTGACGTCTTATTGACCGATAAGCCCATGGAGTTTAGTAGGTTGTACTCCAACACCATTGATGTTGTTGTTCTTGATCTATTCATGCCCGGAGCCGATGGTATTGAACTGCTCAGGTTCCTTGCAGATAATAATAGCCGAGCGTCGGTTGTTTTTATAAGTGGAAAAGATAGCAGTGTTCTTCATTCAGCCAAGGAGTTGGCAAGCGAACAATGTATCAGCGTTTTAGGAACCCTTCAAAAGCCCTTTAGAGCAGAGGAATTAGAGGTTATTTTAAATAATTATGTTAAGTTTTCTCCTAAATCTGCAACTAGCGTCAACTTAGTGTCCCTGGAGGAGCTTGCTCAGGCCATTAAGGACAAGGCCTTATTTCTAGTCTATCAACCTCAGGTATCAATACACGATAGATCACTTATTGGCGTTGAGGCCCTTATTCGCTGGAAACATCCTATCAAAGGAATGATCCCCCCAAGCTATTTTATTCCACTGGCAGAAGAAAATGATTTAATTGCCGAGATCACTTCATTTACCACCAAAGCAGCCATTCGGCAGCAGGGGATATGGAAAAGCCAAGGAAAAAATCTTAGAATATCAGTCAATATGTCCCCCAAGATCCTCGATGACCTGGAGCTACCTGAAAAACTTGAAACTTGTGTTAAATCCCTGGGAGCTGACATTTCAAGAGTAATGATCGAGGTTACTGAGACGGCCCTGACAAGCAATCTTGCTCGATATATGGATGTCTTATCTCGTTTACGCATGAAAGGCTTCGGTCTGTCTATCGACGACTTTGGGACGGGGTATTCATCCCTGCAGCAACTCATTCGTGTGCCTTTTTCAGAACTAAAAATTGATCGGGCTTTTATTCAAAAGTTAAGTAGCGACAAGGATTGCTTCACGATCAGTAAAATATCTATCATGCTCGCCCATGAGCTTGGAATGTGTGTTGTGGCAGAGGGAATTGAAACCGAGGAAGAGTGGAATATATTAAAACAACTAAGCTGTGACGAAGGACAAGGATATTGGATGGGCAAACCTATGTCACCTGATGAGCTCGAGTCCTGGATAAAAAGTTGGTCTGGTTAAGGTGATCACTAATTTTTCCATCCAGACCCACTGATTTTTCAAATCTCTGCGTGCTCACAGCGGCCATGAATACTAAGCCCAATCAGCTTGTTGAATCCATTTGTTGGGCTGGTGTGAGACGACAGAAGCACGTCATCTACTTAGGATTTGTAGGTCTGACGGGGTTAAAACGTGAATATACTCCAGTATTAGGGCGCTGCTTAAGCAGCTAATTAATAGGTCAATCTATTGAGAATGACAAATCATCATTTATCTAATATCTTAACAGTGTTGATCCCCTAGAACCATTCGCTGCGCATATCCGCGCAGGTACTGTCCATATCCTCAAGCAAGGAAAAATCTCTTTGTATGGCAGGCAACTCCCAATTGACAAAATACTTAGCCGCTTGCACCTTGCCCTGGTAAAAGGCCTGATCCTGTTGGGATAATTGGCCAGCCATTAAGGCTGCTTCGGCAACGATTGCCTGCCTGATCCATATCCAGCTCATGACAATCTGGCCAAATATATTCATAAAGCATTGGGCATTTGCCAGCAGAGTGCTCAAAGCATCGGTTTTTAGAGCCTGCCCTAAGGTGGGTATAAGGGCCTGTAATTGCTTCATGTAAGGCAATAATGATGAAATTAAGGCCTGACAAATAGGCCCCTCAGCCCTGGCAAAGTCCTCTGACATGACTTTTTGCAATTGTGCCAGACCGGCACCATTTGCCTGCCATAACTTGCGGGTGAGTAAATCCAAAGCCTGAATGCCGTTGGTGCCTTCATGAATAGGATTCAAGCGGTTGTCACGCCAGCACTGCTCAACCGGATATTCACGAGTGTACCCTGCCCCGCCAAGGACCTGAATGGCCAGATCATTGGCCTTAGGTCCATATTCTGAGGGCCAGGCTTTGACTACGGGTGTCAGTAAATCAAGCAATTCCGTCGCCTGCTGCTTAGCACTTGGGTCTTCAATAGTATGAATATCATCGACCAAACGGGCGGCATAAAAGCACAGGGACATGGCCCCTTCCACATAGGATTTCTGGGTCAATAACATGCGTTTGACGTCACCATGTTGAATAATGGCCGCGGCCTTATCAGTTGGTGCGGTATGGGGTGCAACCCGCCCCTGAGTGCGGTCTTTGGCATAGGCTAGAGAATACTGATACCCCCGATACCCTATCATTGCAGCACCAAAGCCGACCCCCAAGCGGGCTTCATTCATCATCAGAAACATATTTTTAAGGCCCTGATGTTCCTCGCCCACCAGATAGGCATGACAATCATCGTTTTCACCAAAGCTCAGGGCGGTGGAGGTTGTACCGCGATACCCCAACTTGTGGATCAGGCCAGCAAGGGCAACATCATTGGACTCAGCAGGGTCACCCTTAGCATCCAAACGAAACTTGGGCACGGCAAATAAAGATATCCCTTTAACACCGGCAGGCGCCCCCTGAATTTTTGCCAGTACCAGATGCACAATATTTTTAGATAGCTGATG
The DNA here is from genome assembly GCA_047618055.1 of Paraglaciecola sp. Lineage (GTDB taxonomy): Bacteria > Pseudomonadota > Gammaproteobacteria > Enterobacterales > Alteromonadaceae > Paraglaciecola. Next base: position 4,693 of record JBLHIW010000129.1, on the reverse strand, counting down.
GTCACCCGCGGATATGTATATTTTATTGCCCTTTAAGCGATAATGACCATCCTCGACTTTTACCGCACTGGTATGAATGTCTGACAGGGACGAGCCCGCATGGGGCTCCGTGAGTGCCATCGTACCGGTAAACTCTCCCGTTAACATACGGGGCAAAAACTGCTGTTTAAGGGCGTCAGAGCCAAAGCTGCGGATAACATTGGCCGCCGCAATGGTTAAAAATGCATAGCCGGTGCTGGAAGGGTTGGCGGCCATAAAATACCCGGCGCAGGCGGTCATGATGGTTTCGGGTAGCTGCATGCCCCCTTCTGAAAAATCAAAGCGCCCAGCAATCAAACCAGACTCTGCGTACGCGTCAAAGGCCTCCTGGATCTCCCCTATCATATGCACATTTTTACCGTCAAAGGTCGGTTCGTTGGCATCAGCTTTAGCGTTGTGGGGGGCAAATTTTTCCGTGGCGATTTTATTCGCTGTTTCCATCACGGCGGTAAATGTTTCTTTATTATGCTCGCTGAATCGACCCCGTTCACAGAGAATTTCCGTGTCCAATACTTGGTAAAGTTGAAATTCAAGTTCTCTGCGGGCCACTAATTCTTTATTCATGGTTTCTGTCCATTGTTCGCTATCACAATCATTAAAAGAGAATGACAAATTTTTTTCGCGACCATAACTGTCACATATGACATTATAATGGTCATATCCGCCACCCATAAGTCCAGCTAGTGTCCATCCTGGAATGGGATCGTAGCGAGGGCGCTCCAGAGGCATAGGATGGATACTACGAGATGTAGGCGTTTAGTCTTTCTAAATAACTATATCTTGTGGTGTTCAGATTGTGCTTCTGGGGCGTTCGCAGTAGATATCCATTTCTGGATGGGCACTAGTTAATACTCGTTAAATATCTGGACTTATGTTGGCACTAATACAGGCCATTATTTGTGTATAAAGTCACTATTTTAGGTTTTGATCAGGCTTATGCCAGTGCCATCACCGGCGCCCTGGATCTCTTCGCTCTGGCCGGCGTCACTTGGCAGCGCATGCAGGGTGAGCAACCGAAGGCCTATTTTAATGTGCAAATTGCTACCCTTAATAAAAACCCCATTCGCTGTATCAATCACATAGAGATTAACAGCCATATTGCCATAGAAGAGGTCCATCAAACCGACTTGCTGTTGATCCCTACCATTGGTGGCTCTGTGCAAAATGTTCTGCACAATAATAAAAGCCTGTTACCCCATATTAAACGACACTTTGACGCAGGAGCAGATATTGCCAGTAATTGCAGCGGTGCTTTTTTATTGGCCGAAGCGGGCATATTAAATGGCAGGGAGGCGACCACCCATTGGGGCTATGCGGAGCAGTTTCGTCAGGCTTATCCGCAAGTGAAACTACGAGCTGAAAGACTGATCACCTCAGATCAGAATATTTATTGCTCTGGAGGCGGACTGGCGTGGTTTGATTTGGCCTTGCTGTTGATCGAGCGTTACTGCGGACATGATGTGGCCACCACTACCGCAAAGGCCCACGTCATTGATTTGTCCCGGGGTGAGCAATCTGCTTATGCGAGCCTGCGGGCTAAGAAATATCATCAAGATCCAGACGTACTATATGTGCAAGAATGGCTGGAGAACAACTTCGCTCAAATCATCGTGCTAAGTCAAATTGGCGAGTTGGTTAACATCGGTTCCCGTACCTTTAATCGTCGTTTTAAAAAAGCGACGGAGCAAACACCACTGGAATATTTACAAAACCTGCGGGTAGAAGGAGCCAAAAAAAGCTTGGAAACGAGCGCCGACAGCATAGAGCGGATCGTTAATCAGGTCGGTTATGACGACTTAAGCTCCTTCACGCGTCTGTTTAAAAAACATACTGGCTTGTCACCCAGCCAGTATGCTAAAAAATTTAAGCGTTAAACACCCTTTTTTCACCATTTAATAACCCTTAAGCCTCTTGTGTTTCAAGCTCGTTTTTTTCACCACGGCGAAATAAACCTTTTATATCGTCCAGGATCATATACAAGGATGGCACCAGTAGCAGGGTTATGACGGTCGCAAATAGGATGCCAAAGGCAAGGGAAATCGCCATAGGAATGACTATTTGTGCCTGCAAACTACGCTCAAACACGATGGGCATCAAGCCCATAAAAGTCGTTAGGGAAGTGAGTATGATTGGGCGAAAACGCTCACCGCCTGCTTGCATAGCCGCCTCCATAATCGAGCATCCCTCGGCACGGGCGCGATTAACAAAATCTACCATGATCAAGCTGTCGTTTACGACTACGCCAGCCAGGGCAATAATTCCGCACATGGACAGTACACTCACCGCGTGGCCCAATAATAAATGCCCAACAATGGCACCGACTACACCGAAGGGGATCACCGACATGATAATAAGGGGCTGGGTATACGATTTTAAGGGCACGGCCATCAGCGCATAAATAGCGAAAAGCGCAAAGCCAAAGCCTTGTACCAGACTAGAGATCGCCTCCATTTGTTCTTTTGATTGTCCTTCCAGGCGAAACGTAATACCAGGGTAACGTGTGAGTAGATCTGGAATAAAATCATCCTGTACCTGCCGGGCTATTTCCCCGGGGTCGACCCTGTCTTTATCGGCCTTGGCACTGACGTTAATCGAGCGATTACCGTCTACCCGGATAATTGAACCATAGCCTTCCCCCATCTCGATATTGGCCACTTCCGAAAATGGCAGATCATCACCCGAGGGCCCACGGATCCGCATATTTTCAAGGTTCCCAATGGAGTTGCGCTGTTCTTTTGGATAGCGCACCATCACCTTGACTTCTTCGTCCCCCCGTTGCACTCGCTGGGCTTCAGCCCCATAAAAACCATAGCGTACCTGGGTTGCCAGCATATTCAAACTTAAGCCAAGTGCCTCAGCCTGAGGTTTAATATTCAGGCGGATTTCGTCACTGCCACCACTGAAGGAATCATTAATATCAGCGATGCCATCAAAGGTATTCAAATGGGCTTTTAGCTCCCTGGTGGCTTCGCGTAATTCAGCTAGTTTTTTGCCACTAAATTCGAAAGAAAGATCTGCACCACCGCTGGGGCCACCCCCACCACTGCCTACATCAAATGATTTTACCCCTGGAATTTCTGGGATGGCATCCCGCCACAGTTGATGAATTTGAAAAGCATCTATGTCCCGGGTTTCTCCCTTCGACAACTCAACCATCACCTGACCCTGGACATTTCCTTGCTCAAAGGCAATGGAGTGTTTAACGACGCCTTCTCCATTCTTTTGAACCAGCTCCTGGTCCATTTTATACAGGGCATCCAACAAGCTTTGTATAGCTGAATCCCGCTGATCTATCGACGAACCTGGCTCCAGCGTAATGTTAGCCATCATAAAATCACTGGGGATATTAGGGAAAAAGGCGAAGCGCACAAAACCACCACCAAATAAACCGGCCGTAAGCATCAGTAAGGCAATAAACGAGGTCAGTGTAATGTAACGATTATCTACAGCCTTGCGTAAGAAGGGTTTATAGCTATTTATTACAAAGCGTTTAATGCCTTCGCTAAAAAAATCTCTAAAGTGCTGCAAGCGATTAGCCTTACTGGGATCGTAGGGCTTATCTTTCATATGCACTAGATGGGCAGGTAAAATCAGCTTTGACTCGATCAAGGAGAATATCAGGCAAATGATCACTACCCAGCCAATGGTTTTCCAGATAACCCCAAAGGTGCCTGGCACCAGTAGCATAGGCGTAAAGGCCGCGATGGTGGTCAGTACGCCAAACGTGGCGGGCATGGCCACTCTCTTCACGCCGCGAATGATATTGTCGGTACTGTGTCCGTGTTTATCTATTTCCGAATAGGCGGATTCACCCATAATAATCGCATCGTCCACGACAATGCCAAGTACTAAAATAAATCCAAAAAGACTGATCATGTTGATGGATAAATTAAAGATCTCCAAAGGCATAAACAGCAGGGTTCCCAGAAAGCAAACTGGCAAACCGATAATCACCCAAAATGCCAAACGTAACTTTAAAAATAAAGACAGCACCAGAAATACCAAAAAGGCACCGAATAACATATTGCTTAACATCATGTTTAAGCGATCGGCTAGATAAAACGAACTGTCGCCCCAAGTATCCGCCTTAATATTGGCCGGGAGAGATGGCCGTTTTGTCTCTAAATAAGCATTAACCGTCTTGGATATTTCTAAAGCATTTTGGTCGCCGACTGCGTTGACTCGTATATTCATCGCCGGCTGTCCATCAAATAAGCCAAAGCTATTATCTTCGATAAAACCGTCTCTGATGGTTGCAATATCCCCCAATAGCAGACGAGTACCATCGCCACGGGTGAGTAAGACTAAACGGGCAAAATCACGACCGGTATAAGCCTGGCCTTTGGCCCTTAATAATATGTCCCCACCTTCGGATTTGATCGACCCACCAGGTAAGTCAATTGACGAGCGCCTGACCGCAGAGACTAATTCTTCAAAGGTCAGGTTGTATTCCTGTAAGCGGGCTTCTGATATTTCTACTGAAATCTCATAATCTCTTATACCAAACACGGTAACAGATGAAAGTCCGGGCAGATTAGCGATTTCGTCCCGTATGTTCTTTGCATATTCTTTCAATTCCCGCTCGGTCGCATCCCCGTAGAGCGATACCCATAGGACCCCTTGTGTCTGCTTTTGACGATAAACCACCGGTTTT
>JBLHIW010000128.1:0-9492 GCA_047618055.1 Paraglaciecola sp. | reverse complement strand
GGTCATATTGGTTTTGCCATCAGTAATTTTTTCCGCAGTATTTGGTTCTCCATAACCGGCGCCAGATTGGCAGGCTCTCCATTTAATGATGAAACGGCGGGGTATTATCGAACCATGCAACGCTTTAGCACCAATCTGGCACTCTTGTCTGATGTGTCTATGGCGATGCTTGGAGGTGAATTGAAACGTCGGGAGCGCATTTCCGCCCGGCTTGGTGATCTACTCAGTTATTTATATCTGGCCTCTACGGTGTTGAAGCGTTTCGACGATGAAGGCAGACAAAGAGATGATCTGCCCTTTGTTCATTGGGCCATGCAGGATAGTTTATTCAAACTTGAAGTAGCCCTGGAAGAGCTGCTGGATAATTTTCCATCAAAACTTCTAGGCAAGAGCTTAAAACTGCTGCTTATGCCCTTTGGCAAATGTTATAAGCGTCCCTCAGACTCCCTTGATCATCAAATTGCCAGCATTTTGCAAACCCCATGTGCGGCGCGTAAACGCCTGGGAGCGGGTCAATATATGAGTCGTACTGATAAAAGTCTGATGGGTGATCTGGAACAAACACTGGAGAACGTAATTGCCAGTGAGCCCCTGTACGATAAAGTCTGTGCTGCTGCGAAGGACAACATGCCCTTTACCCAACTGGATAAGGTGGCTGATAGAGGTCTGGCGCTGGGGGTCATTTCAGAGCAGGAAGCCTCACTCCTAAGAGAAACCGAAGCCGGTAGATTACGCAGCATTAATGTAGATGATTTTGACCCCAGCGAGTTAGTACATCGCCCTGTAACAGAAAAGCCAAAGCTTAAGCGCAAGGCTAAAGGGGCTTAAGCCCGGCAACATAATAGGTCAAAGGGCCCTGAATTCAGGGCTTTTTTTGATTGAATTTAGTTGCTGTACTAAAAATAAGCAATAAACTGGCCCTAATCGCTTAATTCAAGTTGCTTTAGGATCAACACCGCCTGGGTACGGGTATGTACCTCTAATTTACGAAAAATAGCACTAATATGGGCTTTAACCGTTGCTTCAGTAATGCTCAAAGCATTGCCAATTTGTTTGTTCAGCAGGCCGTCTTGCAATAACTTTAACACTTGAAATTGTTTGGGCGTCAATTCTGCTACCTTCTGCGCAATGCCTATTTCTTCATCATCAACGGCACTTATTTTTTCTCGCATGCCATGGGGCAACCAAGACTTCCCTTCCATGATGGCCTGCAACGCCTGAGCGATGTCCTGAATTGCCGCAGATTTTGGAATGAAGCCTTTAGCACCAAAGCCCATAACCCGAGAAACTACCGCTACCGAGTCACTGGCAGACACCACCACAAGGGGAATATTGGGATAGTCTTCAGACACCCGAATAAGCCCATAAAAATTGTCACAACCTGGCATATGTAAATCGAGCAATACCAAATCCGTATCCCGGTTAAGCGACAGGGCTTGCAGAGTAGAATCGAGAGAGTCTGACTGAATGATCTCAGAGGTTAAAAATAGTGGCGCTAGTGCACCGACCATCGCGTCCCGAAAAAGTGGGTGATCATCTGCAATCAAAAATTTTGCCATTAAATGCCTTGTAAATCTTTTATCTCATAACTGACCGCCTAGCCTAATACTTTAGTCGTAGTATATGAAGGAATTATTCCAGATCAGAGAATAAAAACCTTTGAAATAAGATAACTTGTGTCTTACGCGCAATAATCAAACAATGAAAGAATGACAATGTCCCATTATCAACGATTACCTTGATGTTTAATTAAGGCATCAAACCCATCTGGATGGGCCAAGGTCGAGGTATCCCTTAATTATTAGTATTTATTGGCGGTAATTTTATCCGTGATCCAGCCGATGATGTCCATCGGCTGCCGGCATTGAAGCAGGAACGGGATAAAATAAGGAGACATGCCTTTGCTTTTCTCGAAAAATAGGGGAGTAACCGAGCGTAATGACATAATGGCATCAGACCCAATTTAGAATAAAGGAAATTGATTGCATAAGCATCGACAGGTAGACTTGCCCGCACTTTCACTAATGGCTCACATTTACCATGCAATCAGGCAAAGACGCTATCTACTCACAACCCCAGCAACAGGTAGAAGGGTTTAGCTTCGACCAATCAGTGGCGGAAGTGTTTCCCGATATGATCCAGCGCTCAGTACCCGGCTATAGTACGATAGTGGATGCTATCGGCCAATTATGTGCGCGCTATGCAAGAGACAACAGCCAGATTTACGATTTAGGCTGCTCCCTCGGTGCGGTCAGTCTGGCTGCCGGTCGTTACGTTCAAGCCAAAAACTGTAAAATCATTGCCGTAGATAACTCCGTGGCCATGGTTGAACGCTGCAAACTCCATGTACAGGCATATAAATCGAATACCCCGGTTGAGGTACAATGTGATAATTTACAGAATATCGTTATTAGCCATGCCTCATCGGTGGTGATGAATTTTACCCTGCAGTTTATCCCTCCCGATGAGCGCCAGGGCATTATCCAGGGCATATTTGATGGCTTAAATCCTGGCGGTGCGCTGATTTTGTCAGAAAAGCTCAGTCATTCTACCCAGGCCGGCAACGAACTATTGATAGATTTACACCACGAATTTAAACGCAGAAATGGCTACAGCGAGTTAGAAATCAGTCAAAAACGCAGCGCATTGGAAGATGTAATGCTGACCGACTCTTTCGAAACTCACCATAATCGGCTAACACAGGCTGGATTCACCGACGTTATCCTGTGGTTTAAATGTTTTAACTTTGCCTCCCTTGTTGCAATTAAGGCTAAATAAACGATGACAGTGAATTGGTTTAACGACTTTTACAAACAACTGGCCGACAGTCCCCTGAATCACTGGCTGGAAGTCTTACCCGGACAAATCGCCCTCTGGCACCGTGAGCAATTACATGGTGATTTTAATAAATGGCTTAAACTGCTGGCGCTACTGCCCGTCACTGAGCCCTCAATTATTTGCCTTAAGGACAAGGTAAGCTTTGGCCTTGCCGATGACATTGATAGTCATACCCAAAAGCAAATGGTCGGTCTGCTGAAACAGTTTATGCCCTGGCGCAAAGGTCCCTTTGATCTGCACGGTATCCATCTGGACACAGAATGGCGCTCAGACTGGAAATGGCAACGGGTACAGCCCCATATTCAATCATTGGAAAACCGCCATGTCCTTGATATTGGCTGTGGTAGTGGCTACCACATGTGGCGCATGCTCAGTGAAAATCCCAAGATGGTTGTCGGCGCTGACCCGTCCCAATTATTTTTAATGCAATTCCAGGCGATAAAACATTTTAATCCTGACCCCCGCATTCATTTATTGCCGGTGGGTGTAGAACAACTCCCTGAGCTCAAAGCCTTTGACACAGTTTTTTCCATGGGCGTCCTGTATCATCGGCGCAGCCCCATCGATTTTCTCTATCAGCTCAAACATCAGTTACGCAAAGGGGGCGAATTAGTACTGGAAACCCTGGTAGTTGAAGGGGATGAGCGTACAGTACTGATCCCCGGTGAACGCTATGCACAAATGCGCAATGTCTGGTTTCTACCCAGTACCGCTGCCCTTGTGGTGTGGATGGAACGGGTAGGCTTTAAAAATATTCGGGTGGTCGACAAGGCAGTGACCACGCTACAAGAGCAACGGGCCACTGAGTGGATGGACGGACAATCCCTGGTGGATTTTCTTGATCCTAATGATCAAAGCAAGACGGTTGAAGGTTATCCAGCCCCCCTTAGAGCCGTGGTGATCGCCGAAGTGTAAGCTGCGACAGCATTATTTTTTATACCCAAACCCTTTTATTTTTACCCACGTCATACGTGGAAAATACACCTAGGAGTCCTTAATTGAACAAAAGTTTGCTCACAAATATAATAGCGCTGCTGCTTGTGCTAGCCGGTTTCTGGTTAGACCATGACATTGTTAAAACCATTGGCTTATTTGCCCTCTCTGGTGCCATCACCAATTTATTGGCGGTGCACATGCTATTTGAAAAAGTTCCGGGGCTATATGGATCAGGGGTAATACCTGAACGTTTTCAGGAGTTCAAGTTGGGTATTCGCAGCTTGATCATGGAGCAGTTTTTCACGGAAGAAAATATCGACCGTTTTCTGGCCACAGATGGCAAGCATCTTGATATTAACCTGGTTCCCATCCTCAAAAAAGTCGATCTCTCCCCGACTTATGATTCACTCGTAGAGGTCATCAAAGAGTCATCCTTTGGCGCCATGCTCGGCATGTTTGGTGGCGTGGAAGCCCTGGAGCCCATGAGACGACCCTTTATAGATAAGATGCTCAGTTCCTTAGAAACCATCAGCCAGGACGAAGCATTTTTAGGCTTATTGCATGAAGAACTCGAACAACCTCAGGTAATGGCCGAATTACGGCAGAAAATTACCGTCATTGTTGAGCAACGTCTCAACGAACTCACTCCAAAGATGGTCAAAGACATCATACAACAGATGATCAAAGAACATCTCGGTTGGCTAGTCGTATGGGGCGGTGTACTTGGCGGTTTGATAGGCTTTGTGGCCGCCATTGCGGTGTAATGGCATAATAGCTATAGATTGCTCTGTATAGGCGGCGTGCTCGGGGGCATAATAGGCTTTATGTCGCCGTTCTTAACTACCATGATCGACAAGCGTGCCGCCTGCTCCTTCGGATAGTTTTATCCGGATCCAGTCGGGGATGGGCGTCTTTTGCAAGTTCTTGTTATCGACCATGACATAGGTGATCTGCGATACAGCTATTTCTCGCTGAGTCCCATGCTCGGTAAATTCAACTTTCAGGGAAAACGCGCTATTACCCACGTGCAAAAGGCTTACGCTTAAGCACAGCACCTGTTCAAACTTGGCTGAAGAGCGCCAATTGGTGGTTAAATTAACCACCTGACTATCCAACCCACGCTTAGTTAATTCCTTAAACCCGCCGAATAGTACCCGAAAATATTCTGTGATCGCCACATCCACATAGTCCCCATAGCGTGAATTAAACACCACGGCCTGGGCGTCACACTCAGAATATCTCACCCGGAGCAGGTAGTTAAAATCTGCGGGCATAATTAAAGCGTTCTCCACCATCAAAATGCCATCTTGATTAATGCTGATACTTCAAAGGAGCCGCCAAGGTAAGTAATGATAGATTGCGCCATATTGATGCCCTTATTTTTAATAATAGGCCTAGCTTAGTCGAATTTTAATTATTTCACAGCGGTATAATTTACCTGGCCAATAATTTTTTATTGGCCAGGTAAGCCTTGGGTATATGTCCCTAAACATTCAGAATCCTTAATTTTCTGCCCGGGGTAGACCAGAGCAAGGTGCAAGACGCATACATTTCAGCTTTAATGATCTCATTGATTTACTTGATTATTATTAAGCCATCTGAGCACAATAGGCGCTTATGGCCAAATTAAGGTAAGTAGAAGACAGCTATGCAAGACTCCCAAATGTGGACACAGCGCAAACTTAGCCAAAAAGTGCAGCGGGAGGGTGATCATCGTTCCCCCTATCAGCGGGACAAAGCCCGTATTCTGCATTCCGCTGCATTTAGGCGCTTGCAGGCAAAAACTCAGGTACTGGGTGCCGGCATGAGTGATTTTTACCGCACCCGGCTGACCCATTCTTTAGAAGCCTCACAAATTGGCCAGGGTATTTCGGCCCAACTTCGCAGCAAATACCCCCAATTAACCGAGAAACTGGGCCTAAATGAGACCTTAATTGAAGCCCTCTGCCTGGCTCACGATATTGGTCACCCCCCTTATGGTCATGGAGGGGAAGTCGCCTTGCATTATATGATGCGTAAACACGGTGGCTTTGAGGGGAACGGCCAAACCTTTCGCATTGTCACCAAGTTAGAACCCTACACCCCTGAACATGGCATGAATCTGAGTCGCCGTACTTTGCTGGGTTTGGTCAAATATCCCAATTATCTGAGTACCCTGACGAACCCCAAAAAGCAAGGTGCTGCAAACTCAGAGTGGGATCACAAGCACATAAAAGCCTCAGACTGGCATCCGCCAAAAGGATTGTACGATTGCGATGAAGATATGTTTGACTGGCTACTCAGTAGTTTTTCAAAAAATGACAAGGCTCTCTTCACCCAGTATAAGCAAAACGACCATCAGCATCACAAGACCCGTTACAAAACCTTCGACTGCTCCATAATGGAGTTGGCCGACGATATTGCCTACGGCATCCATGATCTGGAGGATGCGATTGTAATGGGGATCGTCAATCAACAGCAGTTTGAACAAGAGGTGGTAGCACCGATTGAGCAACTAAAAAACTGCTGGTTGTGCAATAATATTAGGGCCCTGGCCCTTAAGTTATTTAGCCAGCACCATTACGAGCGTAAAGACGCGATTGGTGCCCTGGTGAATTGCTTTATTACCAGTATCGAAATTAAGCAGACGGTACCAGCATTTGAACAAGATTTACTTAAACACAATGCCGTATTCCTAGCTGAATATGACGGCGCTTTGAGTGTATTTAAGCGCTATGTATTTGAACGGGTCATTCGCAAGCCGGACATTCAATTACTCGAATATAAAGGTCAGCAAATCGTTATGGCCTTATTTCAAACTTTTGCTTCTGATCCCGAACGCCTGTTGCCAGAAAACACCCGCCAACGTTGGCTGGAAGCAGATAAGCTTAACAATGGACACCGGGTGATTTGTGACTATATCGCAGGCATGACCGATGGCTTTGCCGCACGCCTATATGCTGACCTATTCATGCCGTCCATCGGCCGTAATTAGTCCGTTTATATTATCCATTAACAGGCTGTGATAAAAATGTAATGGAATTTTTGCACGTATTTCTCTGTCTCTTCGTACATAGATGTACTAAGCCGAAAAATAAACGACGTGGACCACCTTCAATGTTAATCAAAAGCCCCAAAAAAAGCGCCGCGAAAGAGCAGCAAGTGACCGATGAAGGCGTGTATCGGGATCGCAGAAACATATTAAAATCCATGGGGTTTTTCGGCGCAAGTGCCCTGCTCGCTAGTACCCAGTCTCAGGCATTTAGCCTATTTGGAGACGACGATAGCAAAAAATTCACCACCCGGGCTCTGGAATTTAGTCAGGCAAAGACCTACACCACCGACGAAGCCCTCACCCCTGAAGCAAAAATTACCAGCCACAATAACTTCTACGAATTCGGCACAGGCAAGTCAGACCCCCTGGCCAATGCTCAGGACTTTAAAGTCGACCCCTGGTCACTTAGCATTGACGGTTTAGTAGAAAAACCCTACAAGCTTGCTTACGACGACCTGTATAGCCAATTTGATTTGGAAGAGCGCATATACCGTATGCGCTGCGTCGAGGCCTGGTCGATGGTTATTCCCTGGATAGGCTTCCCTTTGGCGGCGATACTGGCCAAAGCCCAACCCCTAAGTTCGGCAAAATACGTGTCTTTTGAAACGGTGTACGATCCCAAACAAATGCCCGGACAACGGAGCCGTTTCAGTGGCGGTGGTATCGATTACCCCTATGTTGAAGGCTTGCGCTTAGACGAAGCCATGCATCCACTTACCCTTATGTCAGTCGGTTTATATGGTAAAACCCTGCCCGCACAAAATGGCGCGCCAATTCGCCTGGTTGTGCCCTGGAAATACGGGTTTAAAAGTATTAAGTCCATTACCCGGATCCGTTTGACCGACAAAATGCCCCCTACCACCTGGAATAGGTTAGCCGCACAGGAATACGGTTTTTATGCCAACGTCAACCCACACGTCGCCCATCCAAGATGGACCCAGGCCCGGGAGCGCAGATTAACCACTGGTGGCTTATTCACCCAAAACCGCATCCCGACGCAGATGTTTAACGGCTATGCAGAAGTGGCCCCCATGTATGCGGGTATGAACCTGACTAAACACTATTAATCGTGACTAAAATAAAATTCAGACTGCAGCCCACACACATAATATGGCTCAAGGTATTTATTCATTTATCCGCAGTAATTCCACTTTTTTACACGTACTTTCAGGCCTTTAGCGACCAACTTGGTGGTGATCCAGTAGAAGCAGTCCTGCATTTTACCGGTATAAGCGCGTTTAACTTACTGTTACTGTCTTTACTGGTCTCCCCTATAGCGAAAAAATTTAAACAGGGTTTATTAATCAATGTTCGGCGTTTATTAGGCCTATATGCGTTTTTTTATGCCCTTGTCCACTTTAGCAGCTACGTGTTGTTTGAGTTGCAACTAGAATGGTCTTTGCTGTTATCAGAAATTATTAAACGCCCTTACATTACTGTGGGATTTGTGGCCCTTTTGCTGTTAAGTAGCTTAGCCCTGAGCTCCACTAAAAACATCCAGCGAAAAATGGGCAGTCAATGGCAGAAACTGCATAATTGGGTCTATGTTGCGAGCCTGCTTATTGCCCTACATTACATCTGGTCGGTTAAATCTGACTTAGTACAGCCAATCATTTATTGGATGATGTTACTAAGCCTGCTGTGGTTCAGGCGAGATAGGCTACTTAAAAAATTCAAAAATCGTAAACAAGGTCAAAATATGTAAAAAAATAAGTAAAAAAAAACTTGCATGATTATTTATACAGCACTACTGTATATAAAACCACTGTATATAAAATCAGATAACAGGTGACATCATGGCGAGTTTACACGCATTCACTCCGGCACAAGAGCAGGCAACATTTTTAAAGGTATCGGTCCATCAGCAGCATCGTTTACATGGCTTCGTTCAGGGCAAGACGCAGAACAAGTGGATGTATTTAGTGTCAGACACCATCGCCTTTCAAAACAAACAACAACGTGCTTTTCGACTGTCAAAGCCTGATGACGCCACATTGGTCCAATATTTAGAAAAAATCATTACGGGTGGTCAATGTGCAACTCTCTTTGTCGAGAAAATGCACTTGGATGAAATGAATACTCAACGGCTCAAACAGTTAGCCACCTTACATCAGGTAAGTATAGTGAATCTGGTGGTCAGCGAGATTAAATCCGGCGAGCTGCTTAAGGGCCCCTGGTAAGGTTCTCTGGCGTATTGAGTTGATTAACTCCCTCAGTCTCACCTGTTGTTACCCAGCCAACAGTTAAATTAGCTTCCTTTAAGCTAACTGGCTCACAGTTAGGTGTTTTTTTAACCCTGGCACTCGCCCTCTGATAAAAAGAAATCCTGTGTTATTCTTAGCATCCCCTATAAAAAGATTGCGCGATATTTGAAATTGAACTCATCACCAGATAATTGTTATTGCGGTTCATCTTTATCCTTTAGTCAATGTTGCCAGCCTTATATTAATAAGCAAAAACCCGCGCCAAGTGCGGAGACCTTAATGCGTTCCCGCTACAGCGCTTATGCTACCCAGGCATTTGACTATGTACTTGCCACCTATGCCCAAGCCCAGCGTAATAAGCTGGACTTACAGCAGCTAAGCCAGGATGCAGCGAATACCCGCTGGCTTAAGCTAGAAGTGCACAAAGCGCAACAAAAAGGACCAAATTCTCAGGTAGAATTCTGTGCGTACTATCAGGTA
>JBLHIW010000127.1:0-9544 GCA_047618055.1 Paraglaciecola sp. | reverse complement strand
TTTACGGCGGTTTGCGCTTTTTTGAGCGGCAGGAAATAAGAGATGCCCTTGGATATTTACGCATTATTAACCAGCAAATTGATGATGCCGCGTTTGAAAGAGTCGTGAATACACCCTCAAGGGGAATCGGTGACAGTACTCTGGCAAAGATCCGCGCCCAGGCCAGAGAAGCTGAACAATCAATGTGGCAAGCCTCCTTAGCCATGCTCAATGAAAAACGTCTGCCGGGACGGGCAGCTAATGCCTTACAGGCTTTTATCGACCTGGTGCTGCAGCTACAGGGAGACATAAGGGAGCTGACCCTGGAGCAACAGGCTGATCACGTCATTAAACATTCGGGTCTGTTCGCCATGTATCAGGCGGAAAAAGGTGAAAAAGCCCAGGCCAGGATCGACAACCTGGAAGAACTCGTCAGCGCCTGTAAGCAATTTAGTCCGCCACAAGAGGCGGAGAACATGAGCCCCTTATCGGCATTTTTGGCCCATGCTTCCCTTGAAGCGGGTGAAGCCCAGGCCGATAGCCATCAGGACGCCGTACAAATGATGACGATCCACAGCGCCAAAGGCCTGGAATTCCCATTGGTTATCCTGGTGGGCGTAGAAGAAGGGATGTTTCCAAGCCAAAGGAGTATGGATGAGCCAGGCAAAATAGAAGAAGAACGTCGGCTCTGTTATGTGGGCATGACCCGGGCGATGAAAAAATTATATATCACCTACGCGGAAACCCGTCGAGTATATGGTCAAGACAAGTACCATACTCCATCCCGTTTTATTAAAGAGATCCCCAGTGAATACATCGAAGAGGTCAGAATAAGAACCACGGTCTCTCGTCCCCTGCAAAATCGATTTCAAGCTGTCGGAACGCATACGGCCTTCGAATCCACTGGCTTCCAGCTTGGCGAGCGGGTCATTCATCCTAAATTTGCGGAAGGCACTGTCCTCAATTACGAAGGCAGCGGTGAGCACGCCCGGGTGCAGATAAACTTTGATGGTTTTGGCAGCAAGTGGCTTGTCTTGTCTTTTGCTCGTTTAACCAAGGTCTAATACGATTTACCAGGATTTGCCCATAGGCTACTCAGCGATCATATAGCGCGGATAAAAAGCCTTTTTTATGTAACATAAAAGTGCTGATTTTCGAAGATAAGTCAGCCACCTTTTTTGAAATCAGTGACACGCACACTGATTTTCACCCGAGAAGTTAGGTCTACCTTTAGCATAGAGCTAACAGATACATTCAAAGTCTGTATGCGCTTACTTAGGCTAAACGCCTCATACGTCGGTATTGACGGAACGAATCAAAGCTAAATACGCCAAGTGCCAACCAAACAAAAGCAAAGGTCACTAACCTCGCCTCACTAAGGACTTCACCGTACAAATATACCGCGAGCACAAACATCATGCTTGGACCTATGTACTGAAAGAATCCCAGGGTGGAGTATTTAATGCGTCGGGCGGCCCCGGTAAAACATAGCAAGGGTGCGGTGGTGACTACACCCGCAAAAAACAATATCAGGTTTATCTCTAGCGTATTGTTGAGCAGGTTGCTGGCCCCACTGGCGAACCACAGCCAATACCCCACAGCAAAAGGTAACATCATGCCTGTTTCGACCAGCAGGCCGGGTAAGGAGTCCACTGCCACCTGCTTGCGTAACAATCCATATACACCAAAACTGCATGCCAGCCCCAGGGCGATCCAGGGAATTTGACCAAATGAGACAATCAGTATCATCACCCCAACTATGGCCAATACCACCGCCACCTGTTGTAAGGGTCTAAGCTTTTCTGCCAAAAAAATTCGCCCCAAAAATACATTAAGCAGGGGATTAATGTAGTAACCCAAACTGGCGTCCAGTAAATGATCATTATTCACCGACCAGATAAACAGCAGCCAGTTACCGGCCAATAACACCCCGGACACCAATAAAATTAACATGACTTTAGGGGTTTGCAGCGCCGCCCGCACCTTGGGCATTTGTCGGGTAAGCAATACCAGTAGTATCAGTACCGCCATGGACCAAATAATGCGGTGCATCAGTATTTCTATTGCCGGCATGCTCAGCAATAGCTTGAAATATAGGGGAGCCACGCCCCACATGCTGTACGCGGCAATAGCAAGCAGTACACCCGTTTTGGCTGATTTATCGTTCATTGGCTAGTGTTAGTTTGTAGTGTGTAGTTAGCGAGGGCGGGAGTCTGCAGGATACCCATTACAAAAGCAATATTAGCGGGCAGTGCTCTAATTGTCCGCCCGGGGGGCATCACGTCATTCATGTCTCAGCCCACCATATAAGTACCGGTGCCGGTCGCGATATGCAAACCTTCTTCGTTGTGTAATTCCATTCGACACACTGCGACTTTACGGCCCTGGCGGATCACTTCTGCGCTGGCAATAAATTGCTTACCTTTACCTGGACGCAGATAATCGACCCGCATGTCCAGCGTGCCGCCATTTGGTAGCGCCCGCTGAAATTCGGTAACAGCAGCTTCGCTATTGAGGTTTTTAATACCATACAATAAAGCGGCAACACTGCCCACCGTATCCAGTATGGCCGCCGTCACCCCGCCGTGTAGGATCTTGTGTATGGGATTCCCCATTAGTTTATCGTCCCAGACAAGCCTAATTTGTGTTTTGTCCTCGCCGGTTTTACTCACTTCAAATCCTAGCAATTGATTAAAAGGCATATGTTGATTGAAGAATTCAATCACAAAATCACTCAATTGCTGAGCAGTTACCAGGCTAGCTTTTTCCATTAATAAACCTTTTAGTCGTTTGATACACAATGTGACGAATTTTTTCCCCCTTAGCAAGTGAACAGAGACTTAAAAACACGTAAACTAGGGATAACAACGTCAATATAGAGTTACTTTTTGTCTAAGCTATCCCAGCAGTCCTTATCCCCCGTGCAACAAGCAAAGAAGGTCCTTAAAGACACCTTTGGCTATGATAATTATCGAGACGGACAAGAAGAGGTCATTGCTCACTTACTTAATAATGAAGATGTACTGGTACTTATGCCGACCGGCGGAGGGAAATCCCTGTGCTACCAAATTCCTGCATTGGTGTTTGATGGACTGACCATCGTGGTGTCACCCTTGATTGCCTTAATGAAGGATCAAGTTGATGCCTTAGTCGCTTCTGGCGTAGAAGCCGCATATATCAATTCAAATCTTAGCTACGAGCAGATGCATAACACCTACAAGGGTATGCAAGATGGTAAGTACAAACTAATTTATGTTGCTCCAGAACGTCTTATGCAGCTGGATTTTATTCAACGATTACAGACCCTGAACATTAGCTTATTTGCCGTAGATGAGGCCCACTGCGTATCCCACTGGGGTCATGATTTTAGAAAAGAATATCGTCAGCTAGGTCAGCTCAAGCAGCACTTTTCCGGCGTGCCGATGGTGGGACTGACTGCAACCGCTGACATAGCGACCCGCAGCGATATATTGCAGCAACTCAGTTTGCACCAACCCTTTGTGTTCAAAGGTAGTTTTGATCGGCCAAATATTCGTTATAACCAACTGCTTAAATACAAAGCCACCGAGCAAGCCGTGCACTATGTCAGGCAGCAAGAGGGTAGTGGTATTGTGTATTGTAATAGTCGCAAAAAAGTCGACGAACTCAGTTTAGCCTTGGCTCGTCAGGGTATCAGTTGCGCCGGTTATCACGCCGGCCTCGAGGGAGCCACGAGAGACAAGATCCAGCGGGACTTCATTCAGGACAGAATTGATGTCATTGTCGCCACCGTGGCGTTTGGTATGGGGATCAATAAGTCTAACGTTCGCTTTGTCGTACACTTTGATTTACCCCGCAGCATCGAGTCCTATTATCAAGAAACGGGCCGGGCAGGACGGGATGGCATGCCCGCCGAAGCACTCTTACTGTTTAATGAAAAAGACGCGGCGAGAATACGCCAATGGATAGCGATGGGTGAGAACCCGGCACGGCACGAAATTGAGTTACAAAAATTTGCTGCCATGGAAGCCCTGGCCGAAGCGCAAACCTGTCGACGTCAGGTATTGCTGAATTATTTCTCTGAATATTCTGCCAGACACTGCTCAAACTGTGATATCTGTTTGGATCCCCCAAAAAGCTTTGAC
Source organism: Paraglaciecola sp. (assembly GCA_047618055.1). GTDB lineage: Bacteria > Pseudomonadota > Gammaproteobacteria > Enterobacterales > Alteromonadaceae > Paraglaciecola. Next base: position 5,441 of record JBLHIW010000127.1, on the reverse strand, counting down.
GGCACGGTTCATGCGCAGATGGTGTTGTCCTGTGTTTTTCGTCTTCATCAACAAGTCGCCAGCCAATACGTGATCGATGTGCTGCGGGGTAAAAATCTCAAACGGATCATTGAACAAGGTCAGGACAAACTCAGTACCTATGGAATTGGCAAAGAGCAAACCGATGCCTATTGGCACAATATTATTAATCAGCTGATCCACCAGGGCTTGATGCGGATAGACATCACCCAACACGCCGTATTAAAACTCACCGAGGCGGCCAGACCTATGTTTCGGGGCGAACATCAACTGCAACTTGCGGTGCCACGTTTGAGCATAGATCTGAGTAAAAAATCAAAATTAGACCCGCGAAATTACGACCGGGCGCTGTTTGCCAAGCTCAAACACTTACGTAAATCCATTGCCGAACAAGATGATGTGCCACCTTTTGTGGTATTCAGTGATGCCACACTTGCCGACATGGCAGAAAGATTACCCGATTGCTCTGCAGAATTTTTACAGGTTAACGGCGTTGGCCAGACAAAATTAGAACGTTATGGGGAACGATTTTTAGCGGCTATCGCCAAACATCTCACAGCATAGATCTGCATCGCAGTTGTACTTCATATTCCCTGTGTTTTGCCGCATACTACTGGGCAATTGTTAGCAAAATATATGAAATAACGTGAAAGCTGTCCCAAGAAAAAGCGCAGATGCTAAAGTCGAAAAACTAAAAATCCCTCCCCATTCGATTGAGGCGGAGCAATCTGTCTTAGGTAGTATGTTGATCGCCCCTGACTCCTGGGACAAGGTGGCAGAAATAGTGGTGGAAGATGACTTCTATAACCGTTCTCACCAAACTATATTTCGTAGCATCGTGCGCCTATTGGGAAAAAGCCAGCCGATTGATCTTATTACAGTATCCGAAGACCTGGAAAATCTGGATCAACTAGAAGAAGCCGGCGGTTTTGCCTACCTTGGAGAACTTGCCAAAAACACCCCCAGCGCTGCCAACGTCACGGCCTATGCTCATATCATTAAAGAGCGGGCGATTACCCGTGAACTTATTGGCGTCGCCCATGAAATTGCTGATGTAGGCTACAATCCCGAAGGTCGGGTAAGTAGTGAAATGTTGGATATGGCCGAAAGTCGGGTCTTTGAAATTGCCGAGAAACGCACCGGTAAGAATGAAGGCCCTAAAAATGTTGAATCAGTGCTGGGCAAGACCATCGATCGCCTCGAAGCACTGGTTAAAAGCAACAAAGAGGTCACCGGGGTATCCACGGGTTACACTGATCTGGACAAAAAAACCAGTGGTTTGCAATCCTCCGATTTAATTATTGTTGCCGCACGACCCTCTATGGGAAAAACCACCTTCGCCATGAACCTTTGTGAAAATGCCATGTTGCTGGAAGATAAACCGGTACTGGTGTTTAGCTTAGAGATGCCCTCAGAACAAATCATGATGAGAATGCTGGCTTCACTGAGCCGGGTTGATCAAACCAAAATCCGTACCGCCCAACTGGACGATGAGGATTGGGCCAGAATGTCAAATACCATGGCCATGCTCAAAGACAAAGATAATCTGTTTATTGACGACTCATCGGGTTTAACACCGATGGAGGTCCGCACCCGCGCCAGAAAGTTAGCCCGTGAAAGAGGCGGTATCAGCTTGATTATGATTGATTATCTCCAGCTGATGCAGGTGCCAGGCTTAAGTGAAAACCGTACCCAGGAAATTGCCGAAATTTCCCGTTCCCTCAAGTCTCTGGCGAAGGAATTAGAAGTGCCAGTGGTCGCCTTGTCTCAGTTGAACCGGAGCCTAGAACAACGTGCAGATAAACGGCCAATCAACTCAGATCTCCGTGAATCAGGCTCTATTGAGCAGGATGCAGATTTGATTATGTTTATCTACCGAGATGAAGTTTACAACGAAAGTAGCACCGAGAAAGGCATTGCTGAAATTATTATTGGCAAACAAAGGAACGGTCCAATCGGTACCTCACGTCTTACCTTTCAGGGACAATTTTCCCGCTTTGATAATTATGCCGGTCCCGCAATCGAAGATGAATATTAGTGCAATCAAAATAAATACACGCTAGCTTAAAAAAAAAGAGATGCAATGGCATCTCTTTTTTTTGATTGAAAAAACGTCCTGAAATGTGGAAATTATTTTTTCAAAATTTTCTCACGCTTAGTCGTCGCCACTTTCGCTTCTATACGACGATTAACTTTGTTCGCTGCGGAAGTGTTCGCCGTATCAATTAATTGGCTTTCACCAAAACCTTTTGCGCTTAAACGCTCTGCGTCTATGCCGTACTGTTCGATTAATAACTGACGAACCGCCTCGGCACGCTTCTGAGATATCCATAGGTTATAATCGGCTTCGCCCGGTGCAGATGCATGACCTTCAATAACTGAATCCGTTTGTGGATAACGCTTCATGAAATCGGCAAACTCCGGAAACTGACTATCATTCGTGTTATCAACCGTGAAGCTATTGTTACCAAACAATACGCGTAAGTTCACAGCCACTTCAGTCTCAGTAAACAGACTACAGCCAGACGCGTCAACTTCATCAATCAGGGGGGTATCTGCACAACGATCAGCAGCATTTAACACACCATCTTGATCTGAATCGGATGCTAAATTACAACCCTTGGCGCCAACGTTGATACCAGCAGGTGTATCAGGACATTGATCCATACTATTGAGGACACCATCACCATCGGTGTCTACGCTACAGCCGGTGCTATCTACCTGTGTACCTGGAGCTGAGTTAGCACATTGATCACGATTATCATAAATACCATCATTATCAGAGTCTTTAGGTCCGACGGGGGCAGTCTTACCACCAAAGGTATAAGCTAAGCCGAATTTAAAGGTCATATCATTATAACCTTCACCAAAATCATGATAGGCCGCAATTTCTGTGATAACGCGCCACTTATCATTAATCGCCCAATGCTTACCAAGACCCACATTAGCCATACTTGAACTATCGGCAAGTTTCACCTGTTTTAAACCACCAAAGATATACATAAGGTCGTCAGGTAAGAAATATAAGGCATCTACGCCGATCCTGTTGCCGCTTTGATCTTGACCTAAACTTGTAGCATCAATATTTAAATGTGACCATTCCAAACGAGCAGCCCACTGTGGCTTAAAACGGAACCCAACTTCGGCTCCCAAACCAGAGCCGTTATCAAAATAAGTAGGAAACCCTTCCGTTTCGCCATCAGTATCGTAGTATTCAACAAAACCACCTACCCATTTGTCTCCTTCGGGCGCAGACGCTGCTGAAGCAGCACCCACAGATGCTAAGAGTAAGCCCATAGCAATCATTGTTTTTTTCATAATTTATGTCCTTGTTAATAAAGTTCTAGTGTACGCAATCAAAAATAGCTGCGAGGTAGCGTTTTTGCTTTTCATTTTTTGTAATTAGTTCCCAGAAATTGTAGCCACTACGCCACGATTTTCCGCTTAATTTCGATGTTCTGGCAAATATATCCCCTGTCAGGCTCCCCACGCCAAAGCTACATCTTTAATGGGGACCCTCAGATCTCTTTCCAACGGGCTGGCTTTAATATGCTAACGCATATCTTAAGCCTACCTTTAACCTGGTTACATCGCAGGTAACTGCTCAACAATGTTTTTAGTGGTTTGGTGAAAAACTCTACTTTTTAGCTGAATAGAGTACCTTGCTTACTGCCACATTTTAGCTCACTTGTTGAATGAGTGATTTCGCCAACCATGCCAATCCACCACCAATTGCCGAGTCATCTGTCTTCTTTCTTACCCTACCTGGCATTAACTCAGTCTGTGCCATGCTTTGCATAATGTTAATCAACGCGGCAATAAAGGCTCGATAAACTCGGCATTCATTGGGTAATCGTCTCTGTTATTAATTATTTTCTGCGCAATTACCCAAAAAAAGGCTCACTGAGTGTGGAGATTAAATAATAGACCCGATATTCTACTTTAGGCTAAGTATAAAAAACACTCTTAATTACCGACAAACGGCGCAGGTGCCATGGGCTTCAATAGTTTGCTTGATTACACTAAATCCAAATGATTCCGCCTGTTTGTCCAGCGTTTCCTTAAGACCCGCGGATTGGATTTCCTTTACCACACCACATTGGTCACAGATTAAAAACTGTACAGGATGATTACAATCGAAATGGTGACACGCAACAAAGGCATTGGTGGATTCAAGTCGGTGGATCAGACCAAACTCCAATAAGAAGTCCAAGGTACGATAAATGGTGGCAGGCTTGGCATTAGATTCGGTCAACTTTAAGGTATCTAGTAGCTCATAGGCACCTACCGCACCTTGTTTTTCAAGTAAAAGAGCATACACTTTCTCTCTCAAATGAGTAAACCTTGCGCCTTTGCCTTCACAGAAATGACGGGCTTTTTCTACTTGATTCAACATACATTCTGCTCTTTATTGACCGTCCACATAATTGCCTGTGGAAGTATATCATTCAAGAAGTCTCAAAAGAACAAACTAAGTGATTAGTATACGGTTGTAAGACTTGGGCTTTTTTTGACTTGTTCTGTGCGAGCCATCGTTAATAGATTGTGTGAACTTTTCAGCACCCTATGCTCAGGGAAAAAGACCCTATTCATCATGCCATCGTAATCAAAAATACAGTATGCTAAGCCAATGTGCGCTTACTCAATTACACGCAATCTATCACTATGATCAAACAAAACATCCAGCTTAAGGCCAATAAACCAGCGATTTGGCTTATTTTTAATGCAGAAAAATTGCTGCAATTTGTAGACCGACCCGGACTAATGAGGTGCAACTGGGAACAGCTGAGTTTTGCCCACGCTTATCAGGATGAAGTAGTACAAATAGGTACCCATGATGATCATCCCTGCTATCTGATCGACATGGGAAATGAAGTGCTCACTGACCGAGCCTTAGAAACCATCAGTTTACGGGCGATACTGATGCAAAACGATTTATCACTGTTTGGTATTTCCTCCCGCGCCTGGCAGATCGCCTTATTCATGCGAACCCATCGGTTTTGTGGTCAATGTGGCAGCAGCACACAGCAGATCGATTGGGAAATGGCGATGCAATGCTCACGTTGCAAACACCGATGTTATCCGCGCATTTCTCCCTGTATTATTGTCGCTATTCGCCAGGACGATAAATTACTCCTGGCCCAGGGCAAAGCCCATAAATCCCGTCAGATATTTTCTACCCTGGCGGGTTTCGTTGAAAGCGGAGAAACGTTGGAACAGGCCCTGCATCGGGAAGTGTTTGAAGAAGTGAGGATTAAAGTCAAAAACCTGAGATATTTTTCTAGCCAGCCCTGGCCCTTCCCTCATTCACTCATGGTTGGTTTTTTGGCTGACTACGATTCTGGTGAGATACGGGTGGATGGCAATGAAATCCTTGAAGCACAATGGTTTCCTTTTGACGCGCTACCCAATATTCCTCCCCC
>JBLHIW010000126.1:0-9612 GCA_047618055.1 Paraglaciecola sp. | reverse complement strand
CAAGGCATCGGTAAGCGGTTCAATTAACAACTCATCACCTAGTGTCCATGCTTTATCTGTAGCATCACGAATGGTTTAAATGGTATTGGCGGACAGATGTAAGAGAAAAAGACGTTGATAAGCAGATTGTCTTTCTGCTTTAGTGTGTCCTCAGGCTAAATACACAGCATGGGGTGCAAGTAGTGGGATATTTCTATCCCCTGCATTACCCTTATAACTGAGTATGGATACCCAGCCGGATTTTCGCCTATCCTAGCTCTAACGGGGTGCAATTCAACCTAGCGATAAAGTGTTAAAAGATAAAGTCCAGGGTCTACCAACGGCGATTTGAAACGACCTTTGCACCATGTTCCCGTTCGTTGCTATGTTTGATTGATGTACTTTAGGTAATATCTTCCTCAGTTTTGCATGACTTGACTGAGCCCATCAGTCAAAGCAGCGTTTATTAATAAGTGAACATGCTTAGTCACTAAAACAAATGCATGAATGGAAACATTATGTTTCGTCGCACAGTCGTTGAGTTTATCGACATAAACCTTGTCATCCTGCTCAGTAAAAAAGCAGGCCAGGCGATTATTGCCCCCTTGAATTATGTGCTGCGAACACCCCGCTATGGATACCCAAGGTCAGCGCGCGATGGTGTATTCCTTGACATTATTTTGCTACGCAAAATCTACTTTATAATCCCATTTATTCAATTCAACTACTTTCAAGGAGCCTGAGCCCGCCGATCCATCCAATAGAACCAATAGAACCAATAGAAAAACAGAATAGGGATTGAAAGCCGTGACACGCGACAGAGTACAGAAACTATGATGTTTGCCAAAGTGCGATCCAGTTTTTATCACACTGTTGACAACGGCTGACCTCGCAGGTCCCCTTACAGCGAGAAGCGCTCACGCAAAAAATGCGCGATGCCATCCTTGTGATTATGCCCGATGACAGCACTAGCTGACTTTTTGATTTCGTCTTTGGCATTTTGTGGGGCATAACTTTCATCAGCAAGGGCAAACATACTTAAATCATTATCACTATCACCAAAACAAATCACATTTTTGGCTCCCAGTTGTTTTTTTAAATGGCTAACGGCAGAGCCTTTATTAGCCAGGCAGTGGTGAACATCCATCCACCTGAATTGCTTACCTTCTAGTGCGGGGCCCGAGTACGCAATGAGATTTGGATATGTATTGAGCTCTAGCCACATTTCATTAATCGTCTCAGCAAAACCAATCATACTAATATTAGTCACTTGACTATCTTTGGGTAAGGCTTTTAAAGGAAAAAGTTTGGCTTTGGTACGAGAAAAAAGCTTATCAACCAGTTCTTTTTCTACATCCTGGAGTGTTTCAGCATGAAAAATAAAATGCTGATGGTGATTAGGTTGATGGCCGATGGTATTCACAAAAGGACTAATGCCCCGCACAAGAGCAAAATCAATAATGCTTGAGATTTCACCGTTGTTAAGCAGATTTTCCAATGTAAGTTGTTGAATTTTAGGATCCCAGATTGTCACCCCATTATTATAAATTTGTGGCAAGTCAAATTCATGGCCATCCAAAATACGCTGAGCCGAAAGCATAGTGCGCCCGGTTGCTACTGTATAGGCGATGTTTTTTTCGCTTAACAGCGAAAGGGTATCTTTTGTAAAGGGCGATATTTCAGATGCATCGTTTAATAGCGTGCCATCTAAGTCAAAAAAAATAAGATGCATAAATGTTTCTATCGCTCAAGATTACGGACTAAGCATTAGCCCTATATTTAAGTTAAGTCAGGTTAGAGTACGTGTTAAACGGCCATTTAGTTTATTAAAAGGGTAATACCGAGTGAGTGGTACATATATGGGTTAAACGGGCGTCTGTCAAAAGTGCCATAACCCTTCTGATTTAAGCCACATAAAAATATGGGAGCAAATCCAGGGTGCCGCTCCTGCGGCGCATCTTTAAGCCACCCTCAAAAGTAAAGGGCTGCCTTAAGACTCAATTCAGCTGCAATTCAGACTGACGAGACTAGGATAGTCAGCAATTACTGCAGGAGAGCCTTATGAAAATCAGTCAAACTAACAGCATCGTGGTAACAGCACTGTTAACTATCTTGTTTAGCACCGCCGCCTCAGCAAAAGGTCGTTACGCCAGGGTGATAGAGGTAGAGCCCGTTTATCGTTACCTGAGCATCAGTGCACCCCGTGAGGTCTGTAGTGCGCCAATAAGGTACAGAGCTCGTCGTTCCGGTGGTGCGGTAACGGGAGCCATAATCGGTGGCACACTGGGGCACGTTATCGGCAAAAATAGCCCTAAGGGACAGGCTGCGACCTTGGTGGGAGTTGTCATTGGCAGCGTCATTGGACACAAACTGGCTGAGCGTCATAATAAGCCTGACTACCCGTCCAATCATTACTCCACCCGACACGAACAACAGCACTGCGTGACCCGTTATGAACCCAGGAGAAAGGTCAAACAACTTGAGGGCTACGACGTGACTTATCGTTTTCGGGGCAAGCACGTCCAGATATTTATGCAAGCGCATCCCGGCAAACGTATTTATGTTGCTACTCGCCATCACAGTCAGCAATATAATACCTACACCTATAGACAAGATAAGCATTCTTCTCATCGTGCTTTTCAGTACTCAGTTGAATAGGGTAGACTAGCAAGATAAACGCCATATCAGTCAGGAGTACCGTGAAAAACCTCGTTAAGATTTTGCTATTTGTGACATTACTTACCACGATGAATTTGCTCGGTAATGTCGTCTATGCCCAGGACAACAACAAGCCTATTGATAAGTCTCAGGCCGCACAAAAGGCGCAGCAAAAGGTTAATGGACGGGTGCTTAAAGTGGACCAAAATAAAAGTAAGTACCGGGTTAAGGTCCTGCAAAAATCCGGTCGTGTGGTCTCGGTAGATGTCGATAAACGTTCCGGCAAGGTCAGCCGGAAAAAGAAAAAGGACTAGGGCAAAGATGCGTATTTTAATTGTTGAGGATGACAGCCGTTTACTCACTCAACTGGATCAACTATTACAAAACAATGGCTATAGCGTTGATTTAGCCGACGATGGGGCTAAAGCGATATTTTTATTACAAGAACACCCCTACGATTTAGCCATAGTGGATATTGGTTTGCCGATCATGGATGGTTTTGAAGTGATCCAAAAGGCCCGTAAAAACCATGTCACCTGCCCTATTTTGATCCTAACCGCGCGAGATCGCTGGCAGGAAAAAGTAGAAGGTTTAGATGCCGGCGCAGACGACTACCTCACTAAACCCTTTCATAATGAAGAGTTATTGGCCCGGGTTAAGGCACTGATCCGCCGGGCAGCAGGACAAGCGCACCCGACAATAGAGAATGGGCCCATTAGCCTCAATACCTTAGCCGAAGAAGTAAGCGTCAATGGACAATATCTTGAGTTAACGGCTTACGAATATAAAGTGCTGGAATATTTACTGCTCAACCCGCAAAAAATCATCTCTAAAACCGAGCTTACCGAACATATCTATGATCAGGATTTTGATCTGGACAGTAACGTAATAGAGGTATTTGTCGGACGTTTACGGAAAAAGCTGGATCCCAATGGCAGTATCAACCCGATAGAAACTTTGCGAGGCCGCGGTTATCGAATCAATCGCGCTTGGTGAGTATATCCCCACCACAATAAAGGATTAAGATGCGTAATTTATCACTGCGCTTACGCAGTTTCGCTGCTGCCATACTCGCACTGCTGATATTTATTCCCTTAACTGCCCTTACTCTGGAGCAAGCCTTTAGCAGCAGCCTCGGTCAGTCTATGCAACAACAGCTACAAATTCAGAGCTTAACCTTGATCTCCGAATTTGAAATGGACGGCAACCTGCCCGCTATGCCTGAGCGATTATTTAACGAGCAACTTAATATACCTGGATCAGGGCTGTATGCCTTTATCGAACAAGACGGTAAGTTAATCTGGCAATCCCTGTCCACCTTAAATTGGCAAAAAATGCCCTATTTTACCCCACCCAAAATCGGCGATGAAGCGTTTACTGAGAATTTTGAGTGGTTACACCGTTACTTTTTATTTGCCTACACCGCCGAGTTTGAGTCTGATGAGGGCTATGTACCCATCAGTTTTTATATCTTGCAAGACAAAAAAACCTTTATTGCAGAGCAGGGACAATTTGCCCATACCTTGTGGAAATGGCTTGGGCTGATCGCGTTATTCTTATTAATTTTACTGTTACTGAGTCTTAACGCCGCCTTACTGCCCATTAACAAACTTATTCAACAAATCAAACTGGCAGAGTCTGGCAAAGTTCAGCGCATAGAACAGTCTTATCCTCCGGAATTGGAAAAACTAAAAAATAGTATTAACCATTTGTTACTTGCCGAGCAGCAACAGCGTAGCCGTTACAAAAACAGCCTAAGCGACCTGGCCCACAGTCTAAAGACCCCTTTAGCCGTACTAGCCGGTAGTAAAAACCTGTCTACTGAAGCCTTAGAGCCCATCAAGCAGATTGACAATCAGATCCAGCGCCAACTTAAGCGAGCGGTGGCAGGCAGCTCGGGGGCTTGGGAACAGGCCATTGAGATGCATGGGGTGATCCAAAAACTATTTAATGCGATGGACAAGGTCTATGCAGATAAACATTTACACCTGACGGTGCACAATACCGATGAATCTTGTTCTTTTAAAGGTGATATGACGGACCTGATGGAGTTACTGGGCAATGTCATTGACAACGCCTGTAAGGCCGCCCGCCAGCGAGTGCGTTTAACCGTGACACAAGAGTCCGCCACTTTGACAATTGATATTGAAGATGATGGTGCGGGGATTGTCCCTAGTGAGCGGGAGGTATTACTGAGCCGGGGAATACGTCTGGACAGCTACACCGAAGGTCAGGGAATAGGCATGGCGGTGGTCACCGATTTAGTTTCTGCGTATCAGGGACAGCTGGAAATAGGCGATAGTGAACTGGGCGGAGCGAAAATCAGCCTGCGTTTCCCCCAGGCTGATTAGTCTCTTTAGTTACTTGTATTTCCTTCTTTCACAGCCTCGCTGGGATTTAACTCATCATTCTCACTTGCCAATAGTAAGGCGATCCAACGGGTGTCCTGGCTAGACTCCAGGGCTATTTTGACTATCATGGTCAAAGGTACTGATAACAACATTCCCACCGTCCCAAGCAACCAGCCCCAGAATATCAAGGACAAAAATACCACTAGGGTCGATAAACCGAGACCTCGGCCCATATACCGAGGTTCGATAATATTTCCCATCAGCATATTTGACACCACAAAGCCCATGGCAGTCAGGCCTGCTGCTCCTGCACCCAATTGCACAAAGGCTAACAATACGGCGGGAACAGCCGCGATAATCGAGCCAATATTAGGAATATAATTCAGTAAGAAAGCCAGGGTGGCCCACAACAAAAAATGATCCACGCCCAGTACGTATAGCCATACACCAATGATCAGGCCGGTGCCTAAACTCACCAATGTTTTTATCGCCAGGTAGTTTTTCACCGATAGCAGAAATTTATCAATTTGTTGTATTTTCATACCAGGATCGTCCAGGGCGATATGGATCTTCTTCGGCAGGGATTCCGCTTCAAATAACATAAATACCACAATCAACAGGATCAGTAAAAAATTGGTTAATACTCCCCCAAGACTGGAAAGCAGATTGGTTGCCATGCTCATGGCAACACCGGGATCGAGATAAGACAGTAACTGTTGTTTATCAATACTGATGTTAAAGGTATCCAGCTGGCTTATTAGCCAGGCAAATTTTTGTAGCAGTTGCGCTTGATACTTGGGCATATTTTGACTAAATTCATTCATCGACTGGCCAACTAAGCCAGCCAATACAAATCCAAATACGATAATTATCAGTATAACTAATATAACTGCCAGAAAGCGTGGCACTTTATAGCGGTTTGCCCAGTTAATAATTGGGCTGCAGGACATGGCAATAAATACCGAGAGTAAGAATGGCACCACAATCGCACTAGCGGCTTTTATCCCCGCTAATACAATCACTAAGGATGCCGAAATCAATAAGATTTTTACCGATGTTTGAGGTTTTGTTTGCATGTATGGATTCTATAAGCTTTGCTTGTTAGCAAACTAGCAGATCTGTATGGTGTTTTATAGGACGAAATAAAAACTGATAGGAAAAGAATAGGAATGAAGTTAAATCCAGCCACGATCCGCATTAAGAATTTACGGCTTCGCACATATATTGGCATTAATGAAGACGAAATACTTAATCAGCAAGATGTGGTCATTAATGTGAAAATTCATTACCGGGCTGATCAGGCTACTGACTCTGATAAGATGGACGATGCCCTTAATTATAAAACCATTACCAAACGGATCATAAAACTGGTAGAAGAAAATCGCTTTTCTCTATTAGAAAAACTCACCGCAAATGTGCTGGCGATAGCCGCAGAGCATGCTCGGGTAAGCTACGCGGAAGTGGAGGTAGACAAACCTCACGCGCTGCGCTTTGCCGACTCGGTGTCACTTTGTTTATCCTATAATAAGGATTAAAAGAGAACAATATGCATATCCTCATCACCGGTGGCTCCGGCCTAATTGGCTCTAGCCTCATTCCAAGCCTCAAACCGAGCAGTATCACCGTATTAACCCGAAGTGTATCCAGTACAGAACGGGTACTTGGAAATACAGTGAAATTCTTATCCTCTTTAGAGGGTTTACCCAATCTGGACGAATTTGATGTGGTGCTTAATCTAGCCGGTGAAGGGATCATTGATAAAAGCTGGTCCGTGGCACAAAAACAGATTTTACAGAATAGTCGATGGGCGCTGACCGCTAAATTAGTGGAGTTGATTAAAAGTGGCGAAACCCCGCCAGCCTGTTTTATTAGTGGCTCTGCCATCGGCTACTATGGCCGCCAGTCTGACACGATAATTGATGAGAGTTTCGATCACTGCCAGAATGATTTTAGTCATCAACTTTGTGAACGATGGGAACAACTAGCGCTGCAGGCAGCCTCGCCCAAGACCCGAGTCTGTATACTGAGAACAGGCATAGTGTTAACCAAGCGAGGGGGGGCTTTGCCTAAAATGCTGCTGCCCTTTAAGCTGGGATTAGGCGGCCCGATTGGCGACGGCAAACAATATATGTCATGGATCCATCTGCAAGACATGCTTGGGGGCATTAGCCACTTGATCGATAATAAAGATTGCCGGGGAGTGTATAATTTTACGGCCCCTGTGCCCGTGACCAATCAAGCATTCAGTGTGGCACTCGCGTCGACCCTGCATCGTCGATGTTTTATACGCACCCCGGCTTTTATACTGCGTATGTTGATGGGAGAGCGAGCTGACCTAATACTGTATGGTCAGCGGGTGATACCAAAACGACTAATGGAAAGTGGTTTCGAGTTTATTTATCCACAAATCAAACCGGCACTGGTCTCCCTGAACCTTTAGTGCCACGCTAATGATGATTACGCCTTAAACCATTTGCCTTAACAAGTGACTGGTGTTGAGCCTAAGCAGACGCCAGCACGCTAAAATTCCCAACAATCCCACTACCCCCGCCCCCACAAGGGGCGCTAACAACCAATATTCCCAATGCAGGCTGGCCTGCATTTGAAATACCTGGGTTTGCAACAAATATAAACTCAGTTCATTTGACAGCGCCGCCATGGCACCGGACACCAGACCAATAATCACAAATTCAAATAACACACTGGCCCGTATCAAACGCCCTTTTGCCCCCAAGGTACGCAATATGGCTAGCTCTTGCTGACGCTCGTCCATACTCGCCTGTACCTGGGCGATTAATACCAATGAGCCTGCCGCCAGCACCAGGAACAAGATAAACTCCACCGCGACAGACACCTGCTCAATGATATTACGTAATTGGGTAATCCGTGCATCCACGTCAAACAAGGTCACATTAGCAAAGGGCTTCATCAACTGGGTGATCTCAGCTTTGCGCCCTGTCGGTAAGTAAAAACTTGAAAGGTAAGTCGGTACAAAGTTTTCCATTGCCTGAGGGTCAATCACAAAAAAGAAATTGGGTTGCATGGTTTGCCAATTGACCTCACGCAAACTGCTCACCCTTACGTTCACCACTTCACTACCAATGTTGAACGTTAGCTTATCACCTAGCATGATATTTAAACGCTCAGCTATGCGTGCTTCAACTGAGACACCATAAAATCCGCCTTCGTCAATGGGTGCCTTGTCAGGGAGTTGATCAAACCATTGACCGGCAACAATTTTATTCTCCTTCGCTAAGGTGGTCCCCCAGGTCAAATTGGCTTCACGGCCCAGGCCATCACGTCCGGTGCTTTGCTCTTCCTGGTTTTCCTTTGACACGGCAGTACGAATTTTTTCATCGTTGATAGCCACAAACCGTCCCCGAACGACTGGAAAAAATTCCTCCACAACTGCCTTGTTCAGGGCAAAATGCTCCTGTAACTCAGGGACCTGGCCCTGACTAATATTCACTAAAAAGTAATTTGGCGTCCCGGCAGGCAATTGTTCCTGCCATTGCTTGACCATGTCATTGCGCATCACCAATACAATAAGCAGTAACATAATGGTGATAGCGAAACTGATCAACTGCACGCTATTGTCCATCGCCCGGCGATGAATGCGGGCCCAAGCCAACTGCCATGCCCCCATTTTGCCCTGGCCTAGTCTTCTGCCCAGCCAGATAAGGCCATAGGTCACCACCAACAGGCCTAATACCAATAATATACCGGAAACAAAAAGAATGGCGCTAAGCCACAGGTTTTGACTGTAGGCCCACATTAACAAGAATATTGCGCCGCCGGATGCGGCAAACTGAATGATACGGGAACTTAGGGTCGCGCCCAGATCTCGCCTGAGTACGCGCAAGGGAGAAATTGAAAATAGCTTTAACAGGGGATACAAAGAAAAGAGTACGGCGCAGACCGTACCGGTGAAAATAGCGATGAACAAGGGTCTCCAATGCCAAACATCTAACGACACCTCCACACGACCCGCCAGTGCCCACACCACCACTTGCTGCAAGGCAAATCCAAGGGCTGTGCCAAGGACTATTCCCAGACCGGTAATAAACAGGATTTGCAATAAGTAGATCTGTTGCACCATGCCTTTGCTTGCGCCAAGGGTTTTCATGATCGCTACGGGATCGTAGTGACGCTGACTATAGCGCTGCGCAGCTACCGCAATAGATACCGCCGCCAGCACAATCGCCAACAAACTGGCCAGTAAAAAATACTGCTCCGCCCTGGCAACAGAGCGCCCAAGGGGAGAATCATCATCTTCCACCGACATCCACCCATGAATTTCTCTATCTAACCTGGGTTCCAGCCACCCGTAATAATCTGCTAACTGACGGTTAGTACCAGTAAAGAAATAACTGTAATTCACCCGACTACCGGGGCCGGTAATATTGGTCGCCGCCAGTTCTTCATTGCGGATCAACACTTTTGGGTCGCCACCAAAGACCGAAAAGCCGGCATCGGGCACTTCGCTGAGCACTTTACTCACCACAAAGTTTTTATCCCCCAGCTCGATGCTGCTGCCAATGGATAGAGCAAGCGTTTGAAACAATCTCGACTCAATCCAGGCCTGCCCCTCTTGAGGCAATGCTTGAATCGACTGGCTTTCGCC
>JBLHIW010000125.1:0-9622 GCA_047618055.1 Paraglaciecola sp. | reverse complement strand
TTGCGCTATTATTCTCACCAATGAAACAGCCGCACGTCGCCATAACCAATCCGTGTCGAGACTTATCGTCATAGTCCGCTTCATTAGTGGTAAGAGCACGAAGAATGCCAGACCTGAGAATAGTAACAGTTGTAAATAGAATAGCACCTTACCCACGGTATACGGTTGATAGTCAACTGGGTAAGGTAGCAAGCTATAAAGCAACTCAGGGAAAATTCCCAGCAAAATACATAAGCTGGCAAAAATGATCATCGCCAGTCCCATATTCCACGGGGCATCTTTAGGTCGTAACCCTGAATCCTTTTGAAAAAAAACAAACCAAGGAAACTTGATCCCAGCATGGAGAAATACACCGGCAGATGCGGCAGTTAATGCCATGTATACCCATATTAGATTTCCATCAACAGCAGCTTGGGAAATCATGCTTTTTGTGGTGAAACCTGAGGTCAGAGGAAAACTTGAAATGGCTAGGGCACCAATAATACCGCAGATACAGGTAAGTGGCATGGTGCGAAAAAGCCCACCCAGCTCCATACATTTATTTTTTCCGGTGCGGTAGATGACCACACCCGCGCTCATAAATAGTAGCGCTTTGTAAATAATGTGTGCAAAGGCATGTGCCGTTGCTCCATTGAGTGCCATTTCGGTGCCAATACCCACGGCAACAACCATGAAACCAACTTGGTTAACCACAGAGTAAGCAAGAATTCGCCGAACATCATTTTCAAGTAGGGCAAAGATGATGCCGTACATAACCATAAACAAACCGATGCCAATCAACACAGGCTCGCCCGGGAACAATAATATAAGTGCCAGCACCGCTGTTTTGGTTGTAAATGCCGACAGAAACACCGAACCGGTGGGTGTGGATTCCGGGTAAGCATCGGCCAGCCACGCGGAAACGGGGGGGGCTGCGGCGTTTATTAATATGCCAATTAGAATCATCCATGTACTGAAATCTGTTGCCAGCATAGCTTGAATTTGGATAGAACCGGTACCCACAACGACACCTTCAATTCCAACCTTAAGCACTACGCCACCGAGGAGATGCATGATGGCATAACGTATTCCCGCTGCTCGTGCGCCAGGCGTACCGCCACACCATACAACAATGGTAGAAAATATCGCCATCAGTTCCCAGTATAAAAATAGGGTAATGAGGTCACCAGCAAAACAGACACCTATGGCTCCTGCGGCGTATGCAAAAGCGGCGGCAAGTTCATACCAACGTGCTACGCGAAAAGAATACAACCCTCCCACGAAGACCATGATCGCAAAAATTGTAGCGAACAAGCGCCTTAGGGGGCTACCCTCAAGGGGTTCAATATTATAGGAAAGAAATTTTACGGTACTTTGAACGCCGTCAGGGATCTGCCATATGGCCCATAAGGTGATTATGGGTGCGACTAATATGACGGCGGTTCGCCCATGACCTTTAACCAGACAAATTAGAACGGCGGCAATTAGCAGGATAAGTGCCGGGGAGAAAAGTTCAAACTCCATTGTTACTCTCTTTCACCTTGTCATGACTCGACTCTGGGGTTTCATCGTGCTGTGGCTCGTCGTAATAATCTTGGGGTCGCTTCAACACTAGGCCCAACAATTTTGCGACTAAAACCATTACCAGGCAACTGACAAATCCGTAAATTGCACCGAAGCCAAACCAAGCATCAAAGCCGAAATAACCTTTAACGTAGATTACTGTCTGCGCAAGTACTACCAAGGTGAGTACCACACTGGAACCAATCCATAACTTACGAATAGTTGACGGTCGGACTAACCAGTGGAGTTGTTTTTCATCTTTTATCATTGACCCAGCCCCCTCACTACTTGGCTTTCTAACTCAATTACCGGACCGTTAAACAAGAAAAACGCCAGTGTCAATAATGCGGTCAAACACAATGCCAGTACGGCTAAAAAAGGGGCTTCTCCATGTTCTTTGCCACCTTCTTTTTCACGTTCAAACCAGACCATGTATAAAATGGGCAAAAAGTAGGCTGCGTTGAGAACGGTACTGCCAATGATGGTGAATACGGCTACTAGATTGTTGGCTTCAAATGCGCCAGCTAAAATATACCATTTGGAGACGAAACCGCCTGTGGGTGGGACACCGATCATACTCAGCGCGCCAATCGTAAACGCCGCCATGGTCCATGGCATACGCCTACCAATACCCCGTAATTGATGAATTTCGGTTTTTTTGGAGGCAATGTAAATAGCACCTGCCGCAAAGAACAAGGTAATCTTACCAAAGGCGTGAGCAACCATATGTATAGCGGCACCTACCTCTGCTAGCGGTTTGAGAATAGCCGCAGCCATGACCACATAGGATAGTTGGGCAATAGTAGAGTATGCAAGTAGGCGTTTGATGTTGGTTTGCCGTAATGCAACCAGGCTTGCAGTAATAATAGTGAATGCCGCAGCATATAACAGCCATTGGGCGCTAGATGCTTCAAACAAAAAGTCAATCCCGAATATGTATACGATAATTTTGGTGATGGTAAATACACCGGCTTTTACCACGGCAACAGCATGCAAAAGAGCACTCACCGGGGTGGGTGCCACCATAGCCGCGGGTAGCCATTTGTGCACAGGCATGACTGCAGCCTTACCAATGCCAAATACAAACAGGCCTAGAAGCAAACCAATCTCTGGGTCATTCAATTTACCCGCTAGGATACCCCCAGTGGTAAAATCACCTGTTCCTGCAACTGTGTATGTCCAAATAATTGCAGGTAAAAATAAACCGATGGACGTGCTAAGTAAAACACCCAGATAAATCCTTGCCGAACGCACTGTAGCCGCGTCACCTTTGTGAGCTACCAGAGGATACGTCGAGAGCGTTAATAACTCGTAGAATAAAAATAAGGTAAACAGATTGCCGGCAAAAGCGACACCGATAGTGGCGGAGAGTGCGAGGGCGAAGCAGGCAAAAAAACGTGTCTGATTTTGCTCTTTGTTGCCGCGCATGTAGCCAACAGAATATATAGAGTTGATAAGCCAAAGGCCAGATGCCAATGCTGCGAATAACATACCCAGCGGTTCTACTGTAAAAGCAATGGACAGGCCTGGCATGACCTGACTCACCTCAACTGAGGGACGGCCACCGTCCATTAGAATTGGCAACAGGCCCCATACGACCCAAATCAAGGAGATAGAAGTGACAGCGGTGGCCGCCTCACGAAGATTAGGACTTATGCGCCCTGCAAGGGCAATGGCTAGTGCTCCAACCAATGGAATGCCAATGGCAAGCAATATTGCTGTTTCTGGTGTCATCGCGAACCCTCCAAGAGTAAGGCTGCGGCACTATTTGCAAGCTCTAAAGGCACATGTGGAAACAGTCCGAAGTATATGTTCATCAACGCAACGAGGCCGGTTACTAATAATAGTTGTACAGGGGCTTCAGACATCGGGACATCCCCTTCAATTGGAGCCTGGAAGTAAAGTGCTTCAACTACTCGCCAGATATACACTACCGCCATCAATGAGCTGATAAGAATAATGGCTACAATGCCCCAGCCCCAAGTTCCGGTTTCCAGTGCAGCACTAATCAGCATCCATTTACTAATAAATCCTGCCGTACCTGGGACACCGATTAGGCTTAAACCACAAACCACAAAAGCCGCGCAGGTCCAAGGCATACGTGTGGACGCACCACCGAGTTGGTCTAGGTGCAAGTCGCGATATTGATATGCCAGACAGGCAACAGCGAGGAACAAACCTCCTTTTGCCAGCGCATGGTTGAACAGGTGTACCGCGCTGGCGCTGAGGCCTGCCATGCTAACAAAACTGGCACCCAGCAAAATATAAGCGATTTGTGCAATGGAAGATGAAGCAAGTAGCCTTTTAATATTTCCCTCGAACATCGCGACCGCAGAAGCAACAAGGATTCCAAGAATTGCCAGTGGCATCGCAAACAGCGCGAACTGCACCTCATGAGTATCAAGTGTGGCCTGAAATACCATGTAGTCGAAGCGTATCAGCACATACAAGGCAACTTTGGTTGCGCAAGCTGCAAGAAATACTGTCACCATGTGCGGCGCATGAGTATAGGCGTTTGGGACCCAGACATGGAGTGGGAACACCGCGGCTTTGAGGGCCAAACCAATAGTGATGAATCCTGCCGCGACGAGTATCGGGTTTATATCAGTAACGTCACCGAGGCGCACTTCCATATCAGCTAAGTTAAGTGTACCTGTCATCATGTAGATCAGGCCCACACCTATTAGGTAAAAGGTTGCGCCAATAGTACCCATCATCAAATATTTGAAAACGGCAGGAAGCGCACGGCGGTTGGGGCCACCGGCTATCAATATGTAACTGGCTAGTGATGAAATTTCCATGAATACAAAGATATTAAAGGCGTCTGCTGCTACGACAATACCTACCAGCCCAGACAGTACCAATAGCCATGCAGAATAAAACAGGGGTTGGCGGTCAGCCTCTATTTGTTGGTCAATGCTGGGTTTCCCCGCAAGCAAAGCAGTCGTGCTGGCGCCTGTCACCACAAGCAGCATCAACGCACTAAAGGCATCAACCGAAAGGGCAATACCATAAGGTGCTGCCCAGCCACCCATGGCGTATTCTATGGTTTGTCCGTCTAATACCGCTAGGGTAAGGGCGACAGCTATAGCAAAACTCAGCAGCGCAGCGGCAGTCGCCCCCGCCCATGCCAGACCTCGCGGTTGTAACATGACTATTAGCGGGGCCGATAACATCGGTACCACAACTTGCAGTGCAGGAAGGTGTGCGGTTAAATCCATAGTAGTTAGTCGGAGTCCAAAATTTCATTTTCTTCGATCGTGCCGTAACTTTCACTGATACGCACCACGATGGCCAAGCCTAATGAGAGAGTCGATACCCCCACAACGATGGCGGTGAGTATCAGAACTTGAGGCAATGGGTTAGAAAATATTTGATTTTCCACACCTTTTTGTATGATAGGGGCCGTGCCGCCTTCTACCTTGTCCATTGTGATATACATAAGAAATACTGCAGATTGAAAAATGGATAATCCGATCAATTTTTTGATTAAATTGGTTTTACTAATTACAGCGTAAAGTCCCACCGTTAAGATGATAGCAAACACCCAGTAATTGAAATAACCTAGCAGTTCTAAAAGCTTCATGACAATATCTCTCGGGCTGCAAAAGCATGGAAAATAGCCAGAAGAGCTCCACAAACTGCCATCCCAACGCCTGCCTCAATAATTAAAATACCCAGTTGCTGTCCAAACACGGGGTCGGCAGCCAATACAGAGTAATCTAGAAAAGCGCCGCCCATAAACATGCAAGCCACGCCCACACCGCCATACAGTAGCGCACCACCTACAACCATGCCCAGTAACACTTTGCGAGGTATTGCGCGCAGCGCTTCGGATTCGCCTTCGAGCAAAGCGTATAGGATGACGCCTGTGGCAATAATAGCGCCAGCCTGGAATCCTCCACCAGGTCCGTACTCGCCGTGAAATTGCACATACAAACCAAATAGCACGATAAACGGGATCAGCAGTCGACCGACCACTTGTGGTATCAGATGATGACGCAGACCACTATCTTTTTCGGGTATGTGTTTGGTTTTCCGAGGAGGACTTACACCAAGGATGAATAAAACGCCTATACATGCAGCGAAAACAACAAATACCTCGCCCAGTGTATCGTAGCCTCTAAAGCTGCTCAGGATTGCGGTGACCACATTAGGAATATCGATATACTCCGTGGTTTTTTCTATATACCAAGGGGCAACGTGTTGATGCACAGGTGCTTGTGGGTCGCCAAGCCGTGGTTTGTCAAAGGTGGCATAAATGATCAGCAGTGCCAGCACGCCTACAGTACCAAAAGCTAACCAACGTCCTCCCTGTCGAGGCTTCTCTTTGTCATCAGTTAAAGCTAATGCACACAGGAAAATGACTGTTGTCACTCCAGCACCCACTGCGGCTTCTGTTAGCGCAACATCGGCAGCGTCCAATATAAAAAAGTTGGCGGCCATCAGTAAACTGAATATAGATGTCAGCATGACCGCGACGAAAAGGTCTTCAGTGCGCACTATCGCAATCGCGGTAATAACGAGCAGGGTCAGTAGAAACAAGCCAAAAATGAATATCATTTTGGCGTAATTTCCTTGGGTTTGTGGCTAGTAGTTCCAGCGTCTGGTTTGAGACCGGATAACAATGCCGCATTGGCCAAGGCATAGGTAGCGGTTGGGCCAGTCAGTAGCAGGAAGAGCATGATAGCGAATAGCTTTAAAGTGGCCAAAGTTAAGCCGGCTTGTAGCATCATGCCAACAAAGATTAAAATGGTTGCCATAGTATCAGTAAGGCTGGCAGCATGAATTCTGGTGTAAAAGTTTGGCAGGCGCAGGCCGCCAATGCCGCCGATCAACACACATGCACCTCCTAAGACAAGCAGGATCCAACTCAGGATATCCAGCGCGATATCAATCATTTTTTGGACCTGGATTCTTTTCGTGCGCGATTTTGGAAGAACTCCAATACCGCAAGGATCCCAACCATATTGATTAGGGCGTAAGCTAGCGCAAGATCGAGAAAGTCGGGTCGACCGTAAAGAAATGCAATAACGGACAGCAGCAATACTGTCTTGGTGCCGAACACATTAACCGCCAGTACACGGTCGTAAACACTGGGGCCCATTAGTGCTCTCACGAGGGCCAATACCATGGTCACTAAGATGGCGATAGAGACGATAATATACATGCCTACTTGCGCTCCAATGCGGCGGCTCGACGATTGGCTTCGCCTTTTTGTAATTCACCTGCACTTTCGCTGGTAAGGCAGTGAATCAATAGTTTTCCCTCATATAAATCTAAGGTGACAGTCCCTGGAGAAAGCGTAATCGAATTGCCAAGGATCACCTGACCCACATCAGTTTGGGCTTGGGCTTCTAATACAAGCACTGTGGGGCTTATGGGGAGAGAGGGCTTTAGGATCAGCTTGGCCACGTCTAGGCTTGAAATAATAATTTCTCGTAGCAACCACATCCAATAACCGGGCAGGCGGGGCAAAAGACCAAGCAATGCCTGATGCCGAAAAAATCCCATGCGGTGGGCTAAGTAAACACTAAGCACACAGGAGAAAACGCCTAAAGCCACGACTAGTGGTTTATAAAGCCCTGACCATAGTAACCAAGTGATTGAAAGAATAAACAACAAAAGTAAGACAGACGAAAGTCGTGCTTCGCCTTTTTGAAGCCTATGCCGAGTTCCAATCAGATTCATTATTTACAGGGATAATTATTGAGCAGTGATTTGTAAACGACTTCCATAGCCGGTTCATCTTTTAGATTGCTTTTTTGTTGAGCTGCCAAATCGGCAACAACAACATCAACGATATTGCGAAGATACACGGGATCACCGAGGCAAAAACCCGCTAGTCTGGCTGCTCGCGAACGATCTGCACTGCCTGGCATACGAGTGCGTATCGCACGCTCTGCAAAGGTCTCATTGCCAGAAATTGCATTTTCGGCATTTAACATGACACGGGCATCGGTCGCAATGGCCCCGTCGATAAAGCCTTGAATATAACGAATACAATACTGACCATCAACGCCTTCTGGCTCAGCTTTAAGTAATACACAGTGAGATGCCAATTCTTGAGAAGAAAGTACTTCCACTGCATTGGCAGTAGTGGCTGACATTAATTGCAGTAACAGGAGCGCGCAGGCAAGCTTAGAATAAATCTTTGCAGTATTGCGCAGGCTCGAATATTTATTATCTGAGAACATATATGAGGAACCCTTTTTTAACATCAATAAACATTGTGAACTATTTACCAGCCTCAAAATTGACCTACATCAGGTTAATTTGGGCCTGCTCGGAATAGGCGATTAAGTCGTTATTATTTTCAGCGCATATGACGATTCAACGTAGTTATACAGATCTTTTAATCACTGGTATAGTCGATTATTCTGTGGATATAATCAGGAAATACCTGATAACAAAAGCTCACTTGAGCGAAGGGACAATATTAATGGCAAATCTAAACTACCAACACCTGTATTATTTTTATGTCACGGCAAAAGAAGGCAGTATTGTTAAGGCTTCAGCCGTTTTGCATCTCACACCGCAAACGATTAGCGGACAAATCTCAACTCTGGAAGATTATTTTGGTTTTACCCTGTTTGACAGAGTGGGCAAAAGATTACTTCTAAACCCACAGGGTGAACTGGCCTATAGTTTTGCCCAGGATATTTTTCGCTTGGGTAGTGAATTATTATACACCATGCAAAATCAGCATCAGGATAAGCCGCAGGTATTTTCTGTCGGTGTGACCGATGTACTACCCAAAGTTCTCGCCTTTGATTTATTCCGCTCGTGTTTTAGGGAAAATAAGCTGCGCCTTATTTGTAAGGAAGGTGATTTAGACTCCTTGATGGCAGAACTCGCCCTCAATCGAATTGACATCATCTTATCCGATCGTCCTCTGCCTCATGGCTCACATATCAAAGCCTACAACCACCTGATTGGCGAAAGCGGTTTGACGTTTTTTGCTGCCAAAGATAAGGCTAAGGGCCTTGCAGCTCAATTCCCTCGCTCCTTACATCAGCAGCCGTTTTTGATACCCGGTGATAAATCGGCGCAAAAACTGAACTTGCTTGCCTGGTTTGACAAAATCGATATCAGCCCTAAAATCAACGCTGAATTTGAAGATAGCGCCTTGATGAAGTTATTTGGTCAGGCGGGATATGGCGCATTTTGTACCCCCAGCTCTATCGAGCAACATGTGTGTGAGCACTACGGGGTAGAAATCATCGGTCGCACCCGGAAAATAACCGAGCGCCTTTACTTAATATCACCGGAGCGCAAACTCAAACATCCGGCTGTTATTCCCCTATTTGAGCACGCCAAAATCTTGCTCGAGCATGAATAGCCCCGCTGGGAAGTAGCGTAGTTAATTGCTTTTCCCCCAGTGTCCCTGTGGTAAAAAAAAAGAATTCACCACAGAGGCACAGAAATTACAGAGTAAAAACGTATGAAATTATTCGCTCTTTAGCATCATTCCTTCAGTGTGCCACCCGGCCAGCCCGAGTCAATGCACAGGCATAAAATGTAATTAATTATTAGGGCGGTTGATCTTTGATATTAAGCCCTGTTGAGAGCACAGGGTCTGGTAAAGAGAGTTCAGATAAAATACATTAGCAGAGGTAATTTTATTGTCAGGAAAAATAATGCAATCCCACGACTTCTCGCCTTTGACGGACTTTATCGAATATCCCCCGGAGGAAATGCTGGCCCGTTCCGAGCAGTTTTATCAGGAGATCAAACGTCGTCACAGCATTCGCAGCTTCAGTGAGCGCCCGGTGGCCAAAACCATCATTGAGAACTGCATAAAAGCGGCGGGTACTGCGCCTAACGGAGCCAATCATCAACCCTGGCATTTTGTTGCGATCCACTCTGAAGATGTGAAACGCCAGGTGCGTGAACAAGCCGAATTACATGAGCAGGGCTTTTATGGGGGGCGCGGCGGTGAAGAGTGGTTAGATGCCCTCAAACCGCTGGGTACTGATGCTAACAAACCCTATCTGGAGGATGCGCCCTGGCTTATTGCCATTTTTAGCCAGAAGACGGGTGGACTCAAGCCACAAGATCAACACAACAACTACTATGT
>JBLHIW010000124.1:0-10011 GCA_047618055.1 Paraglaciecola sp. | reverse complement strand
TACGCCCAAGGGTTTCAAGTGGATCACATAAAAACATTCGCCTTATGCTTTATCATTTTCCGTACTTGGGCCCGACTGAAATACCCTGACACTCTGTGCCGCTAAGATGTTGAACAGGTAAATCTCTCGTGCTTTTTGCTTAGTCAGTGTATTTTGAAACTATGAACTAAACATCAAAAAACACAGAATATGCTGAAATAATTCGTTCCATGAACAGATGAAAATTTGTATGAGGGTGAACCAGAGTAATGGGTTTTGCGTATGTAATGTCTATGAAAAAAACATACCCATCTTTTAACCCCATCGACACCTCTCGCATTATTGAGATGGCCTGGGAAGACAGAACCCCCTTAGAGGCAGTCCAAAGGCTGTTTAATATCAACCCCAACCAGCTGGTGCAGTTTATGCGCAACGAACTTAAAGCGGGATCGTTCAAAGTGTGGCGAAAGCGCATGAATGGCAGGCAAACTAAACACCTTGCCCTGCGTCCTGAAGGGATTATTCGTGCTTACTGCAAAACTCAGTATAAGCATAGAAGTGGTAAATAACGCCTAGCATGTTGATTGTTTAACACTAAAAAAACCGCCGATTGGGCGGTTTTTTATGGCCGCAGCAATGGCCTCACCGATGTCGTTGGCTGGAAGATGTTGTACTGGATATGGCTCAGGGTATTGCTCTGGATATAGAGCCATATACGCTAATGTTGCTGTACTGCAGATTTTTAGGCGGCTCAACTAATAGCAACTCTTCTTGATATGTGCTCAACTCAAAGATGCGCTGCCCATGTTGCTTGTGCTGCAGACGGACTCTGACTATCGCTGCGTCCGTAGAATTCCCGATGGATTGCCATAAAATAATAAATAAGGAAATAAGATGAAAGGATCATTTAACATAAGGGCTAACAATATTAGCCTACTGGTTGGCTACCTATTATTCATATCTTTGTTCTGCAGTCATCCCCTACATGCTGCAGATAAACATCAGGAGCTGCTGAGCTTATTTGCCCAATGGCGTAGTTTTGAAGTGCCGCCAATGCACAAGGGGGCACCTGATTATCGACAGCAGACATTTAATAATCGATATCCGGCCTTTCAAACCTTAAAACAAGGGCTACACCGTTTTGATAGGGAAAACTGGTCGGTTTCAAACAAAGTTGATTGGCATATTTTGCTCGCTGAGATGAATGGTTTTGATTTCAATCATCGTATATTAAAACCTTGGGTACGTGATCCCGCTTTTTATAAGTCAATCTGGATGGCACAAAGTGACGTTCCTGCCCATGAAGGTCCGACACATCACGGTGCAATAGAAATATGGCAGTATCAGTTTCCTTTAAGTAAAACCGATGAAATTAAACTCACTGAAGCCTTATTAGCGGTTATCTCATTAAACGCCCAGGGAAAAATAAACCTTAGGGGCAATGCCCGTGAATTATGGATCACCGGTATTCGTGATATCAGAACCCAAATTGACGATCTGGATAGCTTACAATCTATGCTCGGAGATAAGGCAAGTGAAGATTTAAAAGCGGCTATAATCAGCACCCGGAGCTCAACCCGCGATTTCGTTGTTTGGCTTGAAAAAGAAGGGGCTAAGAAATCAGGGCCATCGGGTATCGGCAAAGAAAACTATACCTGGTATCAACAAAACGTGCATATGTCTCCCTTGACCTGGGAAGATGAAGTTAGGTTATTAACACGAGAATTAGACCGTGCATGGTCTTCATTGAAACTAGAAGAAACACGTAATAGCCAACTACCACCCTTAGTATCCGTTGCCAATCAAGCAGAATATGCTGCTCTTGCCGAGCAATCCATCAATAAAATGATGACTTTTTTGAAAGAAAAAGAAATTGTAACCGTGAAGGATTATTTTGAACCCGCTTTGCGGGCCCATAAAGGACAATTTGTGCCAGAAAAAGGACGACATTTTTTCCATATTGGTTCCCATTTAAATCCTTTACCCCTTTTTTCACACTTCTATCATTGGTTTGAGCTGGCGATTATGCAGCACGACCCCCATAAAAATCCCATTCGTACCGGTGCCCTTCTATATAATATTTTTGATACCAGAAGCGAGGGGGTCGCCACTGCCGTTGAAGAAATGTTTATGCATGGCGGACTATACGATGACAATCCCCGGGCCCGTGAAATAGTCTGGATCCTTATCGCACAGCGGGCGGCCAGAGGCTTAGGTTCACTTTATGCGCATGCTAATGAAATGACCATGGTGGAAGCCGGTAAAATTCACATGAACTGGACCCCAAGAGGGTGGATGAAAACTGAACCTGAATTACTTATTTTTGAACAACATCTCTATCTGCGTCAGCCAGGCTATGGAACATCCTATATAACAGGAAAATATCTGCTGGAACGCACCATGGCCGACTATGCAAAAATGAAAGAGGATCAGGGCAAGCCATTCATTCTCAAAGACTTTATGGATGAGCTTAATGCAATGGGTGGCATTCCTCTTTCTCTAGGTCGATGGCAGATGACGGGCTTAGATGATGATGTTAAGAAGATGCTCGACATCCATAAATAGACGTATATCTCCAGACAACTTCAATCGTGGCTCAGTTGAGCCACGTCTTATGAACAAAAGATAAGCAGGGTCTTTAATGATCTTTTATTACCTTAAGCGCAACGGTTTGTGTATATCCACCATCAAATGTCAAGATCACTTCCGTTAGGTCACCGTCCAGCAACTTTCTTTTGGGCCTTATTAACATTAAATGTTTAGCTCCCGAGACAAATTTAAGCTGCTCGCCAGATGCTATTTTGAGCTCCGCCAGTTCATTCATTTGCATCATACCGTCTTGCATTTTCATTTCGTGAAATTCCACTTTTTCATAATCCGAACTTGAGGCAGATAGCAATAATATGGGCGACTCACTTACGTTGATAAGTGTCATAAAACCCGCGTTTGTTTTAGCGCTGGGATGGGCCTCACGTACCCAAGCATTCATTACGGCAACAACGTCAATACCGGCTAATGATCCGACTATTTTAGGCTGCCGATAAGCTTTCAGCTTACTCACCAACGCACCAGAAGGGGCCACGCTTGGGTCGTGTAACTCATCCATATAGGTAATCAACTCCATCACCTCCTGTTGATTCAGGCGCAGATTTGGCATGGGTAAATTATTGTATTTTTTGAGTAACGCCAGGGCAATAGGATCTTTATTTGCTATCATTTTATCCGGACTACGTAACCAGTTAATCAACCACTGCTTTTGACGACGTTTGGTCACCCCTAACAAATCTGGGCCAATATCCTCATCCTCCTCAACCCCATCAACGGAGTGACAGGAAGCACAACGGGTTCGAAAAATAGGTTCTCCAAGGGTCAACGGACGCAATTCAGGTGCAGTGTCGTAGTCACTGCCTTCTTGTTTTGATATCCATCCACTTAACCAATTACCCAGTTGGTCAGCCAAAACATGGGGATTTTCAAATGGTGAACGAGTCATCCATCTCCCTGTCTTTTGATTACCGATAATCATACTCACGTTATGATTATTTTTGTTGGGGCCGCTATCAGCTCCCTCAATATACAGACCTAGCTTACGACGTAAGCCTATAATTTCCTCTTTGTCGCCGGTTAAAAAAGTCCATTTCGCGCCAAAGCGATCACGATATTCAGCCAGTACTTCTGGCGTATCATTTTTTGGGTCAATGCTGATAGAATAAAAATGTACATCTTTGCCAATCCTATCGCCCATTATTCTTTGCACCTGTGTCAATTGTGCAGTTTCAAGGGGGCAGACGTCAGGGCAACGGGTGTAGATAAAATTAATCGCAACAATTTTATTTTTAATTAAATCGTCAAAAAACTGTACTGTTTTGCCTTCATGGGTAATGAGTTCAGTATTGGGGAAGTAATCCCCTCCCCATATCGATTCTGCCGACATGGCAAGTGTAGACACCATTAATAATCCTGTAACACTGGCTATCCGTAACTTATTAAACATAGCTATCTCTCGCTTGTTTGCTGCTAAGTGCATGCATTTTCAAAACACACAGACTAAAAATGAAAAAGCACGGATTCCACTAAAGTAGTCCGCGCTTTACGCTGCTTAATAGTCGCCTCTTAGGGCTTAGATAATTTTCTCGCTCTGTGCAGTGACATATCTATCGTCACCGGTGTTGGACAGTTAACTACGTGAGGTGGGTTCAAACTGTCAAAATTGTAATCATTGCTGCCAATCTTGGCAGGGGATGCCCCCGGCCATTCGTGGATCATTACCTTACCTTCATCTCTGAGTGCTTTGAGCTCGTCTAGGCCTTTAACGACAAACACTTCATCTGTCGTCGCAACTTCACTGTTCCAATGGGCAAATCCAATATGCCACATCGGGCTATATTTGACTTCAGGCATGAAGTACGATGGCAGACCAATTTGTCCTCCCAACGGACCGCCACCAGATAATTGCATGGATAAATCCACCCCTGCCGCTGCCGAATTCACATCGCTGGGCGGGTAACTGGTGTTAAGAGGTGCCGGTGGTAGCCATTGAATCAAGGGCACAGCAACTTGCCCCAGGAACTCATGCTTAGGCACATAAATAACACCCATAGCATTAGCGGGTCCAGCAGGAAAAGAATCGACCACTATATAATAAGGCAGATAATCTGAATCTTCTGTCCATGACTTATGTAATTTCATCCGCACATAAGGCTGTGCAGTATCGACATTTATTTCTACAGCATGACCGGTGTCTCCCCCCCAATTTACACCATTATACATACAGGATGTATTAGGCGGATCATCGGGGAAAGTACCTTCCACTGTTGGGTTACAATTAACATCAATTCTTAGCTGTTCCCAATCTTCACTTCCCCAGTTGATAAAAAATGCGTTTACAATTACATCTTTACCATCGATTTTGACACGGCGCAGTGGCGAGTAGGTATTATCTGCGCGTTGAGCAGGCATATTGGGATCATTTTGTTCGACAAAATTAGGATTTGTTCGGGTAACAGGATTAGGTAAATCACCAAAAAAAATAAAGGTATCCGTAAATGCATCGTAGCTTGCTTCAGAGGTGGCAGCCTCAGGTGTGCCCACTAAAGCACCAGCCCAGGCGACACCATATTCTGTAGCCAAATCCCGGTTGGAGATATCATGTAAGACAAAGAACACTTCTCGTTCGACACCATTAGTATCAATATTAATCCCACTACGTAAGGGTATTTTACCCACCGCTCTTTCATCTTCAGTGGGATTTAAAGCATCACCAATTTCCATGTCCAACATATTAATTTCTTCGATTTCCATACCTTTTAGCCAAATTTCCAGTGCTTGGTCATCAAGATCGGGTCCATATTGACCAACCGCGTCACCGCTACGAAAAGTTGGCAGCGCATGGGTATCCACATAACTCACTCCGTCCCATGATGGGATGGGTGATGGCATGACTAAGGTTTGCCCCGGGTTTTCAATATCCCAGCGCAACAACATAGCGTGATCTTCATGCTGAGTATTATGGCAATGCTCCATAAAGGTGCCGGCAAATTCACGAAAACGTAGGGCAATTTCTACCATATCGCCGCTATCAGGTTGTGGGCCTAAACGGTAAACATCTTTGCGGGCATATTTTTCCCAGGGTGGTGGCGCTTTGCCATCACGGCGCAGGATAATCCCTTCTTCAAAGTGGATATGAATGGGGTGGCTCCAGGTACCGCTGTTAATCAAACGCCAGACTTCCAAACCACCTGAATTCTTCTGAGGTGCAGCGGATAAACGTCTTGGATCCATGTTGAAACCCTTGCCACCATCGGTTTCTATAACCCAGGGATTTTCATCGGTAGCCTGGCGTTCAAATTCGAAGGTACGGTGTAATGCAGTGCCAAGTTCATCTTCAGTCGGACGACGCACAGGGATCATTTGTTTTTTTCCTTCCACATAATCGGCTGGATCCAGACTCTTATCTTGCCCCGTATACGTAACCACACGAAATTCCATGAAACGGCCGACAACCGGGTCAGCACTCCATCGATCTGCAATACCATCGTTATCATCATCAATGGTTTGCGCTTGGTACGCACCACTTACGATATCTTCGACAGAAATAATGGTGTCGGTACTCTGACCATTTTTGTGCTGTAACATATTAACCAAGTGTAATTTGTCGCCGTCTTCAAACTTAGCGAAATCGATGACGATGTCGTAACGTTCGGCAACACCAAGGGTCGGCATTTCGCCATTTTCCATCACCACGGAGTGCTCCATGATGTTTCCATCATTAGCCACCATATGAAAGGGTGCAGCGACGCCATTTTGATTGACCAGGGCAAGTTTAAAATAGCGAGAAACCGAACCGTTGAGTATTCTAAAACGATAACGACGTGCACGCACTTCCATATACGGTTTGTATAACCAGTTTACCGTCATCACATCGCCGATGAAGCCCCTTTGATTAAAGGGGTTAAACCAAAGTTGGCCGCTGGCATCCCAGGCTTTTTCTGCTAAGAGTAAATTGACGTCATAGTCGCGATTCCCCCAATCCAAAGCAGAGCCTGAAGGCAGACGAAGGTTTACGCCATCTTCAATCGACTCATTGCCACGGTCAATGGCACTGTAGTAATTCATCATCGCCACGTTGCCTTTATAGACATTTTGCGCGGTAAAATCGAGCATGTGATCGTGAAACCAGTGGGTACTCATGGTTTCACGCCAATCACCGGCTAACTTGGTGATACCGCCATGACCATCGGGAGAGCCAGCCCGAGGATCGTTGGCATCTACATTAATGCTGTCATGCCCTGCAAGCGTCACTGGCCATCTATAATCATAAAATTGCCCAGGAAAGAAAAAAGCATTCGCAAAACCATCACTTTCCGCAGGGTTATGACCATTGTGTTCATGGGTGGTCAGGGTGTGCAGACCGAAGCCTCGGTTTGCCGACACGTCAACTGGAAGGGCGTTATGGTGACGCATGATAACGGGCTCGCCATAACGTACTTTTAGCAACTTAGGTGGAAAAGTACCGTCAAAAGTCCACAGTGACGCTTGTTCTTGAACAGGCATATTGGGATGGAGTGTGACTTCTAATCCCTTTGTTGTACCGGCAAAACCTTCTTTGCCTGCGGTGTTATGGTACAAACCACCAAGGGCAAACTCTCCGACACTATAAGCGTGAGTTTGTCTGTCGTCCCGTAATCCTGTATTGGTCCGTGCACCCGTTTGGGCTGTGTTGAAATAGGTAAGGGGAGCAAACTCTTCCCAACGCTGATGGGCCCAGCCTTCGCCCGGGGGACGCCCTTCAATTGGCGGCGTATCTAAATCACGACCAAGAAATGATTCTATTAGTGTTTGCCAGGGGTTGCTGTTAACTGTATTCGCCCAGCGTGTGGGAGCCGGGTAAATGTCCTGTTTTAGGAAGGTATCCAGAGCAGCAGATTCAGGCATACTTGCCGCGTCCGCCGGGACAGGCAGATATAATGCTGTTTCAGGATCAACCTTGGCATCAGCCAGTGATGACGTGCCAAACTCTTCAAAACGTAAAAACTGCTGCGTAAACGCCAGCGCTCCAAATAATGGACTCGGCGCACCATTAGATGGCACATCGAAACGTTTATTGTCCTGCTGGTCATCCTTACCAAGGATGTTGTTCACAGTGACGTCTTGTTTTGAGTCCGCAGCACCACCATCAAAAGCACCCTGCATGGCAGGAATAATATCTTTGGCTAATTCACCCATCTTGACTTCTCTCAAGCCAGACATGTCCTCTGCGTCTTCAGAGCTAGCAGCCGGCGGAAATGAGAGTGTGGGTGTCGGCACCAATGTTGGCGTTGGTTCAGCCTCAGTCCCACAGCCAAAGATGCTGAAGATCAATAATGCAGTGCTAAATCCCAGTGGTAATTTTAAGGCTTTTTTCAGGGGCGATGAAAGTTTATGGGATATAAACATAGGTACCTATTCGTATTTACAGCATTAAAATAGGGCTTATCAGATATCGCAACAAGCTGGTCATTTTCACATAACTAAATAAGCCAAAAAACCAAAACACAGTTGTGAGTAAAATGATATAGGGGTTTAGCCTTATTAGAGTAAAATAATTACCTGCATAAGTAAATCAAAAAATATAACGTCTGCTACGTTTATCTTAATAAATTTCCAGATTAGCGGGCCTAATAGCGGACGTATGGAGGTGTGGCGGTTGAATATTAGCGTCCATACATTCGCAAGATACATAACCGCGCAAGGTAGCGAATGTCTGCTAGGTGCACCGTTGGGTTCACAAGTCGGCCATAGTGATGAAATTACCGGAGTTTGCTTAGGCAATGACTCGCGCCATTTTTATGCATTTACCCATTGGGGCGGGTCAATTTACCCTCGTCTAGTGGGCACCCGATGTGGGAACGGAGTCTGAGTGCTCAAGACTTAGGGCCAAATCGACTACCAATAACCATATTTTGCCTATCGCCTCAACTCAGGAGGGATGGGTAGATTGGTTTTTAAGGGCACAGGACGCTTACCCTTACCTTGTTTAAAGGCTTTAAGCTGGAATACGTAGGCCAGAACCTGGGCCACGGCCATAAATAGTTTTTCCGGGATCTCATGATCTGCTTCAGTCGAGTAGTAGATGGCCCTGGCCAACATGGGGGACGCAATAATAGGCACGTCATGGGCCTTGGCGATGGTTCGAATATGCATGGCCATTTGATCCGCTCCCTTGGCTACTAGGGTGGGGGCTCGGTTGCCTAGCTGATCGTATTTAAGTGCCACAGAAAAATGCGTCGGGTTGGTCACGACCACATCTGCCGTCGGTACTTGCTGCATCATGCGTTTGGCAGAAGCCTGAAATTGCAGTTTACGAATACGGCTTTTAACCTGGGGATCACCATCGGCATTTTTACGCTCGTCCTTAACCTCCTGCAGTGACATTTTCATTTCTTTGTTGTGCTTGAAACTTTGATAGGGCACATCAAAGGCCGCTATGGGAATAAGCGCACAGCACATGATCAAAAAACCCCAGGAGATAAGATCCATGGCGTGAAACAAGTTAAGGGGATACAGCTCACGGTCGAGATGCAGGGCTTCTTCGTGAAATATCACCATCACCACATACGCCATACCGGCTACCACAATAAATTTCGAAAGGGCTTTTAACAGCTCCACCAGCCCGTTCATGCCAAACATCCTTTTCATCCCGGCCAGGGGATTAAGTTTACTGGCTTTGGGTGCGGCGGATTGCCAGGTAAAGTTGTAGCCTCCCAGCGCGATATTGCCATAGATACCGGCAACGGTGACAATCAGCATATAGGAAAGTACCGGCCACATGACCGTTTCAATGGCATAGCCCCACGCTTGGAACATGTGGGTAAAGTCGTAGGTCTCATCTCTGGATAGGGTAAACGTTCGTTGTGTCACCTTAAAGATCGCCGCGGCGATCTGCGAGCCAAGTAAAATAAAAGCGATGGCACTGGCCACCAGGACTAAAGCGGTAGACAAGTCTTTTGAGCGGGCGATTTGTCCTTTTTTGCGGGACTCTTCAATTTTCTTCGCCGTGGGTTCTTCTGTTTTTTCATTCGCATCAGACATGGACTAAGACCTCCCTTATGTTGGTGCGCCTGCATTTATTCCTACTCATATTTTTATTCAGGCACATTCTAGGGGCACACATTAACCAGCGAACACATCATTTGCTGCGCCCGCTGCCACTGGAGTTCAAAATGATGGGTGAAGTTATCCATATTTAGCCAAATGATCACTAAGCCCATTATTTGCGCAATGGAAAAGCCGATGCTAAAAATGTTTAACTGGGGAGCGGCTTTCGTCATCACCCCAAACGCCAGGTTTACAATCAGCAAGGAAACAATCGGAGCCAATGACAGGGTCACGGCCGAAATAAACATCCACCCCGCCCAATGGGCAATTTGTCTAAACTGCTCTGGTGCTAACCAGGCCTCACCGATGGGAAAGGCCTCAAAACTCAACACGACCATGCGGATCATCGCCAGATGTCCATCCAGCGCCCAAAACAGCAGCGTCGCCAGGATCAAA
>JBLHIW010000123.1:0-10104 GCA_047618055.1 Paraglaciecola sp. | reverse complement strand
CGAGAATGGCCGGCAGGCACTTGATTTAGCCAAGCGGCTTAAACCCGATTTGGTGCTGCTAGATATCGTTATGCCGGGGATGGACGGCTACGAAGTTGCCCCGCAGTTAAAGGCCATGTCCGGCGATATTTATCTTCCCATTATATTTATTACTGCTCTAGACGATGAAGCTAGCCTGGTCCGTTGTCTGGAAGTCGGGGGGGATGATTTTACGACTAAGCCATTTGACAGTATTATACTGACAGCAAAAATCAGGGCGCATGGCCGAACCCGACTACTCAGTAAAAAAGCCCACGAGCAGAATCGACAACTTACCTATTATCGTGATTCCATTGAGCGAGAGCATGCGATAGTTGAGCATATTTTTGCTAATGCTTTAAGTGTAGATAGCCAACTAGAACCTTACATAGATTATAAGTTGAGACCCGCCAGCGACTTTAATGGTGATCTTTTTTTGATGAGTATGGGACCCTCTGCAGACCTATATTTTTTAATGGGTGATTTTACCGGACACGGATTCGCTTCGGCGATTGGTGCATTACCGGTGGCAAAGGCCTTTCAAACCATGTCAAAAAAAGGTTTGTCTTTGATGGAGATGGCTGAAACCCTTAATCAAACATTGGCGGTCCTGCTACCTGCGGATATGTTTTTTGCTGCGTCTTTGGTGAAAATCGCCCATGGCGGCCAGAAAATTGAAGTATGGAATGGCGGCATGCCCGCGCTGCTGCTGCTTAATGATTGTGGTGAGATAACCCGGCGTTTTGAATCTCGTCATATGGCATTGGGCATACTTGAGGATGGGGAATTTGAAAGTGAGCTTGAACGATTTGAAGCCAATTATGGTGACCGCCTGGTCGGCTTTTCTGACGGCTTGGTTGAAGTGTCAAATAAACATAACCAGATGTTAGGTGAAAAAGCCATAGAAGATTGGCTACGGGTAGAGCCCAATATCAGTATCGACGATTTGATGAACAAGATGAACGCATACCTGGGCGCAAGAGAGCGAGAGGACGATGTGACGGTGGTATCCTATTATTGCCAGGAGATGGATGGCTTAATACGCAGTTGTGAACTATCGGATATGCCGTTCAAAATTGAGATGGATCTCAGTGCGGAGCAAATTAAAAAGAACGATCCAATTCAAAATTTGATGGAGATGATAAACAGCCAAACAGGCCTGATTTCCCTGCATTGTGATTTACACACCGTCTTAAGCGAACTATATAACAATGCCTTAGATCATGGTTTGTTGCACCTTGACCCAAGTATTAAGCAAACAGAAGATGGCTTTTTTACTTATTTTGAGTTACGTAAACAGCGTTTGCGTAATCTTGTCACGGGCAATATCTCAATACGCGTGCAGTATATCCCCCAGGATAGAAGATTGAGTATTGAGGTTGGCGATTCTGGTTATGGATTTAATGGAAGTGGCTTGAGTCAACTCATTGACGAAGACAAATGTTATGGTCGTGGTATTCCATTGGTAAAAGAGCTGTGTGATTCGGTAGTGTATTCAAATCACGGTACAAGGGTAAATGTGATTTTTAAAATTGAGGCAGTGGTATGAATATACGTTTGGCGGAAATAGATGACATTGACACGCTGGTTAATTTTAACCAACAGATGGCAATGGAAACTGAAAAAATGCACCTTAATAATGACCTTCTAACAAAGGGTGTGAGCCGGTTGGTTGAAGATCCAAATAAAGGGTTTTATCTGGTTGCAGAGCAGGATGATCAGGTGCGGGGAAGTTTAATGGTCACTACGGAATGGAGTGATTGGCGTAATGGTGTTTTTTGGTGGATACAAAGTGTTTATGTGGCCCCCGATTATCGCCGCCAGGGAATTTACGCTAAATTATATGCCAAGGTTAAGACCCTGGCCGGTGAAGCAGAAAATGTCTGTGGCTTTCGATTGTACGTGGAAAAGGAAAATATTATTGCTCAGCAGACCTATACCACACTGGGTATGAGTGAGAGCCACTATCTGATGTTTGAGGAGTCTTAGTATGAGTGAGTTTGATCGGTAAATTCGTATTGAGAACTATTCTCAATTAGATTATCATCAAGCATCACCTCAGCGTTATTAGTCTTTATGACTTGTAGGACATCCAATTGAATGATTTCTTAAAACTAATATTGCTAGTCAGCATAATGGTCGCGGGAAGCGCGGTAGCAGAACAAGTGAATGTTTATTCGGCACGTAAAGAAGCACTGATTAAACCCTTACTAGACAGATTTACCCAACAAACAGGTATCTCCGTTAATATGGTCACCGGTAAGGCGGATACCCTGATAACGCGTCTGCGCAGTGAGGGGAAATATAGTCCCGCCGATCTGTTAATAAGCACCGACGTGGGAAGATTGCATCGTGCTAAACAGCAAGATCTGACGCAAGCGGTCGATTCCGAATTCTTAAACTTGAATATTGCCAGTAATTATAGGGATCCGGACAAGCACTGGTTCGGTTTAACCTTGCGTGCGCGGCCCATCATGTATGCGCCAGACAGACTTGATCCAGCGGGGTTGTTGCGGATTGAAGATCTTAGCGATGAAAAGTGGCGGGGACGTATTTGTGTGCGCTCTTCGAGTAATATTTACAACCAATCAATGGTTGCGGCGCTCATCGAGCAATTAGGCGAAGCGGCGACAGAAGCTTGGGTAGTCAGTTTTGTAGGAAACTTTGCTCGCCCACCCAAAGGCGGAGACCGAGATCAAATTAAGGCGGTAGCGGCAGGACAATGTGATATTGCTATCGCCAATACCTATTATTTAGCGGGTATGTTAACGGACAAGGATCAAAGCACACGTGAAGTGGCACAAAAGGTAAAAGTACTTTGGCCTAATCAAGATGATCGCGGTGCCCATGTCAATATTTCTGGTGCAGCAGTGGCCAAATATGCACCCAATAAAGAGGCTGCTATAACGTTGCTCGAATACATGATGCAGCAAGAGCCACAAGAATGGTATGCCCAGACCAACCATGAATACCCCCTCCGTGAAGGCGTTCAGTGGAGCCCCGTACTGAAGACCTTTGGTCAGTTTAAGGCTGAAAAAGTTCAGCTTGATAGGGTTGGCGAGCTTAACGCCCTGGCGGTGAAATTAATGGACCGGGCAGGTTGGAAGTAATGTCTCCCGGTGTCTGATAAACGTTTATACACGCTGAGAAACTGGACTGATCCCTGGGGCTGGGGGGTGTTTTTAACCAGCTCATTATTAGCTATTCCGGTACTGCTTATTTTTGGCAGTTTTCTTTTTCCCCAAATCACTCTGTGGCAACACTTAGCGGATACCGTACTCAGTGATTATCTAAGTAATTCACTTATCCTGGCGTTTGGTGTCGGCCTTGGAACCTTATTTATAGGGACAACCTTGGCCTGGGTTATTACCCGCTATGATTTCTCTGGGCGCGGAAAATTGCAATGGTTGGTGTTGCTACCCATGGCGATGCCAGCCTATATTATTGCCTATACTTACACCGGTTTTCTGGACTTTGCGGGGCCTGTGCAAACCTGGCTGCGTGCAACATTTTTCTGGTCCTACGGTGATTACTGGTTTCCCGAGGTACGCTCTCTGGGGGGCGCTGTGGCTATGTTGTCTCTAGTACTGTATCCCTATGTTTATATGTTGGCCCGGACTGCATTTTCAGAACAGTCGGCCAGTTTGTCTGAGGTCAGCAGAAGTCTCGGATTGAGCCCAATAAAACACTTTTTTAAAGTTGCACTGCCTTTGGCCCGTCCGGCAATACTAACCGGTACGTCACTGGCGATGATGGAAGCATTCGCTGATTACGGAACGGTGCAGTACTTCGGGGTCAGTACCTTTACAACCGGTATTTTTCGCACTTGGTTTGGTTTGGGTAACGGCCTGGCTGCGGCCCAGTTAGCCGCGGTGTTGACAAGTTTTGTATTACTATTATTACTCCTGGAAAAACACGCCAGGCGCAAAATACATTATTACCATCAGGGACAAAAACACCAGACTGCCCCCAGACAAAAGCTGACTGGGGGCAGGGCCTTACTTGCGTTCATGTTATGTATATTACCCATGGTTTTAGGTTTTATATTGCCCATCACTCAGTTGTTACTTTGGGCGTTTAAGACCGCCAAAGTGGGCATTGACAAGCAGTTTTTTTCCCTGGTATGGAACAGTTTTTATCTGGCCGCTCTAGCGGCAATTATTGCGGTGAGTCTGGCGCTGCTGTTTGCCTATGCCAAACGTTTACGAAATGGACGCCTGTTACAAGTTCAGGTACAAATTGCCAGTCTAGGTTATGCGATCCCTGGTACGGTTATCGCCGTGGGCGTGATGTTGCCGCTAAGCGGAGTGGATATGGCGCTTAACGCAGCGAGTGAGCATTGGTTTGATGTCAGTGTAGGGCTGGTCTTTTCCGGTACCTTGTTTGCCCTGTTATTGGCCTACAGCGTTCGATTTTTAGCGATCGCGTTACATAATGTTGATGCCGGATTATCCAGAATTAAGCCGAGCATGGATCAGGCTGCGCGCTCCCTCGGTATGACGCCGATAAAAGTGCTCAAGCAAGTGCATGTGCCCTTGCTGCGGGCCAGTGTGATAAGTGCCGGCCTGCTGGTATTTGTAGATGTGTTAAAAGAATTGCCCGCTACATTGATCCTGCGTCCCTTTAATTTTAATACTCTGGCGGTGAGAACCTTTGAATTGGCGTCAGATGAACGTTTAGCTGAGGCCTCTTTATCCGCAGTGGCCATTGTTGCCGTTGGATTGTTGCCCGTTATCTTGTTAACCCGGGTGCTAGATTTACCCCTTCAGAGTAGCCGGAGCCAGAAAGCTTCCGTAATCAATAGCCAATAAGGATAGCCATGTTACAACTTAAGGAGCTCAGCCTCGCTTATCAGCAAAAAACAGTGGTCCATGATGTATCATTTGGCCTCAGTGTGGGACAAATTGGCTGCTTGTTGGGCCCCTCCGGCTGTGGAAAGACCTCGATTTTGCGGGCAATAGCCGGTTTTGAGCCAATTGAGCATGGCCAGGTATTTTTGCGGGGCCAACTCGTCAGTGATAGCAGGCTAAATGTAGCGCCGGAAAAACGTCGTGTGGCCGTGGTGTTTCAGGATTTCGCATTATTTCCTCATTTATCAGTGGGGCAAAATATCAGTTTTGGTTTACAGAGTCTTTCAAAGCGACAGAAAAGTCAGCGGGTGGCAGAACTACTGGACCTGGTCGGCTTAAGGGGGATCGAAGACCGATATCCCCACTCCCTTTCGGGTGGTCAGCAGCAGCGAGTAGCATTAGCCAGAGCCCTCGCGCCAAGACCGGATTTACTCTTATTGGATGAACCCTTTTCCAGCCTTGATGCAGAGTTAAGGGAAGAATTGGCTCAGGATATTCGGGCTATTTTAAAACACGAAGGTGCCACCGCCTTGATGGTCACCCATGATCAGCATGAAGCCTTTTCCATGGCGGACAAAATTGGTGTGCTAAACCAGGGCAAACTACTGCAGTGGGCCAGCGCCTATGATCTTTACCATAAACCCAGCACACGATTTGTTGCAGATTTTGTCGGCAATGGGGTGTTTCTCAGCGGGCGGGTAACGAGAGATGGTGCTATTCAAACTAGTTTGGGTGTATTTACTATTCCTGCAAGTGCGACTTTACTAGAAGAAGATAGCATTGATTTGTTGGTTAGACCCGATGACATTGTGCATGACGATGATAGCAATAATGTGGCAAAGGTGATTGGGCGAGCATTCAAGGGGGCCCACATCCTTTATGAACTCCAGTTGAATCATCCCGGGCAGGAAAAAGTATTGTGCTTGGCACCCAGCCATCATGATCATCAACAGGGTGAGCAGATTGGTATACGTCTGGACTTGGAACATTTGATCTTTTTTAATAAAGAAGGCGGCAATCTCAGCATCCGCTGAGTCCCCAAAACCTAAAAAAGCCAGAAAGTGTGATTAACGCTCTGGCTTTTTTAGGTTTTTTTGCAAGGTGTGATCTCAATTAAAAATGGTAACGATATCCTACTTGTACCGTGCGCGGCTTGCCTACCTGCAAACCCCCGTGGCGTTTTGTTGCCACATATTTTTCATCTAGCAGGTTGTCAACGACGGCATAAACCTGCTGGTCATCATCAATTTGGTAATAAGCGGACAAATCGACCACCGTATGACTCTGCACGCCATTTTCAAAATTGATCGCCTGGGTACCGGCGCTAACCCTGACATCGTCAATGTATTTTATCGCCGCTAATACCTGCCAGTTTTTTCCAGTGAGTCCGCTTTCAAATTGCAGGGTTTGCTTAGGCAAATAAGGTAGTTGATCCCCAGCGCTTACGTCTCCCCAGAATTCCAGAAACGAATTGAAATCCTCCTTAAATTCGGCCTTGGAATAGGTATAATTAATACTCATCGGAATATTGATTTCAGCTAGTTTTATCTTATTCGACAGGCTTAGCTCTAAGCCTGTAATGTCCACCTTACCCCCGTTAAATTGGTCGTTGGGATTGTCATCAATACAGCCCTGACTGCCGGTGCAGTTGCCGTGCAGGTTATCTAAGGCGCTATAAAATACAATTGCTTCACCCCGCCAGTTGCCGTCAATCATGCGCAGACCGGCTTCGTAGTTCCAGCCATCTTCTTCAATCGCGTCTTTGTTGCCTGGTGAGGGCGGTGCATAGGCTTTTTGCACCCCAGCCAACAGAATAAGTTGCTCTCCTAATTGATAGGTTGCACCCAATGCTGGTAACAGTGCTGACACGGTATTCTTACGATAAGCAGGCTCATCTAATCGTGCCGTATCTGCGGTGCCCCAGTCGTGTCTTTCCAGGGTCACATCTTCATACCTCAGGCCGCCAGATAAGGTCAAATCACCCCACTCAAGCTCGTCATGGATAAACACGCTGATGGCATTAGCACTGTCTACCCGATTGGAGTTTGTACCCGGTATGCCTGCCGTGTCTAAACTTAGGCGTAAATCACTATTCAATTGATAATCATCTTCCCACTGGAACCGGTCCATCTCATCAGCATGTATTCTAAGGCCAAAATTCAGATTGTGATTGCCCACTCGATAGCCTAACTGGGCTTGCACGCCCTGAGATAAATAGTTGCGATTGTTGGCTCTTAAGCGAACAGAGAGGGGGGCAAGGACGTCGCCGTTTGCCACGGCATTATCAAATTTGCTTGCGGCCTCTTCAGCACCGTTTCCCAGATTGTGGCCGCCGATTTTCTGTACTTTATACCAGTTACGGTGAAAGTCGTTATGGTAGGTGATGACGCTGAGATCCACATCTTGTGAAATAATATAATCATAATGTACAGAGATTAATGTGTGCTGGGCATCCATATTGTCCAACTGAGATGCGGAATAGCGTTGATAAGTGTTTGTCTGGAAATCTGCCTCAGTGATCCCTACATAGGTTTCATCTGAAGACTCGGTTGAATATTTAACTTTAAATTCCAGTGAGTGACGCTTTTCTTTGTCCAGATAAAACTCGGTTTTAGATAACAAATCGCTTTTCTCGAAACCGGTATCCTGGCCGGAATTAAGTCCCTTAAAACCATCTGCAGCAAAGTGGAATACTTCAAATAGACCTGCTGCTTGTTCACCTTGTCCGCCGACATTGGCATGCAACTTACGGTAGTTGTCACTGCCCCCTGAAATATCAAACTTACCGCCTAATGGGGTATCTGGTATAGGCGTTGAAACCAGGTTTAGCACACCGCCAGAAGTTCTTGGACCGTATTTGGAGCTGGACGAGCCTTTCAATATTTCTATGGCGTTCATCCGTCCGACGGTTGGAAAATAATAAGCCGCTGGTGAGGCATAAGGCGCCGGGGCAGCTAACATGCCATCTTCCAGTATAGTCACTTTTTCTGAGCGATCTGAGGAATTTCCCCGCATGCCAATGTTGGGTCTGAGTCCGTAACCGTCTTCTTCCATAAAATAGACCCCGGGGGCAGAAGATAGCACCCGCATAATATCGCTTATTCCATAGTCCTGAAGTTTTGACTGGTCAATATAAGCCCCAGAACCGGGGGTTGAGTCAACGCCTGCCTGGGAGCCAAAAATAGTGATTTGTTCTACATTGTCGTCGCTGTGTACAGTGGCACAATGGAGCAGTGACAAGCTGAGGGCTAAACTTACCAGTGATGGTTTTAAGAACATGTTAAAAGACTCTTTCTATCGTCAGTATTATTTAAGGACTAAATTAAATCACGAATGTAAATGAGAATCAATCCCATTTGCGTTAATTGATTAATTGTATGTGTTTTCGGTTTTGCGATAGATACCCAAGCATCCTTATTGATCACTTGGGTATATCACCTTGGCTTGCTCACATCTTTCGTGGAATAATAAATGAAAGCCAAAAAATGGATCAGTTTTGAAAATTGCTATTGTCGGCGCAGGATTAACAGGAAGCCTACTGGCTCATCAGCTCTTTGAGGCTGGCCATCAGGTTACCGTGTTTGAAAAATCACGGGGCAGGGGAGGACGAAGCACGCAAAAGCGTCTTTCTTGGGGGAATTTCGACATTGGCGCGTCAGTCATTGTGGCTTCTGATCCAGATTTTATTGGGTTTATGCACGCACAGGTCAAGGCGGGTACTGCGAGTCGTTGGCCAGCCACCGTGCATGAATATGATGCTGATTTAAGTGTGGCACAGGGTATGAGCCAGCAACATTTTGTATTTAATCCCGGCATGAATGGGGCCTGTCGTCAGTGGCTAGCCGGTTGTACCTTGCATACCGAATG
The DNA here is from genome assembly GCA_047618055.1 of Paraglaciecola sp. GTDB lineage: Bacteria > Pseudomonadota > Gammaproteobacteria > Enterobacterales > Alteromonadaceae > Paraglaciecola. The sequence continues at coordinate 1,369 of JBLHIW010000123.1, read as the reverse complement.
CAAAATTGAAAACGTCAGTCATACCAAGGGTAGCTGGCACTTATTTACCGAGCACGAAGCGTTAAGCGGAAGTTATGACTGGTTAATCGTTACCGCGCCATGGCCGCAAACCCAGCAATTGTTACAAGCGTATTTACCCGAGGCACCGTTAAAAAATCAAGATTGGCGTAGTTGCTGGTCCCTTGCAATGCAGCTAGTCTCTCCTATTGATACAGGGGTTGAATTACTGTATTTAAAAAATTCCCCCGTGCAATGTTTAATAAAGGACAGTGCTAAGCCCTTAAGAGCCGTTAGCGGCACACCCATAAAACAGCTTTGGGTGGCGCAGTTAAATAATGAGGTTTCTGAGAAACTGACGAAGGACGGGGCAAAATTGGCCCTGGAGATGGCTAAGAGTAGTTTATCTGAAGTATTTAAGATCCCGCACCCTGAGTTGACTGAATACTATCAACACTACTGGCGGTTTGCCCGAACGGCAAGAGGTGTGGCTCCTATGGGGCTGGTATCCAACGCTGACATGGGTTTAGCCGCAGGGGGGGACTGGAGTTTTGGTGCGTCTATTCAAGCCAGTTTTCAAGCCGCTTGTGCCTTAAGTGCCCTAATTGCTGATAAAGCTTACAGTTGCTAAGATACTGCTTTATGACTCGCTAAAAATCACGGGTCAGCACGAAGTACACTATATGGAAACACGATGTTATCAAAACTACATGATTGGTTCGATAAACACCTTACCCAGTCCGATGTGCCCACTGAGCATACGGTGGAATTAGCGACAGCGGCTTTATTGTATGAAGTTATGCGCGCGGATCATCAGTTCGATGTTCAAGAACAAGCCGTGTATCGGCAGCAATTAGAGCGTCATTTTTCACTCGAAATGGCTGAGTTAAACGTGCTGTGTGAACTCACCAGCAAACATGTTGATGAGGCGGTAGATTTCCATCAATTTACGCGCCTGATCAATGATCACTGTGATCCCCAGCAAAAGCGGCGCATTATGGATTCTTTGTGGCTAGTGGCCTTTGCTGATCATGACTTAAGTGCTGACGAAGAATATACCATTCGAAAAATCGCTGACTTACTTTATATTCCCCATAGTCAATTTATCAAAAGTAAGTTGGCTGCTCAAAATCCATCAAAATCTTAGCTTAGCCGCGATGGGTAAAGTGCAATGACTACTTTTTAAAAAAGATACTGAGGGCACGGTGTTGTTTTAAATTAAGATGTAGCAATTGAAATATGATGACATTGTCACGAACTGCGTTTTAAGCGTAACTGTCATCATATACAGAATGACGGGATCTCTCGGCAACGTTAGGGACATGGTGAAAGTGGGTTGTGCAACGACGAATAAGGTTTTGGCTGCAACACT
>JBLHIW010000122.1:0-10283 GCA_047618055.1 Paraglaciecola sp. | reverse complement strand
CGGTGGTGGATGTATCTTGTTTATGGAAGCTTAGTGTTTATGGGGATTTATTACTATCTTCAGCGACACAAACGCTCAGTGATTAGACTAGAACAACAAGTCGCGGAAAAAACCGCGTCGATTGCCCTCGAATCGAGTAAATTAGCGGCGGCTAACCAAATAAAGACCCGATTTTTAGCCAATATGAGTCATGAAATTAGAACCCCACTGACCACCGTAATCGGCCAGGCCGAAGCCATTATCTGCCGGGATGTGGAGCCCAAAGATATCTACACAGAAGTTGAAATTATTCATAATAGTAGTTTGTATTTATTATCCTTACTTAACGATATGCTTGATGTGACCAAAATCGAAGAAAATAAATTTGAATTGGAGCCTGCACCACAAGACTTGCATGGCCTGTTGATAAATATAAACACCATGTTTTCCTTGCAAGCCAAAGTCAAAGGCCTGTCATTTAGCCTGCATGATAACTTGCCAACACCTTTTGTGGTTAATATCGATGGCTTACGCCTAAAACAAATTTTAATTAATTTGTGCTCCAATGCCATCAAATTCACCCTACAAGGACAGGTCTGCCTTAACATTTCGGCCGAAGAAGGTCGCCTAGTGTTTAAGATTGAAGATACTGGTATTGGCATCACTGAGAGTCAACTAAAGAAAATATTTGTAAGCTTTACCCAGGGGGATAGCAGCATAAGGAGGCGATTTGGCGGCTCCGGTTTAGGGCTGCATTTATCTAACCAGCTGGTGAAATTGATGGGCGGTTCGATTACCGTCTTAAGTCATATTGACCAGGGCAGCGTATTTACCTTTAGCCTGCCTATGACCGCGATATCCGCAGGTGCTGAAGTCGGCCAGGCAAAAACCGTTTTTGATGCTTCTGTGCCTGAACCTTTGTTTAGCGGCACAGTATTATTGGCCGAAGATCATTCTGATAATCGTCGTCTAATTGCCAGACTACTCACCAAGCTAGGCTTAACGGTTTTTACCGCCAGAGATGGCCTGGAGGCGATTGAATTATATGTAGAGCACCTGCCCGGTCTTGTCTTACTTGATATTCAAATGCCCAAAATGGATGGGATCCAGGCCTATCAGGCATTACGTGATTTGGGCTGCACCGGGCCCATCATTGCATTAACGGCAAATGCCATGACCAAGGAAGTCGAACAGTATCTGTCCTTAGGTTTTGATGGGTACCTTAAAAAACCCCTGGACAGACAGCTTTTGATAGCGACCATTGCTTTACACTTTAAGAGTAAAGTTGACAAGGCAGAACAACAAGCCGATGTGGCACTGGGTAAAGTGGATATGTCCGATCTGGTCCTTGAATTTAAAGCTAGTTTAGTCACAGAGCAGCAACAATTCATCTTACATGGCGTACATGAAAATCATAAAAAAATTGCTGAACGAGCACATAGTCTGTGTGGTGCGGCACAATTATTTGGTTTTGCCCAATTGAGCCTCAAGGCTGCTAATGTGGAAGCCTCTATTAAGCATAAGAGCAGTGAGCTGACACATATAAAAGCGGATCTTCAGAGCTTACTCGATGAAATCGAAGCAATACTTGCAGATTAAGGTCTGTTTATTTGTGGATGATTAATGCTGTTCATACCTCCTGAAAATTGTATTATCCGGGTCAACATCGTAAGGAATGTTCTATATATCGAGCCTAGATAACAATATGTTAGGGGATAATAAATGATGCTTTAAAATCGTACAAAGATTGCGCCAGGATTATTTACCTTTGCTTAAATTGTGGCTTTCAGCTCTAGTGCGGAGTATATAGCATGATGAATTAACCCGGCTTAATCCCGAGTCAGAACTTCTAATAATTCAATTTCAAAGATCAGTGCGGCGTTAGCTGGGATCATATTGCCAATTTTGCGTTCGCCATAGGCTAATTGGGCCGGCACCCACACGCGCCGCTTACCGCCCACTTTCATGCCCGCTAAGCCCAAAATCCATCCCTGAATAACCCGCTTGTTGCTAAGCACGCATTGAAATGGCCTATCTTTCTTATAAGAAGAATCAAATTCTGTTCCATCTTCCAGCCAACCCCGGTAATGGGTGGTGATCAAAGCTCCCCGTTGGATTTCCTTGCCCTTTCCTTTTGTTATATCTTCAATTTTCAACTCTTGGGTCATGGTAGATATTTTTCTTTGGTCATAAGGCAGTCATTATACCCCAGAGACATACCCAAACCAGCGATAAAGTGGAGTCCAACAAATTTCTGGGAAGCCTCGGATTTGGTGACGGTAAGCCCTTAGTTTATGAGGGTTGTTCCGCCATCTACCGGAATAACTTGCCCGGTTATAAATCCGCCCGCCTGGCTGGCCAGCATGATGGCGACGCCGGCGATGTCGCTTGGTTCACCCCACCGTCCCATAGGTATCGTCTGTAATTCTTGTTCAAAGGCGGCTTGGTCGCTACTAAGAAATTCGGTCATCTTCGAGTAAAAACGACCGGGTGCAATGGCATTTACCCGGATATGGGATGCGGCCAACTCGGTAGCCAGCACTCTGGTTGCCTGATGAAGGGCCGATTTTGATACGGCATAACTGAAGGTATCTAAGGCATTACCGAGTATGCCGGCAATCGAGCCTATATTAATGACGCTTGCGGTGTCTTGCGCTGTCGCGTTTTTACGCAACAGCGGCAGCAGTGCCTGAGTTAAGAAAAAGGGGCTTTTGACGTTGATGTCCATCACTTTATCCCAGCCTTGCTCAGGAAATTGTCCCAACGGCGCGGCCCATGCTGTTCCTGCATTATTAACCAGCACGTCAAGCTGTGTTTCTCGTGCATTGAGCTCTTGAACTAACTGACTCAGTCCTTCAGCATTACCCACGTCACCTGGTAGAGCGATACATTCCCCATACTGGCTAAGGGCCTGTGCCGTTGCGATACAGGCATCCGCCTTGCGAGCCGTAATGTAAACACGTTTCGCCCCGGCTTCCAAAAATCCCTGGGCCATAAATGCGCCTAAACCTCTAGATCCGCCGGTAACCACACAGGTTTTTCCACTCATGGAGAACAATTTTTCAAACATTACTCAGTTCCTAATTATTGTAGATTCTGCCCCAGCCTAGCAAATAGACAGGAGAAACCGCATTTTTTAGAATGATAACCTGATATTTACACGACTGAACTTGCTCTCATCGGCTTCCATCCAAGGCCTCTGCTATATTTATATTGTTGTGTTTTAAACAATTGATTGAGAGTGAGTTAGCATGGACAAGACACAGTTTAAAAGTAGACAATTGATTCGTATTGGAGCAGCCTTAATTAAGTCATTGATATGCTTTAGTTGAATTTCAAGTCATAAAAAAAGGGCCTGTTGGCCCTCTTATCTTATTTAAGCATTATCTCTCTCATGCGATATTCCCCGGTCAGGCTGCGTACCTCAGGATACTTCGCAGAAATTTTTTGAGATTCCTTGCGCGCTTCTTCACCCCATTTCTCCATAAATACAGCATAATTTTTCTGACTAGGCTCCAAATCTCCAGCATTTTTAAATATAACCATTAAAATCATATTAAATTCACCACTTTGGGGCAAATCGCTAGCCAATATCTTCCAATCTTTAATAAACCCAAGTTCCTTTTGCAACTTCACCGCTTTCACCCAGCTATCACGTAAGCCGGCTAGGTAGATATCTTCCATGTTCGCGTCAATTTTAACCGTCGTGATGACGGTTATCTCTGTACCCAGATCATAATCTTCGTAAACTTCTAGCCTGTCTTGTGCAAAGACAGTAAAACTAAACACTGTAAAAAATAATGTTATTAATACCTTTTTCATTTTTTATTCCCTTCCTCAAATTTAGTAAATAAGCTTTTAGAGAAAAATCACTCAATTACTTCCCTTTGATTGAGCACTGGCTGAGTATAGTTGAGCCCTTGATTTGTGCACGATCTCGCCGCTCAACTAACATATAGATGCTAAAAATCCTGGTCTTGCAGAGTTTCTGGCCCCGTTTTTTTGAGTTAATGGAGTAGGGTGAGCCTCACTCGTCCATTAGACGAGTCGGGTATTGAGCTAATTATTTTTGTGTTGTACATTAGTTAAGCAAACTTTATTTTGTCCAATACAATCAGGATGTAACTTTTAGAGGCGTAAAATTATGAGAATAAGTCGTTTAGTGCTTACTGTTTTGATTCTGTTAGCCGTGGTGGCTTGTAAACCGCCGCCGCAAGTCGCAAAACCGGCTGAGCCAGTTGCCCCTGGGATCACGCAAAAAGAAGATATGGTGGCTAAAAATGTTGCGAGTGATTGCCAGTTTAATTTAGGTTTTGATATTTGGGAGCCCTACCAGTATGTTGACGTTGGAGGTAATGTTGCTGGACTGGATGTTGAGTTGATTTCGGCCGTGGTAAAGGAAATGGGCTGCGACATTAATTATCGTCAGGGTACCTGGGTCAGATCTCTGGAAAAACTCAGAAACGGAGAAGTTGATATGCTCCTTGGGGCATCCAAAACTGAGGCAAGAGAAGAGTTTGCCTTGTTTAGTGATGCTTATCGGATGGAAGAGTTCTCTCTGTATATTCGTAAAGATGATGAAATACGTAGCGCCTACCAAACGATTGATAACTTTATGGAAAATGGCAGTCGTATTGGTGTAGTTGATGGTTACTACTATGGGCCGACTATTTCACTGTTATTGGACGGCACGGCGACATCAAAGTTCTTTATGACGAGCATCATCGGGGAGTTGAATGTTGCCCGCTTGCTTGATCAGGATATTGACGCTTTTCTTGAGGATAGTTTTATTGGAGCCTCAATCCTAAGACGAAAAGGATTGTCTGACTATATAGTACCTCACGGACTGACTATTCAAACGGGGGATGTTTATGTCATTTTCAGTAAAGAAAGTGTCTCAGCTGAGCAAGTCGCTGATTTCAATACGGCACTGGCAAAAGTAAAAGCCAGTGCCGTATATACGGATATCATGGGTAGATACGGACTATAGTTTAATATCATTCCTCTTTGATATGTGATCAACTCACAAGGCGCTGGCAAGTTTCATAGCAAAGTATCCTTTAGGCGGGTAAAACACGCCGCGATTATGTTACTTTTATCCATCGCCCAGTGAGCAGAGATCCAGGTGGAATGGTATAATATAAGATAAAAAAGTGCCCTCAATTAGGGGCACTTTTAGCTTGCCGCTGATAAGATGCAGTCCAGTTCCCCCGGGGTCTGTTGTTTTAGGCTTTTCTTGTCATTACAACTCCACTAATGATTTTACCCCTAGGGAATATATTTAATTGCCCAAAAGACTATCCTTCAAAAAAGGCGGTGAGTATTTTCTGGGTATATTCTTTTCGTAGGTAAAAGCCCCTTGGTCGGGTTTGGATAAGATGCCCATTACGGCCAATGGCGTCGGTTAATACACTACCATCTGCGGCCTTGGGACGAAGTTGCATATATTGGCCGTGGCGAGCGGTGATTTGCTCTACCTGACCCAGGGCGATCATGTCCATTAGTTCTTCCCAATCCTGGCGCAATTGTTCTTCCTGCAGGTGAGAGGGTGACCATAAAAAGGGTGTGGCGATACAACGCTCCGCAGGCGGAACATCCCGTCTGCCATCAATGGGCACCCAGAGTACTTTTGCGAGTTTATTCTTGACGTTACTGTGTTGCCATTCGACCCCGGCAATGTTGGTCAGTGGCGCATAACACACATACGTCGTTTCTAAAGGCTTGCCTTTGAGGTCAATGGGGATGGTTTTTAACTCTACGCCCAGGGCTGGAAAATCCTGCTCGGCTTTTGATCCCGCTTCTGCACCCAGCCAACGCTCTAGTAGCTGACCCGTCCAGCCCTTTTCTCGTTTAAAATTTACCGGTACCCGAATCCCCGCAATATCGGCAAGCTCGCCCAATGACAGGCCGGCTAAACCCTGAGCACGCAATTCTAAGGCCTTAATGCTCTTTGGGGCAGACTTAGGTAAGTGCATGGGAATCTTGTTTTATGATGCAACCCTCAAGCAAAAAATATTGTGCACTGTAATAGCTGCCCATCACCAGTAAGCCCTCGTAAGGTAGGAGAAATAAAAATTTATGTGTAGCGAGTAAACTATCAGACAGAACAAACAAAGCCGCGCCTAACAATATGTGGTAATTCGCTGTGTTTACGACCATGGCCGAATAAGCCATAGCGCTCATAAGGAGTAAATAAATCAGCAGTGGAACTTGCAGTGTTCCGGTGACAGGCAGTAACAGCAACAACATAAACAGCACATATATCACAAGGACCGTCAGTTTTATCAAATGCCGCCTGTGCCATCTGTGCCAGCGATAAAAACATGCTGTGTAGCACATATGAGCAAGGGCAAACGCGGCTAAACCATAGATAAAGCCTTGTTCCAGAGTGAGGGCTAGCATCATATCTCCGATAGCGGAAAAAAATAACGCACTGGTAATAAAAATTCTTGTATGCCTCCTAAGGCGTTGCAAAGCCACGATCAGCAAGATAGTGATGGGTAGGGCTTTATGGATAAAACTGTATTGGTAAGGGCTAATGGATAGGGTCAGCAAATAACTGAGAGCCAAAAACCAGTAAATGCACTTAGCGTTATGCAACATGTTTGAAAAAAGCCTAAAGATCATTTTTTTAATCCTTTGAATGAGGGGTAGTTTATGGAAGAATGCTAAACATTAAAAGAACTGAGTTCTCGGGAGTCTAAGTGATTGATGCCGAAGGATTCCGCGCCAATGTTGGTATAGTAATTTGCAACGAACTAGGACAAGTATTTTGGGCAAGGCGCTATGGTCAACATTCATGGCAGTTTCCGCAAGGCGGAATCGATGAAGGTGAAACTGCTGAACAAACGATGTATCGCGAGCTCCATGAGGAAGTTGGTTTAAAACCAGAAGACGTAAAAATTCTAACGGTTACCAATAACTGGTTGCGATATAAATTACCAAAACGATTAATAAGACAAGGGAGCAGCCCGGTCTGTATAGGCCAAAAACAAAAGTGGTTTTTATTGCAACTGATCTGTAAAGAGGAGGATGTTGACTTGTTGCAGTCAGGGCATCCTGAATTTGATAATTGGCGTTGGGTAAGTTTTTGGTATCCGGTGCGTAATGTGGTGTCTTTTAAGCGTGACGTATATCGTCGGGTGATGAAAGAGTTTGCACCAACAGCCATGCCGACAAACACTTATCAGACAAATCCTCAAGGGCAAAAAAACAAACGGCGGCGTAAGAACTAAATGCTCACCACGCTCAAGCGTATTATTCAGGAAGTTAATCAAATACCTGTCCTGGATGACGCGCTAAGTTGTTTGGCCAGTCGTCTGATAGATGCTCTGCAGGTGGATTCCTGTAGTATTTATTTGGCTGACTATAACAAGCAGCATTTTTTGCTGATGGCGACCGATGGTTTGGCAAAAAGTGCCGTCGGTCAGGTCTCGGTTGGGTTTTCTGAAGGCCTGGTCGGTTTGATTGGGCAGCGCGAAGAGCCGCTAAATATAAGTGATGCGCCTGCTCACCCCAGTTTTAAACACTATCCAGAAGTAAACGAAGACAACTATCACGCCTTTCTTGGTGCGCCGATTATTCATAAGCGCAAGGTGTTGGGTGTATTGACCCTGCAACAAAAACAAAAAAGACGTTTTAGTGAAGAGGAAGAAGCCTTTCTTGTCACGTTGGCTATGCAACTGGCATACGAAATCGTTAACGCTGAAGGCCGTGGCTTGCTTAATTTCGCCGAAGACCCGTCCATTCATCAGAGGCAAAAGTCCTTGCATGGTGTCCCCGGCTCTTCTGGTTTAGCCAGTGGTACTGGCTTTGTAATTAATATGTCTTTGAATTTGCAAAGCCTGATACCTAAGCGCAGCAATCAAACGGCGAAGCAAATTCAACGCTACCGCGACGGGGTAAAAAAAACCCGGAAGGATTTAGCCGTGTTATCTGAGCGCATCCAGGGGGAAGTACCCAAAGATGTGCAATCGATTTTTCAGCTTTACCATCATTTACTGGATGCAAACAGTTTAGGCCGTGAAGTTGAAGAGAAAATCAATGCCGGTTGGGATGCGCCCACAGCATTGAAAATGGTGGTTGAACACTACATTCTTAAATTTCAAAATATGAGTGATTCTTACATGCGTGAACGAGCTGCGGATGTAGAAGATATGGGTAACAGAGTGTTGGCCAATATATTGGGCAAAGCAGTCAACAAGTTGCAGCCACGTCAGCCACCGGAAAATAGCATTTTGGTTGCTGAAGAAGTCACCGCCGCTATGCTGGCCGAATTTCCTAAGGGTAAATTGATCGGGATTATTTCCATGCGGGGTTCCCATAACTCCCATGGAGCAATCATGGCCAGGGGCATGGGCTTGCCTGCAGTTATGGGGGTAAGTGATGTGCCATTGGCCTTACTCAATGAAAAAGAGATCCTGCTAGATGGTTACACCGGAGATATTATCGTGTCGCCCAATGCGATTATCCGCCGTGAGTTTATTCAGCTAATCCAAGAGGAAGATTTACTGACTGAGCGGATTAAGTCCCAAGATGACTTACCCGCCGTAACCCTTGATAACTGCTCAATTAGTTTATTGGTTAACGCCGGCTTATCCATTGAGGCAGAAAATAATGAAAATCCCTACTCCGACGGAGTGGGTTTGTATCGCACAGAAGTGCCGTTTATGATGCGCCAAACGTTTCCCACCGAGCACGATCAAGTGTTGTTATATAGCGGATTACTGGCCGCTGAGCCCAACAAACCCTTTACCATGCGTACCCTAGATGTTGGGGGCGACAAACCACTACCTTACTTTCCTATTAGTGAAGAAAATCCATTTTTGGGATGGCGAGGGATCCGTATGACCCTTGATCATCCGGAAATATTTTTAGTACAGATAAGAGCCATGTTAAGAGCGAGTGTCGGCTTAAATAATCTGCAGATAATGTTGCCGATGATCACCTCTGTGAGTGAAGTGAACGAGGCGAAAAGGTTGATTAGGCAGGCATTTTATGAGGTGGCTGAAGAAGCGCTAGAGCAGGACGAAATACTGACAAAGCCAAAAATAGGCGTGATGCTGGAGGTACCTGCGGTTATTTACCAGTTGCCACAACTGGCCAAAATCGTCGATTTTTTCTCAGTGGGTACCAACGATTTAACCCAATATTTATTGGCCGTTGACCGTAATAATGCTCGTGTTGCTGGTTTATATGACGCTTATCATCCCGCGGTACTTGCCGCGCTTTACACTATTATAAAACAAGCGGATAACTTGAAAGTACCCATAACCGTCTGTGGTGAGTTAGCTGGCGAACCCGGTGGGGTGGTGCTACTCGTGGCGATGGGCTACCGTAAACTCAGTATGAATAATCGTAATTTACTGAAAGTAAAATGGATTGTACGCAGCGTACACTTGCAAAAAGCTCAGCAGCTTCTGGTCGAAGTACTTACCTTGGATGATCCGCAAGATGTGCGTCACAAGGTTAATTTATACTTAGAGTCAATTGGCTTAGGTGGTTTGGTGCGGGCAGGTAATTGATTTTGTGGTTTAATATTTTTAGCTGTGCAGGGTAGCCGGCTTGGATCCTGTTATATTGATTTTTGTCGTATGTCTGCTGATGGGTGCCCTGGTTGGCCTATTGGCGGGACTGTTGGGTATTGGTGGTGGTTTGATCATGGTGCCGGCACTGGTTTACTTATATGTTGAAGTCCTATCTGTAGAGCTCTCCTTGGCCATGCCTATGGCTATTGCAACGTCTCTTTCAACTATTATGCTAACGGGGCTATCTGCTTCACGAGCCCACTTTAAACTGGGTAACCTCAATCGTTTTGTCTTGCTATGGAGTGGCATTGGTATCGCACTTGGCGCAGTGTTAGGGGCGCAACTGGCAAGTATAATGTCGGGAGAATTGTTAAAAGATGTTTTTGCCTACTTAGTGTTATTAATCGCCGGGCAAATGCTGTTTGGGGCCCAAAATAGCTCAAAGTATGCCCTATCTAAAGTTCCCCTTAGTCTCGTTGGCTTTATTACGGGCTGTCTTTCTGCCCTCATGGGTATTGGTGGGGGCTCAATTATGGTGCCGGCGCTGGTCTGGTTTAAGGTAAATATTAGGCAGGCGATTGGCTGCGCCTCTTTCTGTGGTTTGCTTATAGCACTGTTTGGCTCAGCAAGTTTTATTCAAGCGGGATGGCACAACACTTTGTTACCCCAGTGGGCTTTTGGCTACGTTTATTTGCCGGCAAGTTTAGGTATTGTGATTACTTCTGTATTTACTGCGGGTCTAGGGGCTAGAATAAGCGCCCGTTTGAATACTCAATT
>JBLHIW010000121.1:0-10429 GCA_047618055.1 Paraglaciecola sp. | reverse complement strand
ACTATGTCATTTATCGCCGACCTAATAGGGTTGAGGATCAATAAGCTTCTAACGGGGGCGAACTTGATGTAAGTCAACGACTGTTCCAGGAAATCTTCTTTAATAAAGGGTATTTTAATTAGCAGGATAGTCGGCTATGCCTGAATCTGTTTCTACCCGTCCCGATATCATCCCCACCACAAAAAAAACTAGGGTAAATAGTATCTGTCCCTTTTGCGGGGTAGGTTGTGGTATCGGCCTGTTAAGTGAAAAAGGCCGCGTGACGGAGGTGCAAGCCCTGAGGAATCATCCTATCAGTCAGGGGCAACTGTGTTCAAAAGGCTGGAATACGGCATTTGCCATCAATCCACGGGAGCGCATTACCCATCCTTTGCTCAAGGAACAAGGTCGATTTGTAAAGGTCAGTTGGCCTCAGGCGCTCGCCCACATTGCAGATAAACTTTGCGGCTATATACGGGATTATGGTGCCGATAGCGTGGGTGTGATCAGCAGTGCCAGGGCGACGAATGAAGATAATTATGTGGCGCAGAAATTCGCCAGAGCGGTGTTAAAAACCAATAATATCGACCATTGTGCCCGAATCTGTCATAGCCCTTCTGTGGCTGGGCTTAAGCAGACACTCGGTTCAGGTGCCATGACCAACAGTATCGATGATGTGGACAAGGCAGAGGTGATCTTGGTGATTGGTGCCGACCCCACGGAGAACCACGCCATTATTGGCGGCAGGATCATGGCCGCCAAACTCAGGGGCGCCAAATTGATTGTTATTGACCCCCGGGTGACCCGCTTGGCTCAGCTAGCCGATGTGCATTTGCAACTGAAACTTGGCAGCAATATTGCCTTGTTAAATGGTCTGGTGAATATAATTTTGCAACGGGGCTGGCAAAACACTGAGTTTTTGTCCAAACGCTGTGAAGGCCTGGCCGAGCTGCAAGCCCAGGTGGCTAATTATCCTCTGGATGAGGTGGTCAAGGTAAGCGGTGTGAAAGGGGAAACCTTGGTTGCCGCGGCCAAGCTATACAGCCAAGCCAATACCGCCTTTTTGGCCTACGGAATGGGTATTACCCAGTTTATCAGCGGCACTCACAACGTTATTGCCGTGTCCAACCTGGCACTGGTGTGCGGACAAATTGGTCGTCAGGGCACGGGGATTAATCCCTTGCGGGGGCAAAATAATGTTCAGGGCGCCTGCGACATGGGCTGTCTGCCGAACGTTTATCCGGACTATCAAAGTGTAGCCAACGAAGGCATCAGGGAAAAATTTGCCCAAGCCTGGCAGACATCCCTTGCCCTTGAGCCAGGTTTGACCTCCCTGGGTATGAGTAGTCAGGCACGTAAAGGCAAATTTCATGGCCAAATAATTTTTGGTGAAGATCCTGTGGTCACCGATCCGGATCAAAATAAGGTTGCCCAGGGAATAAACGCCCTGGATATGCTGGTGGTGGTGGAGCTGTCCATGACCGAAACCGCAAAAATGGCCGACGTAGTCTTACCTGCTGCTTGTTTTGCTGAAAAAGAAGGGACCTTTACTAATTGTGAACGCAGGGTGCAATTGGTTCGCCAGGCCATTGCGCCGCCCTTTGAGGCCAAGGCTGACTGGCAGATATTGGCTGAATTGGCGGCTGAAATGGGTATGGGCGAGTTAATGCCCTGGAAAAACAGCGAACAGATATTCGCTGAAATGGCCAGTTTAAGCCCTTCCTTCAGTGGCATGAGCTATGAATTGCTCGAGCGCCAGCAAGGTGTTCAATGGCCCTGTGATGATGGAAACCCGATGGGCAGTCCCTACCTGCATAGCAAAGTGTTTCCCATCGGCAAAGCGCGGCTGATCCCGGTGGAACAGACACCCACTGCCGAATCGCCAGATCGCCAATATCCTTTTTGGCTTACCACAAACCGTCTGCATTACCACTATGGTTGTGGCTCGATGACCCGCCAGTCGCCCTTACTGGAAAGGGAAACCCCAGATGGTTTGCTGTTTATTCATCCTCAGGATGCCCGAGATTTGGCCCTGGTCGACCATCAAGCGGTGGGGGTGAGATCAAGGCGGGGCTATCTGGAAACACGGATTATTTACTCTGAACAGGTGGCTCCGGGTTTGTTAAGTATGCCCTATCATTTTAAAGAGGTACCTTCTAACCAACTGACGAATGATGCCATGGATGCTTTAACCGAAATGCCAGAGCTAAAGGCCTGTGCCGTCAGTTTACAGGCGCTGGAACTTGGTCGTCAGCCACGCCCTATAGCAGAAATCCTTGGAGCCAATCAGCGCATTCTGCCCATAGTTGCCGATAACAGGAAGACCCTATGAACAGCCAATTATTTGTGCTCAATGACGTCGTCCTTTTGCAGCAGCATCTGGCTCAACATTATGAACTCTTACAAATAGTCAGGGACTCTCAGGGCGAAGAAACGTGGCAGGAAAATGTATCAGCCAATACCCGACCTTTGTATGGCCATTCTCATCTACCCCTGGTTTCTGCAAAGGGTTTTTTCTTCGCCCAAAATGAAGCCCTATATGAATTTGACGGCGAAACGTTTGCACCCATTACACCCATTCTCAGTCCGCGAGCCCTGTTTGGGGTGCAAGCCTGCGATTTAACCGCGATTTCCTATCAAGACCAATTTTTCAAGGATGATCCCTACTATCAGGCTCGGCGAGAGAAAAGTTTATTGGTCGGCATTGATTGCAGTGCACCCTGCGAAAAAGGATTTTGCCCTCTGGTTAATGCGGGGCCACAGGTGGCAACGGAGCATGCGGATTTGATCCTGAGCAACTTCCCCCATGGACCGCAGGATAGTTTGCAAGATGATCTGGAGGGCCCCTGGTTGCTGATTGCCACTTCTGTTAAGGGACTGGATAGTCTGCAAGGCCTGGAACTTGAAAATGCGCCAGACCACTGGCCACAACTGCGCAGTGAATTCAAGGCGCAAGTGGTGGATGAATTTGCTGATTTTAGTTACATCACTAACAGCATCAAGTACATAAACGATGGTTTAGTCCCTGCTCAGTTGTGGGAAGCGTTAAGTGTTCGTTGCCTGGCTTGCTCTGGCTGTACAAGTTTGTGTCCTACCTGCTCTTGCTATTCTAGCTACGAACAAACGGCTATTGAGTCAAACAAACAAACCACCGTACGTACCTGGGACTCCTGCCAGTTTGATGGTTTTCAGCGGGAAGCCAGCGGCCACAATCCGAGCCACCTTGCCGGGCAACGCACGGAGCGTTTCTGGTTTCATAAATTTTCTGATGACTATCTTCCGGAATTTGAACGCTATGGCTGTGTGGGCTGCGGTCGCTGCGAGCAGACCTGTCCGGGCAGTATTGGTGTGCATACTGTTATGCGAAGGATCGAACAACAATGTTGCAATTAACGCCCCAGTCCATATGTATTATTGATTGTTATGATGACGGTCAAGACGCCAAACATTTTACTTTCGAGCCCTTGGGTTTTGTCCATAACAGGCCTATTCAGGTTGGGCAGTTTTTTATGTTAAGTGTTCCTGGAGCAGGCCAAGCCGCCTTTACTTATGCTGCATTGCCAGATAGTAAAGGCCGATTTGTTGCCCTGATCCGCAAAGTAGGTAAGCTAACCAAAGCCTTGTTTAAACTTAAAAAGGGCGCGGTGTTAGGCTACAACGGTCCGTTTGGTCGAGGTTGGCCTGTCGCTAAGCTGCCCCATACAGAAGTGCTTATTGTTGCTGGAGGTTGCGGTTTAGTCCCATTGGCGGCCACAATTGATTATTTAATTGATGCGGGGCAGGCCGAGACAACCACCGTCATTTATGGTGCGGGCGAGGCTCGCTCACAAGTGCTACAAGAGGAGCGCAGCTACTGGAAACCCAAACTTGTGATGCATGAAATACTGCTGGTGGGTAATCAGATAAAAAATTTAGGCACACCCAGTGAACATATTGCCCGGGTGTTGGCCGAGCATGACCGACAACCACAAATCGTCTTAACCTGTGGCCCGCAAGCGATGATGGAGTCAGTCGCTGAGACCTGTGTAAGCCTAGCGATTGACAGTGATAAAATTTGGTTATCCCTTGAAAAAAGAATGAGTTGCGGGGTAGGGCTATGTGGTCATTGTTATCTTGCCGATAAACTAGTTTGCCGCCAGGGGCCGACTTTTCGTTATGACGAACTGCTTGAGTTGGAAAATAAAACCAGCCAGTTTCAGCCACATTCTGGCCTGTTAAGCTATTGCTGATCCCTTAGCTAAGCTCAGCATGGATTGTTTTTAATATAAAAGAGCGGGTTTGATGAGATATATTGCCGGTGATTCAAGTTGTAAATATTGTGGATCTTAGTATTAAGATCCTCTTAAAACGCATAGTGGATTTAGAGCATGAGCTAGCACGGGAGATCCACACAGGCAGCAGCAACAATTTTATTATCAAGTTAAAAATGGCAAAATTGCTTTCAAACAAGGTATTTCACACGTCCATAAAAAATTTAAAGTAGGGGTGATTCCCTGGTGACTGAGCAGTCAATGGCGCAACCTGCTGAACATCCCAATTATTTATTCGCTGATCATCCCCATCCCTTATACATCAACTTTAGCGATTATGGGGATGCGGACAATTTTCTCGAAGAATCCTCACAGTTGCGTGAATCTCTGCAAACCCGCCCTTCGAAATAGACCTGAGCTTATAAGTGTGTAAACCAAAATAAAATTCACCACCGAGGTCACAGAGCAAGAAAATAATTCTATCTTAAATTTTTTTCCTCTGTGGGCTCTGTATATTCTGTGGTTTATAGTCGTTTACCCCTGAAGCTGCGGCCTTGTTTGCATTGGCTTTGGGTCTATCACCCCCAACTTTGACCGTGATCAATTTTTTTCTCCCCCTTAGGACTACCTTTTCACCATCGGCTAAACCTTATTATGAACAGTCGAGTGCGTGAAGTATTTCGCGTAATGAATCAGACAAAAAAGGTGGCTATCATGTCAAAGCATATTAATTACAGGCTTATTCCAGCCTTGTTCAGTTCTGTCCTGTTATTAACGTCCTGTGCTTCGCCACGGGGCGATAATGAAGCCGGAGGTATGATCATTGGCGGTATATTGGGTGGCGTTTTAGGTCATGAAATAGGCGGTGGTCATGGCAGAACTGTGGCTACGGTCCTGGGGGCAATGATTGGCACGACCATCGGTGGCAACGTGGGACGCAGTATGGACAAAACCGACCGTATTAAGGTTAGTCACTCCCTTGAAACGGTGCGTACGGGAGTGGAAACACACTGGCGCAATCCCGACACTGGCTACCAGTATCGGGTGGTGCCCACCCGCACTTATCAGCAAAACAATACGCCTTGCCGGGAATACAGTATAGATGCCAGCATTGGCGCAAAAACCGAGCAAATTTACGGCACCGCATGCCGTCAGGCTGATGGTAGCTGGAAAGTGAAAAACTAAAACGGTATTTAGGGCCTGGCAAGTTCCCTAACTGCAGGGTGACGTCTCTGAACGTAGCCCGTATTTGCGAGCTTAAGTATCAGCCCGACAAGTTGCACCAAGCTCATGCCTGATACCGAACTGTTACCCCTTGTATTCCAGAGCCGGCGAATAAATTGAACATGACTGTTTTGGAATAAACACCTCAAAAATGGATTACTCCTCAAAATGGTAGGTCTTATGTGTGGCTCTGCTTGTGGGATTCGATTATGCAGAGCTACCGCCTGCTTTCAGATCTCCGGTAGCCCAGGTCATGGTTTAATGAAAGAGGCATAAACAGCCTGGTCAATACCTACTGGCGGTCGGGTACTTTTTTTATGGCATAGCGCGTTAACGGTGGACCGATAAGTTCAAAAATAATCGTTCCGCTAATGACCAGTGGCAAAAAGAGTTGACGGTATTCAGGAAACTGCAGCGCCGCAAGTAACACCATACCTATTTCAACGCCTGCCTGGGGTAATAGGGCCAAACCTATCCAATTTCTGCTTCCCACCTCGATACCACTTATTTTTGCCCCCAGCCAGGCACCGGCATATTTGCCGAGGGTTCGGCAAAAAATATAGATGAGGCCAATAAATGTAATCTGCTTCAAGGCTACAAGCTCTAATGAGGCCCCGGCTAACACAAAAAACACCAGCATAAATGGCCATTCAATATTCTCTATTTCATGGAAGGGATAGTCATGGTGCTTTGCAGTATTGGCGATTACTGCCCCCATCACCATGACCGCGATTAAATAGGATACATCCAGGTAAAGTGCCAGTCCCCCGCATACAAATACCAGACCGAGTGCCTCGACTAAGGTGGGCTCTCCGGATTTTATTCGACCCGTCAACTGGGCGCCAGGCACGCCCAGTGCCAGCCCGAGCAGAACTGCGCCACAAATCTGGTAAGTCGCCAGTAGTATTGACGATACGCCCTCGCCGTTACCGTGAAATACCGACATCAGGGCAATACCCATACTAAACAAGATCAATGCCCATACATCGTCAATAGCTACGACTTTTAGCACCAACTCGGAGAAGCGACTATGGGTTTTGAGTTCCACAATGACATCTAAAATAGGTATCGGGGAACTTGCAGTGGCAATACATCCCAGCAAGAAAGCGACTGGCAAAGGCAGGGATAATAACCATAGGCCAATGGTCACCAGCAAAGTGGTGAATAATGCCTCTGCCGCAGATATCCAGAGTAAACCACGACCATCTTTTTTGAGCTTCTTCAGATCGAATTTTCCGCCCAACAAAAATCCCACTACCAGTAAGGCCATATTGGTGACTATTTCAAAGTTACGGGTCAAAGACTCAGGGATAAGATCCAGCATTTGCTGACCAATCAGTACACCAAAAAGCAGCAGTAACGTTACCCGGGGCAAGCTGGTTTTCTTGCCAATGAAATCGCAGCTCATACCCAGTAATAATATTCCGCCAATAGCCAGTAAAAATTCGGCGGTGTCGTTTAACTCAAAATGCATGGTCAACACCTTTGATAGGAAAAGGGCTAAGCCTGGTCAATATAGCCTTGTAGTTCCGGATAGTTACATTGATTTTTCCATAAGGACTATAATTCATAGTGTCCATAATGGGTGTATTCATAGGGCGGCACCGTATATTTAGGCTGTAAAAATGCCACTAAATTGACCAGTTCAGTGACGGTCATCACGTCGTTAAATACCCGCATTTTTGATACGCCATCTTGTTGGGTAAGAGATAGTGGGTAATTCCCTGCCAGCCTGTGTGAGGGATTAATGATGGAGCTTACCAGGTCTGCGTAGGTTTTAACCCGCGCTGAGGTGCCGCCTAATAGTACCGGTGGCTCAAATTGCTTGTTGAAGGAATCGTAATCAAAGCCTTCGAGGTTGTGGCAGGCCAGGCACTGGTATTTCATCAATACCTTCTCACCCTTGACCGCATCTCCGGATGGCAAACTAAAACCTCTTGGAGAGTCGGGGCCGGGATTGCAGCCCTGCAAAATGAAGGTAAAAATAAGGGATAACAGTAAGTTTGACTTATTCATGTTGGGTTTGTCTGTGTGCCAGCTGTGTCCAGGTAAGATAAGCCTTTTTTCCTGGCAAGGGGGCACTTAGTTTCTGCCTTATTGATGCGGATCAAGATAGGGTGCGACCGGCTTAACTTGGTGTGTGACTTGATATGGATCAAGCTGTTGCAGGCAAAAATTCATAGGATAAGCTATTATTTTTTCAGTGTTTTGCTTCACTATGTGCGTGGATTAGAAACCCTTATGACCCAAGCTTCATCAATTTTATGGTCAATATTGACGGGCACTTTATTGGTCGGCTTGTTGTTGGTTATCTTGCTGTATTTTGATTTACAGGTACCGCTACGTGAGTTTTTTGACTGGCTGCAAACGATTGGTTTGTGGGCCCCACTGCTGTTTATTTTAATCGATATGTTGCTGGTAATCTTTTTGCTGCCGAGCATTATTTTTACCCTCGCTGCGGGCTTCCTGTTTGGCCCTGCTTTGGGCAGTTTCTGTGTGATAGTGGCCACAACATTGGGCGCAGCGGTCGCCTTTTTTATCTCCCGGCATAGTTTTAGCGAGGGAGTAAAAAACTATTTACGTAATCATAAAAAATTAAAAGTAGTAAACGACGAATTGGTGCACGAAGGCTGGAAGTTGATTTTGTTGACCCGACTGGTGCCATTTTTTCCCCTTAAGTTATCTAATTATTTTTTTGGCGCGACCAATTTTTCCATGGCAGACTTTGTCATTGGCACATTTATTGGGATCATCCCCAACACGTTGTTTATCGTTTATATGGGATCCCTGGCGGCCGATCTGTCGATGTTAGTCTCTGGTGAACTCATGCGTTCGCCTAATGCCTGGGGTTTCTATGTGCTGGCATTTTCTTTCATGCTGGTCACGGTTACTTATGTTACCAAACACGCGCAAAGGGCGCTGTTGCGTTACGAGGCCCAAGCAGTCAAAGATGTAAGGAGGAAACATGCGTCTTAAGTGGATGCTCTGGAAGTGGATGGTCCGGTATGTGGCGCGACGGCACGGATTTCTTGACCCCATAAATCTCTTGAGTCAGTTGCAACGGTTTATCCAGCCTTCTGAAGTAAACGAACCGGTTGAGTTATTAAGAGCAGGGGCACTAATGCATGCCCGGGGGCTAATTAATAATAGGGTAATCCAGCACAATCTTGACTGGGTATGGCCCTATTGGATTGAGCGACAATTTGACCCCCGGGATATTTCTTTTATACCCCGTGCCTTCTCTATTACTCACATTAATTTGAGCCACAGAAATTGGACAGCTGTCGGCTTACCTGACCATGCCGATTTGCCCATAATCGACCCCCGTGGATTGCTGACCCCTTTCATTGATGGCTGGTCACTGGATAGTTGGTTGGTGACCCAAAGCGGTCGAGTGTTGTTGCCATCGAGAATGAAACATGTCGAACAAAGTTTGTTCTATGATAATGAACTAAGAATAGTAACCAACGCTCGTGAGGGTAAATTAAGCCTGCAAAGCCAGGCGAGTGTGGTGATGGAGGCGGGAAAGGTGGTTTGCCAGCTGGATATTGAAGGGATCGCCGATGAACCGGCCTGGATAGTACTAGCGCTTCGCCCTTGCAATCCGGAAGGCGTGAGCTTTATTGATGAGGTGAGTCTAGATGCCAAACGAAATCAATGGTTAATTGATCAGACCTATCGTCTTGAATTTAGTCGCAGGGTGGATCGCCATCACATATCCAATTACCAGGGAGGGGACGTGTACATTCATTTAAATGATCTGCTCGATGAACAACAAGGGCAGTGTCATATTGGTATGGTAACGGCTGCGGCAATGTTTAAGTTGGAGACAAATAGCGACTGGGGCAAAGTATCGGTGCGCATTCCCCTGCAACAGGACAATAATAAAGATACGGTTCAGGGCTTGTCCTGGCAAGCGCATCTGCAAGATGCCAGCGTCTTGCACGTTCCCCAGCCATCTTTCCAATCCCTGTATGATATTGCCCTTAAAACCCTGCTCATACACTCTTGTAAAGATATTTATCCCGGCCCTTATACCTACAAACGGTTTTGGTTCAGAGATGCGGTGTTTATTATTCATGCATTGTTGTGCGCCGGTTTAACGAAGCGTGCTGAGCAGGCTATCGATCGTTTTTCTTTAAGGCAGGATCGCTCAGGATACTTTCACTCTCAAGAGGGGGAGTGGGATTCCAACGGACAGGTGTTGTGGATTTTGCAGCGCTTTTGCCACTTAAGTCATCAAGGGCCTAAGCCTCAATGGTTGAAGATGATCAAAAAGGGAGCGGATTGGATCATTAACAAGCGTTTACCCCATAAAGGTGATGGGGTGCATGAGGGTTTGCTGCCTGCGGGTTTTAGCGCAGAGCATCTTGGCCCAAACAATTATTATTACTGGGATAATTTTTGGGGTATCGCTGGATTAAAAGCGGCAGGAGCGTTGTTTGCCTTAGCAGGGGACTCCGTACTCAGTCAAAAATATCAGGATGTGGCCTTAGATTATCAACATTGCGTGGATAAAAATTTAGACGTAGCCGCAAACAAGCTTGGCAGAAAGGCTATGCCTGCTGCGCCCACCCGCAGGCTGGATGCCGGGGCAATTGGCTCCTTGGCCTTGGCTTATCCTGCTCAACTGTGCCCGGAGAATGACCCGCGGGCGTTGGACACCTGTGAGTTTTTGTTAGAGTACTGTTGTGTTGAGCAGGGTTTTTTTCAGGACATGACTCACAGCGGCATAAACCCCTATCTCACTTTGCATATTGCCCAGGTGTTAATGCGGGCAGGGGATGAACGTTATCAAGGATTAATGCAGCGGGTTGCGGAGCTGGCCACTGCAACGGGTCAATGGCCAGAGGCGATACATCCACTCACGGGAGGGGGCTGCATGGGCGACGGACAGCACGTATGGGCGGCAGCAGAGTGGATTTTAATGCTGCGCTTTTGTTTTGTGCGAGAGGAAGAGGATTGTCTGGTGCTCG
>JBLHIW010000120.1:0-10709 GCA_047618055.1 Paraglaciecola sp. | reverse complement strand
ACTCAATCCCAGCTAAGCTGCTGGGCGAAGAACCGTTATGAGCTTATGTCGATAGTTGGGAGCGTATGTCAATAATCAAACTGTGAGTTTATATTAGGGGATTAGCCAAACAGTACAAGGCTTTGTGCGTATCTGGATTGGGTTATAAGTATGTTTTTTAATACCAGCGATACAATGTGATTGAAGTAATAAGACTGACTATTAGTTGCTCTCAAACCACTGTGAAATGTGTGTTTTGAAGTGGCTTGGGTATAATGATTAGGGTAGAATACCCGCGAAATTTTCCATGAGCAGCAAACCAGACGTAACCTGATGAAAGTATCTGATTTCCACTTTGAATTACCCGAATCCCTGATTGCACGATATCCAACGGAGCAGCGTTCAGCCAGTCGGCTTTTGCATCTTGATGGGCAAAACGGTGAATTGCAACATCAAACGTTTCGGCAAATTGTCGACTTGTTAGCGCCCGGGGATTTGCTGGTATTTAACAATACCCGGGTCATTCCTGCGCGCTTACTGGGGCACAAAGCCTCCGGTGGCAAAGTAGAAGTACTGGTAGAAAGAGTACTCGACGAGCACCGGGTATTAGCCCATGTACGCGCCAGTAAAGCGCCTAAAGTCGGTAACCGGATGATCTTGGAAGGGGCCATTGAAGTTGAAATGCTTGCTCGTCATGAAGCCTTGTTTGAATTGAAGTTTTTGAATTCCCAAGGGGTTCTACCCTCACTTGAACAATATGGTCATATGCCCTTACCACCCTATATTGACCGACCGGACGAAGACTCGGACAAGGAGCGCTATCAAACGGTTTACAATGAAAAACCCGGTGCGGTTGCTGCCCCAACTGCGGGTTTGCACTTTGACGAAGACATACTGAAACAACTAAGAGACAAAGGGGTAAATACCCAGTTTATTACCCTGCATGTTGGGGCCGGCACCTTCCAGCCGGTGCGTGTGGACAATATACTCGATCACCAAATGCATTCGGAGTATGCAGAAGTTCCTCAGCACGTGGTGGATGCGGTACTGGCGACCAAGGCGGCCGGTAAGCGGGTCGTCGCGGTGGGGACGACCTCGGTGCGCTCTTTAGAATCAGCGGCCCAGGCGGCATTAAAAAGTAAGGCCCCCCTCCAGGCATTTTTTGCCGATACTGACATCTTTATCTACCCCGGTTATCAATTTCAGCTGGTAGACGCCATGTTAACTAACTTCCATTTATCTGAATCTACTTTGATTATGTTAGTCAGTGCTTTTGCTGGTAAAGAAAATATTATGCATGCCTATCGTCAAGCGATTGAACAGCAATACCGCTTCTTTAGCTACGGTGATGCGATGTTTATTGAAAAAGGGATTTAACTAAAAACTAACATTAGTTTTTATTCATTGGCGCTATTCGTATATAATCCTGCGACTTTTTTAAGTGTTGGCTGTTTTGTTGGCCGGTACTGGATCAGCAAGGCTGATTTTTCCTAAGCAGGACTTTTAATGCAATTTGAGTTAGATAACACCGACGGTAAGGCTCGTCGCGGACGCCTTATCTTTGAACGTGGCGTGGTTGAAACCCCTGCCTTTATGCCGGTTGGCACTTACGGTACGGTCAAAGGTATGACGCCTGAAGAGCTGGATGAGACCGGTGCCCATATTTGTTTGGGCAATACCTTTCATTTGATGCTGCGTCCGGGTACGGAGATCATCAAACAACACGGTGACTTGCATGATTTTATGCACTGGCATAAACCTATTTTGACCGACTCGGGCGGTTTTCAGGTATTTAGCCTGGGTGAGTTGCGTAAGATCACCGAAGAGGGCGTTACCTTTCGTTCGCCGATCAATGGTGAAAAAATTCTACTTACCCCAGAAAAATCCATGCAAGTACAGCGTGATCTAGGCTCGGATATCGTGATGATTTTCGACGAATGTACGCCTCATCCTGCCACTGAAAGTGAAGCACGGGTATCCATGGAGTTGTCGTTACGCTGGGCCAAGCGCAGCAAGGATGAGCATGGCGACAATCCTTCCGCCTTATTTGGGATTATCCAAGGGGGGATGTATGAAGGTTTGCGTGATGTGTCCTTGCAAGGTTTGGAAGATATTGGTTTTGACGGCTATGCAATTGGTGGATTGTCGGTGGGTGAGCCCAAAGAAGATATGATGCGCATCCTGGATCATACGGCAGACAAAATACCCGCAGAAAAACCACGCTATTTGATGGGTGTAGGCAAGCCAGAAGATTTGGTTGAAGCCGTCCGCCGGGGTATCGATATGTTCGATTGCGTGATGCCTACCCGCAATGCCCGCAATGGTCATATGTTTATCACCACCGGCGTGGTGAAAATTCGTAATGCCGTGCACAAGACGGATACGGGCCCATTAGATGAAAAATGTGACTGTTACACTTGTAAAAACTATTCCCGGTCATATCTCCATCATCTGGACAAGTGCAATGAAATACTGGGGGCGCGATTGAACACCATTCACAATCTGCGTTATTACCAGCGCGTGATGCAGGGTTTACGTGATGCTATTGCCGGGCAAACCTTAGATCAGTTTGTCGAGACATTTTATGCACAAAAAGACATGCCGGTACCGGCACTATAACAACAATATCTATTATTAAAATTAGGAGAACTTATGAGTTTATTTATTTCTGATGCACACGCCCAAGCGGCACCTGGTGGGGCTACAGGTGGCGGTTATGAAATGTTGATCATGCTCGGTGTATTTGGTCTGATATTTTATTTTATGCTTTATCGTCCACAAGCCAAGCGGGTAAAAGATCACAAAAACCTGGTGACCTCACTGAGCAAAGGTGACGAAGTGCTAACCCAAGGCGGCATGGTAGGTAAAATTAGTAAGGTTTCTGAAGATAAAGATTTTATCGAACTCGCCCTGAATGACAGTACTAATATCGTGATCCAAAAGTCCGCGGTATCGGCAGTGTTACCTAAAGGTACGATGAAGGCGATTTAATCGGCTGAAAATGAAATTGTGCGGGCATTAGCCCGCTTATTTGTTTTGGGCTAAGCGAAACTCGCCCAGGTAGGAAAACAGAAGGAAAAGCTAGTGTTAAACCAAACTCCGCTATGGAAGTACATCATGGTGATCATTGTGGTCGCTCTGTGTGCGCTGTATGCATCTCCCAACTTATATGGCGAAGATCCTGCCGTACAAATTTCCGCGGGCCGCAACGCGGTTGTCAATAGCGCCTTAGTTGAAACGGTCAAGGCCGAGCTTAAGGCAGCTAATATCGACAGCAAAAGCGTGGTCTTAGAAAATAATCAAGTATTGATCCGCTTAAACGACTTAGACACACAACTTATCGCCCGGGAGACACTGGAAGCGGTTTTAGGTGATGACTATTACATCGCCATGAACCTCGCACCGGATACCCCAGAATGGTTAGCGTCTCTGGGTGGCACTCCTATGAAGTTAGGCCTCGATTTACGTGGCGGGGTGCACTTCCTGATGGAAGTGGATATGAATTTGGCCCTAGAGAAGTCACTTGAGGATATGGTCGGTGATTTTCGTATGGCCTTGCGTGAAGAGGGCATTCGTTATCGCACGGTGAAGCAAATTGATAAAGGCGTTGAGATATATTTCCGCGATCAGGACACGCTTGATAAGGCGGAGTTTTTCCTAAAAAATCGTAACCGTGATCTCCTGTTTGTCGAGAAAAACGATCTGGTGATTCTGGCCAGCATGACAGATCAAAAACTGGCAGATCTTCGGGATTATGCGGTCAAGCAGAACATCACTATCATTCGTAATCGAGTCAACCAATTGGGTGTGGCTGAGCCCGTGGTGCAAAAACAGGGCGCGGAACGGATAGTCGTGCAACTGCCAGGTGTACAGGATACCGCTAAAGCCAAAGAAATTCTTAATGCCACTGCCACCTTAGAATATCGCGAAGTAGATATTGAACATGATGTGCGTGATGCGGTAAATGGCCGTGTACCTCCCGGTTCTGAATTGCTTTTCGAAGAAAATGGCCAACCAGTACTGCTGAAGAAACAAATCATCGTTACCGGTAATCACATTATTGATGCCAATGCCGGGGTGGATGAATACGGCATGCCTCAGGTGTCCATTTCATTGGACTCAAAAGGTGGTTCCAAGATGTCACGTTTTACCAAACGTGCAGTGGGACTACCTATGGCGGTGGTTTTTATCGAGTATAAAGCCAACGGTGAGCGTGACGCAGACGACAAGTTAATCTTTGAGAAAGAACGCAGGGTGATCAGTGTTGCGCGGATCAATGGGATATTTGGCAGTAATTTTGTTACCACGGGATTGGATTCGCCCAAAGAAGCACAAAACCTGGCCTTGTTACTAAGAGCCGGTGCGTTGATCGCTCCCATTCAGATAATTGAAGAGCGTACCGTTGGGCCAAGTCTGGGTAAGGAAAATATCGAGATGGGTAAACAAGCCATTATTTGGGGCTTTGTTGCAGTACTTATTTTTATGCTGATTTACTACAAGAAGTTTGGTTTTGTGGCCAATATCGCCCTGAGCTTAAATTTGGTGATGATAGTGGGCGTTATGTCAATGATCCCCGGTGCCACACTCACCCTGCCAGGTATGGCAGGTATCGTGTTAACTGTGGGGATGGCAGTGGATGCTAATGTGTTGATATTCGAACGCATACGAGAGGAGATTCGCGATGGCAGAAGTCCACAACAGGCCATCCATCATGGCTATGACAGTGCTTTTTCCACCATACTCGACGCCAATATCACCACTTTTATCGCTGGTCTAATCCTCTTCGCGGTGGGAACGGGGCCAATTAAAGGCTTCTCCATTACCCTGATGATCGGTATTGCCACCTCTATGTTTACAGCCATTATTGTTACGCGTGCTGTTGTCAATGCTTGGTGGGGCGGTAAACGTCTTAGCAAGTTATCAATTTAGGAGCACTGATATGCAATTACTCAATATGAAAGAAACCGTGGCGTTTATGTCACTGCGCATCCCGGCAGCCATACTATCCTGTATTTTGGTTATTGGCTCTTTAGTCTCTTTGGGGGTGAATCAACTTAACTGGGGGCTGGATTTTACCGGCGGTACCCAAATTGAAGTCCGCTACGCACAAACTGCAGACCTACAACAGGTGCGAGAGCAACTGGCTTTGGGCAACTTCAGAGATGCGATGGTACAGAACTTCGGCAGTAGCAGGGATGTGTTGATCCGTTTAGCCTCGGTTGAGGGCATTAAGCCTGCCGAGCTAGGTGATAAAGCGATTGCCTTACTTAAAGAAGCCGATTCCGGTGTGGAAATGCGCAATAGCTCCTTTGTTAGTGCAAGTGTTGGCGAAGAGTTAACCGAACAGGGCGGGCTGGCGATGCTGGTAACGTTGTTGTGTATTTTGGTCTATGTAGCCATGCGCTTTGAATGGCGCTTTGCCGTAGGCTCAGTAACCGCATTGGCTCATGATGTCATACTTACCTTAGGTCTGTTCTCGGTGCTTCGTTTAGAGTTTGACTTAACGGTACTCGCGGCAGTCTTAGCGGTGATTGGCTACTCGTTGAACGATACGATTGTGGTCTCGGATCGCATTCGGGAAAACTTTCGAAAAATACGTAAAGGTGAGCCGGAAGAGATCATCAATATCTCCTTAACGCAGACCTTGAATCGAACGATTATCACCTCGTTGACCACTATTTTGGTGTTGTTATCCTTGTTCTTGTTAGGGGGTATAACGATCCACGGCTTTGCCACGGCACTGCTATTTGGTGTGGTGATCGGCACCTATTCATCAATCTACGTAGCCAGTTTGGTGGCCTTAACTCTGGGCGTTAGCAAAGAAGACCTGATGCCAATCCAGATTGAAAAAGAAGGGGCAGATCAGGATGCGGTGATGTAACCTCCTGAGATACTAGATACTAGATACTAGATACTAGATACTAGATACTAGATACTAGATACTAGATACTGGTTCGAGGCGAAGGTGCTAGTTGAACCCCAAAAAAACCGCTGATATTCAGCGGTTTTTTTTTGCCTAAACCTAAGGAACTTTCAGCAAATTCAAACTCTTCTTTATGCAGCTTGTGATCCCGTCAATTCCAAAGTGTCTATCCCAGTCATTGGTTTGAAGTTACCGTCGTTAAAGTGTGGGAGGGCGGATTTACTGTCTGCGCAAGGTATTGAGGGTACAAGGGATGCTATATTAACTTTCTGATCTCAGCTTACTGAGATTGACCTTGATCTTATATTTATTCAAAGTATAAAAAAGGCGGATCATTGATCCGCCTTCAGAGGTATTGCAGTTGGCTACTTAGCCGTTTAAATGTCTAGCTCTTTAAATGCTTTACCAGGATCTGCACCACTTTTGCGCTGCCGGCGACAATTTCACCTTTATGCATGGGATCATTTCCACCACTGTAGTCGGTTACCAAACCACCGGCCTCACGAACCATTAGTTCACCGGCCGCAATATCCCAAGGTTTAACACCTTTTTCCCAATAACCATCATAACGACCGGCGGCGACATAGGCTAAATCCAATGCTGCCGAACCGGAGCGCCTGATATCGCCGGCTTGAGAATAAATCTTGGTAAAACTGTCGAGATAGGTCGGTAGGGATGTCTTGTCTTTAAACGGTAAAGCAGTGGCTAATATGGTTTGGCTCAGCTCTTTTGCTTTACTGGCTCGAATGCGGAAACCATTAAGTTGTGCCCCTGCACCTTTACTGGCGGTAAATAGTTCACCGCGGATAGGATCAAAGATCACAGCCTGGTCTAGACGTCCTTTATGCATCAGGGCTATAGAAACCGCAAAATGAGGGATGCCTTTGATAAAATTAGTGGTGCCATCAAGGGGGTCAATGATCCATTTAAAATCATCATCGCTACCTTTTACTACGCCGCCCTCTTCACCGACAAAACTGTGATCCGGAAAAGACTGCTGGATCTTGCTGATAATCGCCTGTTCAGCTTCTTTATCAATACGTGTAACAAAATCGTTGCTACCTTTCGCTTCAACCATAAGTTCAGATTGATTCTCAAAACCTTTCGCAATAATATTGCCCGCCACGCGCGCCGCTCGTACCGCTATATTCAGCATAGGATGCATAGTTAAACCACCAATTTTAAAAGAACATTAAACATAGACTACTCAACCCTAAAAAGGACTGAACAAAAAATCGCCGGGCAGTGTACCAGAGGACTTGAGATAAGCAACGATAATATTTTAACCGCTAATGTTTAGTCGCGATATTTCCTGTCATTCATTAGTACAATACGACGCAGTGATTAAATTGATAGCAGCAGTATTGTGTTGGTCCTGATGTGCAAGGTTTCATTGCTGGAATGGCTGATCCATGCCCAAAGTGATTGAATTTGTGGCTTACAGCGATGCTGTGTCAGGGGAAACCAATATAGGGGTATCGCTGTTTTTACCCCTTTCTGTGCAGGGGGACAATTGTTATGTTTTTCAGCTTATATTGTGGTTAAAAATTAATTTAAACGACAGCCATTATCACTACTTTAGCTTGTGCTATTATCTGTCTCCTGAAAATCACCTATACAAGCCCCATATGTCATGCTTGAAAACATCAAAATTGTATTAGTTAACACCTCCCACACGGGCAATATTGGCTCTGCTGCCAGGGCAATGAAAACTATGGGGCTGAGTCAGTTAGTACTGGTTGACCCGATTACCCCACCGGATGGTAAATCCAGTGCATTAGCTGCCGGAGCAGGGGATGTATTAGCGAATGCGCAGACGGTTAGCAGCGTGGCAGAAGCCGTGGCAGATTGTGGATTGGTGGTCGGCACCAGTGCCCGTTCCCGTACCCTTTCCTGGCCAATGCTTGAACCCCGTGAATGTGGTTTAAAGCTGGTATCTGAGGTAATGAAGTACCCTGTGGCTTTGGTATTTGGCCGGGAAAATAATGGCTTGAGTAATGAAGAGTTACAGCTTTGCCATTTTCATGTGTGTATTCCCGCCAACCCAGAATACAGCTCTTTGAATCTGGCCGCGGCGGTGCAAACCTTGTGTTATGAAATTCGTATGGCCCATTTAGCTAAAACACCGCGAACCGATGTGCAAAATGACTATCCCTTGTCAGAAGAGCTGGAAGGTTTTTATAGTCATTTGGAACAAACCCTACATAAAACGAATTTCATCATTCCCCAACATCCGGGTATGGTGATGCCTAAATTACGCCGGATGTTTAACCGAGCCCGCCCTGAAACTCAGGAGCTGAATATATTGCGGGGCATACTCGCATCGGTAGAGAAAAACATTAAAAACAAGGATTAGTCAATTCATTATGTTTGACCGGATTAAAGAAGATATTCAAAGTGTGTTTCACCGAGATCCTGCGGCGCGCAATGCCTTTGAGGTTTTGACCAATTATCCCGGTTTACATGCTATCTGGTTGCATCGCCTGAGTCATAAACTATGGCGAGCGAACTGGCTTTGGTTAGCTCGTTGCCTTTCTACCTTCACGCGCTGGATGACCGGGGTGGAGATCCACCCTGGTGCTAAGTTGGGGCGACGATTTTTTATTGATCACGGCATGGGTGTGGTGATTGGTGAAACGGCAGAAATTGGTGATGATGTCACCCTTTACCACGGAGTAACGCTGGGCGGAACCAGCTGGAAAGCGGGTAAGCGACATCCAACTCTTGAGGATAATGTGGTGGTGGGAGCCGGTGCACAAGTGCTTGGACCCATCACCATGGGCAGGGGGGTAAAAGTGGGTTCTAATTCTGTCGTGGTGCGTGACGTACCTGAAGGTGCGACCGTTATTGGTATTCCTGGCAGGATCGTGGTTGAAAAACCCCCTGAAGATCATCACAAAAACGGTGAGCGTGAAAAGATTGCCAAAAAATATGGTTTTGATGCCTATGCAGTAGCCCCGGATAATCCGGATCCCATTGCCAATGCGATTGGTGTAATGGTTGACCATGTGCATTTAATCGACAGCAAAGTGGAAGAAATGTGTAAAGCTATCAATAGTATGGGGGGAGACGTCTGTGGTAAATCCCTACCCGTACTGGTTTTCGATACCTTTGCAGATGATGAGTTTGCAAAAGATATGCAGCAGGCTAAAGACGCTTTCGATCCACAGATCTAGTTCATCTTAATTATGTGTAATACTTGACTAAAACGGTAGGACTAATACTTGACTAAATTAGTCAAGTATGTGAGAATTCGGCCACGTTTTTAGTCAGTCTCAGCTTGAGAGTTCCAATGAAGTTAACCTCAAAAGGTCGCTATGCAGTTACGGCAATGTTGGATGTATCCTTACATTCACAGCATGGGCCTGTCTCCTTGGCTGATATATCTGAGCGTCAGGAAATTTCATTGTCTTATCTCGAACAATTGTTTTCACGTCTACGCAAAGAAAAACTGGTGGAAAGTGTCCGTGGACCGGGTGGTGGTTACAAATTAGGACGCAGCGCAGCGCAGATATCCGTTGGTGCGGTCATTCGCGCGGTAGATGAGTCGGTAGATGCCACACGTTGTCAGGGACAATCGGATTGTCAGGGCGGCGAACGTTGCTTAACGCATAATTTATGGGAAGACTTAAGCGAACGCATTAGTGATTTTTTAAATGGCATTACTCTGGGCGAACTCATGGCCAAGCATGACGTGAAATACGTGGCCAGCAGACAAGACAAAAACCAACATCTTAATAAAATTGCAGCAAGTGACATTGCTATTAGCTTGCAGCTATAAGTGGAGTAACATCGTGGAACAAGCAAAAAACGACATTAAATTACCTATTTACCTCGATTATTCTGCCACCACACCGGTTGACCCTCGTGTGGCCGCCAAAATGGCTGAGTGTCTAACCACTGAAGGTAAGTTTGGTAATCCGGCCTCACGTTCACATAGCTTTGGCTGGGTAGCTGAAGAGGCTGTGGATATTGCCCGCAATCAAATTGCTGATTTGGTGAATGCGGATCCTCGTGAGATTGTTTTTACCTCCGGGGCAACCGAGTCCAATAATCTAGCGATTAAAGGCGCAGCTAATTTTTACGGTAAAACGAACAAGCATGTTATCACCGTGAAAACAGAGCATAAGGCCGTACTAGACACCTGTCGTCAGTTGGAGCGAGAAGGCTTTGAAGTGACTTATATGGATCCAGAGCCTAGCGGTTTGTTGGATTTAGCAAAACTCAAAGCATGTATCCGCCCAGACACAGTTTTGGTTTCTGTGATGCATGTTAATAACGAAATTGGAGTGATCCAGGATATTGCGTCCATTGGTGAAATTTGTCGCGAACGGAAAATTTTATTCCATGTTGATGCGGCGCAAAGTACCGGCAAAGTCCCCATTGATTTACAAGCACTGAAAGTCGATTTGATGTCTTTCTCTGCCCATAAAACGTACGGCCCTAAAGGCATCGGAGCCTTGTATGTAAGCCGTAAACCACGGGTACGTTTAGAAGCACAAATGCACGGCGGCGGTCATGAACGAGGCATGCGCTCTGGCACTATGGCAACTCACCAAATTGTTGGCATGGGAGAAGCCTTTCGCATAGCTAAAGAAGAGATGGCCACGGAAAGCGAACGTCTAATGATGTTCCGTGACCGTTTGTGGAATGGCGTAAAAGATATTGAAGCTGTGTACCTTAATGGTGACTTGGAAAGTCGGATTGCCGGCAACCTGAATGTCAGTTTTGCTTACGTTGAGGGTGAATCCTTGATTATGGCGCTAAAAGATATGGCTGTGTCGTCTGGCTCTGCCTGTACTTCTGC
>JBLHIW010000119.1:0-10742 GCA_047618055.1 Paraglaciecola sp. | reverse complement strand
AAAGATTGCGAAGCCTAGGCTGGAGACCAGGTTAGTCACCTTTTCATCGGCAGTCTCACCATAATTGCGCAGCACAGAAAATTTGACTTCGCCAGGCAGCAGGCTGGCTTGTAATTCCGCCATTTTCTTAAGTATGGCGTCGGACACCCCGACCGCATTGCTGCCTTTTTGCTTGGCAACACTGATGGTGACCATGGGGTGTTGTATGTGAGCAGGTCCGGAAGACTCACCCTTTGCGGTAAATTCGAGCCACTGATAGGCTTTTACTTCTTCGGGTCCATCGTTAATTTTAGCCACATCCCTAAGCAATACGGCTTTACCGTTGACTACATTGACCACCAGATTAGCCAAAGCCTCCAGATTACGGATCACATCACCACTTTCAATCAGTACTGACTTGCCCTGAACAATCATTTGACTGGTTTTTAGCAGCTCGTTAGACGCGCCAATGGCATGGTAAACGTCCAGCACGCTGGTTTGCCGGGCAGCCAAGGCCTGAGTATCCATCAATACCTGAATGTGCCGGGCACGACCGCCAACGACTTTTACCTCACTGGTATGCTCGATACCCTGTAACAGGGTCGATATCTCCTGACCAAAACGTCGCAATTCAAAGTCTGCATACAAGGCAGCCTCAGTACTATACAAACCCAGAACCAGTATCGGCACCTCGTCCACCTCGATGGGCTTGAGCATCCAGCTTGCCACTACCGACGGAATAATGTCTTGATTGGAATAAAGTTTGTTGTAGGTATTTAATAAGGCGTCTTCACGGTTTTCACCCACATAGAAGCGCAGGGTGACGCTGAGTCGGCCGTCCATGGAGCTGGAGTACACATGTTCTACACCAGGTATTTGGGTTAATAGTTTTTCCAGGGGCACGGTGGCCTGACGCTCCACCTGGCGGGCCGATAAGTTTGGCACCTCTACCCACACATCGATCATCGGCACCACTATTTGTGGCTCTTCTTCTCTGGGGGTAAAGTTAAGTGCCATGGCGCCAGCCAATACGGCAAATATAAATAAGCACAAGGGTAGGCTGCTTGTCAGGGAGTAATTAACCAGCCTGTCTATTGGATGCTTTATCACGAATTAGGCCTCTTTTTGCACACAAAAACACCCATGCAGTGTTTTGATAATGTCTCTGACTCGCTGATCACTTACTGAGTAGTAAATGCTTTGGGCATCACGTCTGGTTGATACCAATTTATTGTTACGTAAGGCAGCTAAATGTTGCGACAGGGCCGATTGGCCAAGGGGGATCAGGAGGTTTAGCTCTGAGACGCTGCACTCTTTTTCGATTAAGCTACATAGGATCATCAGACGATTTTTATTCGCCAATAATTTCATAAACGATTCTGCCTCAGCTGCGTTGGCAGCTAATTGATGTAGATCCATTTTTTACAATTCCAAGCTCGTAAACTGATAGTTATAGTTGACAGAGTATAATCAGTATATTAGATTTGTCTAATATTAGTGAGTTCTAATATACAGGAGTATTTCACTGGATGGAAAATCTATTATGAAAGTAAACGCAGCGTTAAGGTTAGTTGCCGGGGTGATGATTTTAGTGTCCCTCGTTTTAAGCTATTTTGTACATGCCAATTGGCTGTACTTCACCATTTTCATCGCAGTTAATTTGATCCAGTCGGCTTTTACCAATTGGTGCCCGATGATGACGATCCTTAAAAAAGTAGGCTTAGAGGAG
This sequence comes from Paraglaciecola sp., assembly GCA_047618055.1. Taxonomy (GTDB): domain Bacteria; phylum Pseudomonadota; class Gammaproteobacteria; order Enterobacterales; family Alteromonadaceae; genus Paraglaciecola. Next base: position 9,034 of record JBLHIW010000119.1, on the reverse strand, counting down.
TAAGTGATGTTAAAAACAATACCTGAATTGTTGCAAGAGGCAGCAAGCAAGGTGCGCTGCATTAGTGCAGCGTTAGCAGCAAGTGAGCGAGCAGAAAATAAGGGCTTGCTGATCGACGTCCGAGAGCCAGCTGAACACCTGGCAAAGGGAGCGGTGGGAGCAATTAACATCCCCCGTGGTCTGGTGGAAATGAAACTGATGGAAATTGAAAAAGATCCTCAGCGGCCAATTTACTTGCATTGTGCCACTTCTGCCCGGGCCATACTCGCCGCGGAGCAGCTTGCCAGAGTGGGATATAACAATGTGAGTGTGATCACCTGTGATATGGATACCATCCAAAGCGCTCGCTGTTAGGGGCGACGTGATCATGTAAATACTAATTAACGTTGCGGGCAATCACATATTTAGCCAGGGAGCATGAGTTAGCATTAACCCATCATTATCAGCTTAAGGCCAGGGGCAAGCCGAATGCTAACATAGCGCTCAGCGTGACTAATATGCCAGGTTTAACCGTTGCACCACCGGCCCAATTTGGTGGCGCTGGGGATGAATGGTCGCCGGAGGATCTCTTTATGGCCTCCATTGCCAGTTGCTTTATTTTATCATTCAGGACCATTGCCAGAGGCTCCAGGCTCTGCTGGCTGTGCATAAAATGTGCTTCTCAAGGCAGGTTAGAAAAAGTGGAGAACCTGACGAAATTTAGCACAATTGTCACCAGGTTCAACATGGTCATACCGGCCATCAAGAGCATAGACAAAGCTGGGCGTCTGCTGCACAAGGCCGAGTAAAGTTGTTTGGTGCTTAACTCTTCAAGCTCAGAGTCTCAGCTTGAATGTGTGGTCAGGCTTGAGGCTTCATCCTGCTAAGTCGGCAAAGACCCCTGGGTTTCTAAACGAGGCGCCTTTGGGGGATAAGCTAATAGATGCCCTATAAATCTCCTCGCTGGCCGTCATAAACCATCACGCTTAAAACCAATATTTTTGTGCCATTGAGGGGCAACTTGTCTTATCCTATGCCTATACCTTGGCTAAAATAAGTGACTTAGTTCTTTTCGATGATTAAATTAGCTAAAAAGAAAAGAAAGAGTGGGACCGTGATCAAGCTTAGCCAGATTGGCCATGTTGCCATGTGTTGCCGATGTGGCGGTAAGCCAAGTCAGCCAGCGTTGCTTGCCAATTGTAGCGATCGATGGATTATTCAGTGCCAGGTCCAACGGTGTTGTGCACGAAATATTGGCCAGGGTTTAAGTGAGACTATTCAAGGTTGGAATCGCTTAAGTACCCATTTTTATCGTTAAACCTTGCTGACTGAGCAATGGCGCATTAAGCCTAATTCTCGTTTCTCTCAGTATATTATGCTGCAAAAGACCGGAATTTATGTGATATTAAATGTCCATATAATCGTTATATTCGACTCTCTTCTAGGAGAATTTGTTTGATTAAATTGTTGTTAGTTGATGACCATGAATTGGTTAGAACTGGGATCAGACGCATATTGGAAGATGTTGAGGATTTTACCGTAGTAGGCGAGGCCATAAACGGCGAAGATGCCGTCAAATTTTGTCGCAAGCATAACCCGGATTTAGTGCTAATGGATATGAGCATGCCGGGAATAGGCGGGCTGGAAGCCACAAAACAGATTTTACGTTTTACCGAGGACACCAGAATTATTGTACTGTCCGTGCACAAGGAAAACCCTATTCCGGCCAAAGTAATGCAAATGGGGGCGTTTGGCTACCTGACCAAAGACTCTGACCCTGAAGAAATGATCCGTGCTATCCGTAAAGTGGCTGCCGGCCAAAAATATGTATCCCCTGATATTGCCCAGCAGATTGCCCTCGGTCAGCTTGATTTTAAGGACGGTAATCCCTTTGAACAGCTTTCGGAGCGGGAGTTGGAGATCACCCTTTTATTAACCAAGGGTGCTAAGGTTCCGGATATTGCTGCTTCGCTTAATATCAGCGCAAAAACCGTTAATACCTATCGTTATCGGATGTTTGATAAATTGAGTGTTACCTCCGATGTGGCACTGACTCATTTAGCCCTGCGTCACAAGTTGATAAATTCAGATCAGTTCTAATCGACTATTAATGAGTAATCCCGAGGTATTTGACTCCCCTGCATTTTTAAAGAATCTCACCCACCAACCGGGTGTGTATCGCATGTATAATCACAATCAGGACGTGATTTATGTGGGCAAAGCGAAAAACCTGAAAAAGCGCGTATCCAGTTATTTTCGGGCAACGGTGGATAGCCCTAAAACCCGTTCATTGGTTAAGCAAATTACCAGTATGGATGTCACCGTGGTGCATAGTGAAGCCGAAGCTTTCATCCTCGAAAATAACTATATCAAAAAATATAAGCCCCGTTATAACGTGCTGCTTAGAGATGATAAATCCTATCCCTTTATATTTTTATCGGCTCACCCACATCCTCGACTGGCCAACCATCGGGGGCCAAAAAAGCTAAAGGGCGAGTACTTTGGGCCTTATCCCAGCGCCTGGGCAGTGCGTGAGAGCTTACGCTCAATGCAGCGTTTGTTTCCCCTTCGACAATGTGAAGACAGCTATTACCGGGCGCGAACCAGACCCTGCTTGCAATATCAGTTAAAGCGCTGTGCGGGCCCCTGTGTTGATGGCTTGGTTTCTGATGACGAGTATCAGCAGCAGGTACAACTGGCTCGTTTGTTTTTGAAAGGTAAAAATAAACAAGTAATTGATTCTCTGGTAAAAAAAATGGAAGTGGCCAGCGAGGAACTGCAGTTTGAGGCGGCAGCCCGTTATCGGGATCAAATCTCTGCTCTTAACAAGGTGCAGGAACAGCAGTGGGTGAGCGGTGATCAACCGGAAATGGACGTATTTGGCCTGGCTTATCGTAACGGTATCGCCAGTATTCAAGGCTTGTTTATTCGGGACAGTAAATTACTGGGCAGTAAAAGCTTTTACCCTAAAGTGCCGGCCGAATCGAGCGAGGAAGAGGTGTTTCAGTCCTTCATATTGCAATTTTATTTGGCTGACAACAAGGTGATCCCCAAGCAGATAGTGATCCCACGCGCCTTAGCGGAACAAGCGGCAATAGAAGCCTTATTGAGTAAAGAGTCCGGTCGAAAAATTCAGTTTTATCGGGGAGCACGAGACGAGAAGCGGCGCTATCTTCAGCTGGCAAATACCAATGCAGAAAATGCCTTGGAGTCGAAGCAGAGCCATCAGAAATCGGTATTTGCCCGATATGTTGAGCTAGAGCAGACCCTCGAATTTGAGCAGCCTATTCAGCGTATGGAATGCTTTGACATCAGCCATACCTCGGGTCAGTTGACCGTGGCCTCATGTGTGGTATTTAATCGTGAGGGCCCCTTTAAAAGCGACTATCGTCTGTATAATATCGATGGCATAACACCCGGTGACGATTATGCCGCGATGGCGCAAGCCTTAGCTCGGCGCTATCGTGATGTAAAAGACCAGAATAAGATACCGGATGTGTTGTTTATCGACGGAGGTAAAGGACAACTGGCCCAGGCCGAGTCGTATTTTGAAGACTGGCAGCATGAGAAAAAACCCCTATTGATTGGCGTGGCCAAAGGCAGCAGCCGTAAAGCCGGCCTTGAAACGCTTATTTTAGGGGGTAATCATGCTACCATTCCGCTGCAGAGCGATTCGGCGGCTTTGCACTTAATTCAACATATTCGCGATGAAGCCCATCGATTTGCGATTTCTGGTCACCGGGCAAGACGCCAAAAAGATAAAAAAACCTCTAAGCTGGAATCCATTCCAGGTGTGGGGGCCAAGCGGCGGCAGAGTTTGCTCAAATACATGGGGGGCCTGCAGGGGGTACTCCAGGCCAGTAAAGATGAAATCGCCAAAGTGCCGGGTATTAGTGCTGAGTTGGCTATCGAGATCTACGATCACATACATAACTAGCACTTAAGATGTTTTACGCTTTTAGTGCCAATCAATATATTAACCAGCTGAAGTGGCAGATACTGTCTGCAAACCTTAGCGATGACCAACCGAGACCCTAGATGTGGACCATTCCTAATATTATTACGCTCATTCGCGTGTTACTTATTCCCGTTTTTGTCGCCGTCTACTTCCTCGACTGGAAATGGGCGCATCAGGCCGCGGCCTTTATATTCTGGTTTGCTGCGATCACAGACTGGTTTGATGGCTACCTGGCGCGAAAACTTAAACAATCTACGGCTTTCGGCGCCTTTCTGGACCCGGTAGCGGACAAATTAATAGTGGCAACGGCCTTGCTGTTAATTACTCACACCTACGCCACCGTTTGGATCACGGTACCGGCTATTCTATTGCTTGCCCGGGAGATCTATGTGTCAGCGCTGCGTGAATGGATGGGGCAACAGGGCTTGCAGGATTCAGTTAAAGTGTCGTTTATGGGTAAAGCCAAAACCACCGCGCAAATGCTGGCCTTAATCGGTTTGTTATCTGAGCTGGAATATTTTATGGGCCTGCAAATTTACTGGGTAAGCCTGGGTTATATTTTATTGTATTTTTCGGCCATATTGTCCCTCTGGTCGATGGTGGTTTATACCAAGGCTGCGTGGCATAGCCTGAGTGACGGCCGCTTACTCAATCAAGATTGATGGGCTATTTGTTTGAAATTAAGGCATTTGAGTCAAAATTCAAGCAGTCAGTCATAAAAGACCATGTTTGTAGTTGACAGCTAAGCCTTTGAATGTAGAATGCGCTTCTCAGTTTTACGCAGAAGCGAAAAACATTTGCAGGTCAGGCAGTGCAACTGCCGGGTAAGCAAGTAGTTCTAAGTTAGGACATCGGTGCGGGAATAGCTCAGTGGTAGAGCACAACCTTGCCAAGGTTGGGGTCGCGAGTTCGAATCTCGTTTCCCGCTCCAAATTCTATATGGCGGAATGGCAGAATGGTTATGCAGCGGATTGCAAATCCGTGTATCTCGGTTCGACTCCGGGTTCCGCCTCCATTTTTAATATAGAATGTTAATACTTATAATTAGTAATATCTCATTGTTCAATGAGACACCCAATGCGAGGGTGGTGGAATCGGTATACACACAGGATTTAAAATCCTGCGCCTAACGGCATGAGGGTTCAAGTCCCTCTCCTCGCACCATTTACTTCCCAATGATAGTGACCACTATCATTTCAATCCGAAAATAAAAAATATAAAAATACAAAAAGCAGACGCATTGCAGACCTGTTTGGTTACAGCGTTTAATGCCTCAAGCACTTACATCCAGTTTATTATTCTCCTACAAAAAGCGCTATGTACCTTCGCCCTTGGCATAGGGAATCGCTTTTTGCAGGGCTTCTACCTTATACTTAAGTTCACTCGGTGAGCCGGTGTTTCTGGTCAACCAGAAGTAGGCAGTAGACACCACAAACAAGATCATAAAGGCCGATAATAGCATGGCGGTAAATATCACCATGGCGATAACCGTGGGGCTTTTTGCCCCTACACCCGTCGCGAGTACCAGAGGCAAGGCACTGAAAAAAGTGGTAATGCCGTTGATAACTATCGCCCGCAACCGCTCAGCAGACCCTTTACGCAAAGTGTCAGGTAACTGATTAGCAAACTTGACAATCAAGATGCCATTTTTGGCCGCCAGGCCAATCAACATCACGAGGCCAATTTGGTTGTAGATGTTCAATGACATCCCGGCAAAGTACACCCGATAAAGCCACCCAGCAGGTCTAGGGGGGCGATAAGTATAATGACGAGTGGGTGTATCCAACTTTTCAATTTGGGCCGCCAGTATTAGATATGTTATCGCCAGCACACTAAAACGACGGCTTACTTTGTTAATACTGACTGCACCATTGGCGAGTGTAGTCCTTATGTTGCTCGGTTTAACGGTCAATCTGCACCGCCGCTACCAAGCGGATTCTGTTAAAAGCATAGCAATACTCTGATTTTGTTTTTTGGGCCTGTGAGCTGAGGCCGACAAACAATTGAGGTTACACCAGCGGCATGTAAGAGACGTCACTGATTTAATCAAGTAAGGTATTGAGAAGGCTACGGCAGGGGTTAATTAAATTAGTGAGGATCCCTCAATCTCTGACCCCATGGCTTAACTACACAAAATTTAACTAGAAAAACGCCAATTGAGAATAATTAACAGGTAATAGATGGAAAATTCACCCATTGGTCAATTAAGCATGATTCAATTTTATAGATTAATTAGCGTGTTATGTTGGCTGTTTAGTTAATTGCTAAGATGCACCCTATTTCGCCAATAAACGACTTAAATGATCCCTTTAATTTGTTAATAACAGGTTTATTAAAAACATGAGTCGTGCTTATACTGCCTTGGTAACAAATAGTTCCCAAAGGAACTAATTCAATAACTCTTTTGGATTTTGTGATAAAAAAAAAGGAAATATCCATGAAATTTTGGTTGGTTTTCACCCTTAGTTTGTTATCTGGCTTTCTTTACGCTGCCCCCAACCACATTAGCAATGTGAGAGGATATACGCTGAATAATAATGGTGTGCTAATTTCATTTAGCGATTTAGTATTTGATAGTGGCAAAGTGCTGGCCATTGGTAACTCAGCACTTAGCAAAAAGTTTCCACATGCCACCTTAATAGATGGACAAAATAAAGTTTTGTTACCCGGTATGATCGATGCCCATGGCCACGTTATGGGTGTGATGAGCTTAGGTGAAAGCTTGGTAGATGTTGATTTGCGAGATGTTAAAACAGCCAGTAAGGCGGTGCAACAAGTCCGTCATTATGCCAATGCTAATCCAGCGTTAAAGTGGATTACGGGTGGAGGCTGGAATGAGGTGTTGTGGCCAGATAAAGCGTTTCCAAACGCTAAACAATTAGATGAATATGTACCAGACCGTCCGGTTATGTTGTCACGGGTAGATGGCCACAGTAGTTGGGTCAATAGTAAAGCCCTTGAAATTGCTCAGATCACCAAAGAAACACTTGATCCGCCCGGTGGAAAAATTATTCGTGATACTAACGGCAACCCAACTGGTGTACTCATCGATAATGCCATGGAGTTAATGTTTGAACACGTACCCAAAAACTCCGAAGCCTACCTAAAAAGTAAACTCGACGCTGCCGGTCAGCATCTATTGTCGATGGGTATTACAAGCGCACATGATGCGGGGATCAGTAAAGCAGAATATGACTATTATATAAAACGACAGGCTGCTCATACCCTACCACTGCGCTTTTATCCCATGTTGTGGGCACCTGATCCACAGTTCAAAGCGATGCTAGAAAAAGGTTATGTTCAGGATCAGTATGATTTTTTATCTATCCGTAGTGTTAAAGCGATGGCCGATGGCTCATTAGGCAGTCGCGGAGCGGCAATGTTAGCGCCTTATAATGATGCTCCAGATAACAGGGGTTTAATGACTCTTAGCGAGAATGATTACAAACCTTTATTTGATTTAGTGCTCAGTCGTGGCTTTCAACTCAATGTTCATGCTATTGGCGACAGGGCAAACCGTATGGTACTAGACCAATTTGAAGAGAGTTTTAAGCGTATTGGCGGGCAAACACTGCGCAATCGCATGGAACATGCTCAGGTGATTGCGCTAGAGGACATCCCTCGCTTTTTAAACCTAAACATTATTCCTTCTATGCAACCCACCCACGCTACGAGTGATAAGAATATGGCCGAAACTCGCATCGGAAAAGAGCGTTTAAAAGGTGCTTATGCATGGCAGACCTTCTTAAAACAAGGATCTCCTTTAGCTTTTGGTTCAGATTTTCCGGTCGAATTCGCCAACCCCTTTTATGGTTTGCATGCGGCAGTTACCCGTCAAGATAGACAAAATCTCCCAAAAGATGGCTGGTACCCAGACGAATCGATTAGTATCGAGCAAGCCTTTCGGGCCTTCACCCTAGATGCAGCCTATTCAGCTCATCAAGACAAAATACTTGGTGGACTGACAGTTGGAAAATGGGCTGATTTCATATTGGTGGATCAAGACATATTTAAGATCCCATCAAAAGATATTTGGCGCACGCAAGTATTACAAACTTGGATTGGCGGCGAACAACGCTTTAAAAAATAAATCGAGATGGGGCTATTTTTCTAATTTAGCCCCATATGCAATGTGGCCAACTTGAACAGGGTTATTTACGTTTACGCTGTGGAGGACATCACCACGACTTGTTGGTTACATTTAGTGATAAAGCCCAGCGGATTTCGTTCTGTTTTGGCACTAAAAGGGGGCAGATGCAAAAATTTACAAAGATATCCCTGTTAATTATTTAACGCCCTTAATAAAACCTCTATATTCCAGAGCAATGTTAGCGAGGGTTTCTTTGATTTTTTGTAAAACGACGATCAGGCGCGTTTGTGTAACACTTTGGCCTTGCCCATCCCTCTAAGCCTTTGACGATCGCCAACCAACAGGGCCAGTGTCGTGGAAGCAGGGGGTTAACACAGTCCAACGACACTGGTTGGGCTTCATATCATAACGTGTAATAGAAAAGCGTAACAGCATCAACTATGGTGGCCTTGAAATTAACTTGGGTGATTTTTTAAAACGTTTGGGATCTAGGCCTATTTAAAAAGCTGTTATCATGGGTGATGAGATGGACGCTCCCTAATTCGGCGTCAATGCGCCAAAATAGTAATTTCGACAGACTATTTACATAGGGAACATCCATCATGAAGCTTAGAACAATTGGTATCGATTTAGCAAAGAATGTATTTCAGGTTTGCGGTGTGAATGAGCATATGAAGCCGCAGTTTAATAATCGCTTAAAGCGAAGTCAGTTACTCGACTTTATGCGGCAGCAACCGCCTACGATGGTCGTGATGGAGGCCTGTTATTCATCTCATTACTGGGGCCGTGAAATGGCTAAATTAGGCCATGATGTGAAGCTGATCCCCGCTCAACATGTCACGCCTTTTGTGCGAGGCAACAAGAACGATCACAACGATGCCTTTGCGATTACAGAGGCCAGTCAACGTCCGTATATTCGTTTTGTGCCGATTAAAACTGAGCACCAACAGGAAATTAGTTGTTTACATCGTATTCGTGATCGCCTCGGTAAAAACAAAGTAGCGCTA
>JBLHIW010000118.1:0-10779 GCA_047618055.1 Paraglaciecola sp. | reverse complement strand
ACAGCAGAAATTCGCGACGTTCAGGTGTATCGACAATGTTGAGCATCACGTCGAGATCGCCAGAACGCATCATGTCTAGGAACTCATTCCAGTCCGGGCCGCTCACGAATTCGACTTGCAGACCGGCTTGCTTGGCCAATAGCCGCATATAGTCGATTGAAAACCCCGTCGGCTCTCCATCAACGTTGAAGTTGTATGGCGGCCAGTTGGTTTCATTGTGGACGCGGATCACCGGATTGTCAGCAATCCAGGCCAGCTCCTCATTACTGAGATTCAGATCCGGGGACTGTGCGTTCACAATAGGCGCAATTGCCGTCAACAAGAAAAGCAGGGAGCAGCACCTGAGTGAATTCAAGAATCCGGTCAAGCAGAATATCTGACGCTTAAGCCCTTTATCTATCCATTTGCTCAGACTGTCAATCATAATAACCACCAAGAAATCCTCTCTTTTGTAACCGAAACCAGTCACCATCGCATAGAAACGTGGAACGCAGCCTTGCACCCTGACAATTTAAATTATACAGAACCATGGTATTATCAACTTGTCGAAATCAAGCAGAATTAATGACCGTACTACATTATTTCATATTTTGGACACAGCTTACTCTTCCCCATTCAATAAACGATCGCTTACGCAAAGTTCTGTAATTCTTTGCTTTTATCAGGTTTCGACCTAATCGAAACAGATTATTCACAAGTTCGTGACAAGCAAGAAATCGTTGTGCATGGTGCTGTGATTTAAACCGTTCCTCTTGCCTCCTATTGCTCTAACCAATCACTGATTTATCGATAAAGTTTTTTTAACTAAATCTAAAGCTTACTGAGCCTCATCGTACTCAAAACCAACAACTTGTTTCTTTAATTTGGATAACAATACCTGCTGATTATATCCTTTCAAACGAGATATAAACTAAATACCAAAATGCCAAGAAATCCAAAATATAGTTCAAAATATAGTTCAAAATACCAACAAAACACCAAAACATCCAAACATCCAAAATATATAAGCCAGAGTACTTACATTACTTACATAAACACCCACGTTAACTAAATCTGATATCTCGGGTTTATGTATTGGTGGTTAGGATGGGTGTTTTGGTAAGTCAGTGTTTTCGCCGTTTTTAATTTCTCTGGCGCTCTATGAATTTCATACCCTGGGACGCCTTCATAAAGCGACCATGACGTGTATCACCATACTTTTATCTTTACAGATTTCTAGCATTTGGATAGCCAGATCTGAGTTGTGGAATAACTCAGCACCATCGATTATAGGAGTATCATAAAAGGCGACAGTAGCATGGATTACAAGCAAACATTTTTATCTTGTAATGACCATAGAGTCAGGGATTTTAAAAAAATTTCAATAGACCGCATTTTTCCAAGTCTGCTTCACAGTATTTAACATACACATTACGCAAGTGGCGGGAATCCGCTAGATGAAAATACAAAACTTGACCGTCTCCTAACTGCTATAACCGCTAAGTCGGCAAGCGAACCATGACTGGCCGCTATCTTAGCATTGCCGATCGCCAGAAGTTATTAATCGACGATCCATTCGCTCGTAGGATATTAAATTAACGAAAATAGCTATGACCGGTATCTGCTATAACCGCTAAGTCGGCCAGCGAGTCTTGACTGGCCGGTTATGGCACAGAGCAGCCTTATAGGCTGAGCAACTTAGAGCAAGAAGTTAGCTGCCATAGATTAGAAGTGTATAGGTAGAATAAAACGTCATTTTTCATAAAATGACAATACATGATGGCTCATGTTTTCCATATTGACCTGTCTTTTATATCCTTGATGGAGGGAAAATATCCTCTTTTAGCGACATGAAATACTTGTCGAATGACTCAGGGCTCAAACCGGTCCAATTTAGAATGAACCTTTAATACTTAGTCTGCGACTTTAATACTCACCTACACTGAGCGTTGGATAATATTTGCTTAGCCGGGGCGTAAATATAACTGCGCTCTTAGCCCTTTAAACGGCAATAGTAGATTATCACGACGGCGCAGTTACAGCGGGCAAGACCGGGGCAGGGTGCTAATCTTGCTCCTTATATTTTCGCCTTTGAACTTAAGTATTCAGACAGGTCTTCACCGGCGTGTATTACCCGCTGCTGCGTGCCGATAAAGATGACACCGGGCAGTTCACCTGATAATTGTAATGTATCAGCCTGGCGAATCAGCGCCGTGCCCTCACGTATCCCGATCACCGGCATCGTCGGATTTAAGGTGCAAAACTCCTGAATGCGCTGGGCCCGTGTCTCGCCATTATGTCCCGGTGCCTGATAGTCGCTGTAATGAGGATTAAGTTGAAAGGGTACAAGATTCAGGGCCGCAAAAGAAGGTGGTTGAATAATGGGCATATCATTGGTGGTGCGAATACTGTCACCACAAATATTCGCCCCTGCGCTCCAGCCAATATAAGGCGTGCCCTCACGAACTTTTTGTTGTATGACCGCCAATAGGTTTTGTTGATACAATTCGTTTAGCAGGTTAAAGGTATTGCCACCTCCAACCACAATTGCCCTGGCTGCTTTGACCGCGCTAATTGGATCATCTACCTGATGAATACTCGTAACATGATATTGGGGTAAAGCATTCTGCACTTTTTCTGCGTAGTTATCCCAGTCAATAGTCACACCCGCGTAGGGAATGAAAAGTAGCTCTTTTATGTCACCCAAGTGAGTACTAATCATAGGCCTGGCATGCTGTAGATACGCTTCGTTGCCGGATCGTGAACTGCTCAACATTAATAGTTTCAAAAATAAAATCTCTGGTTTAACTGGACGCATCATTATAGAGCGATAGAATACACTTTCCCAGACTAGTCACGCTGTGTTTTGTAAATTCAAGGATAAGGTATAGATTAATGACAGAGCAATTATCATCAGTGCTTTTTGTATGCTTGGGCAATATATGTCGTTCACCCACGGCAGAGGCCGTATTTAAATGTAAAGCCGAAGAAAGTGGGCTGAATATTCATGTGGATTCAGCGGGTACCCATGCCTATCATAACAGGGCTAACCCCGATCAGCGCTCACAAGCCGTTGGCGAGTTGCGGGGGTATAATTTTCAGGGCTTAAAATGCCGCAAGGTTGTTGCAACAGACTTTGAAGAATTTGACTATATCATTGCCATGGACCAAGAAAATCAGCAAAACCTAGTAAACATTTGCCCGGCAGCATTACAGTATAAGATTTCGCTACTTATGAGCCATAGTCCACTCGAAGAGCAAGCCGTACCGGACCCTTATTATGGTGGCATGCGCGGCTTTGAGTACGTACTGGATTTAATCGAGAGCGGGGCAGACGGATTGTTAGTCACGATTAAGTCTCGTTTTGGCTAGACTGGACTTAGGCCCTTTATTCAAACGTAACTGCCTCATTTTATTGTCTTTATTATTAGTTGTAAGTGCAGTGTTGGTGCTGTTTATTGACTTAAATAAGCCTTTTAGTAACCAGGTTGAAAGACAAATTTTATTGCAATTGCGCCTGCCAACCGTATTAACGGCGTTTATCGTGGGCGCGGGGCTGGCAGTCAGTTCTGCCACTTTGCAGGTCTTGTTACGCAATCCCCTGGCCGACCCGGGCATTATCGGGATTAGCAGCGGGGCAAGTTTGTGCGCGGCCTTGTTGTTGTTAATTGGTGGTGGATGGTCATTTGCCTATCTGCAATACATTCTGCCCCTATTTTGCTTTTTTGGCGCCATGCTTTCCACCCTGCTTATTTATGGGATTTCCCGGCGAATGGCGGTGGGGAGTTCGGCCGTTATCCTGGCGGGAATAGGGATTTCTACCATCAGTGGTGCCATCATCGCCTGGCTGTACTTTTTCTCCGACGCCCAATCCATGCGTAATTTAAGCTTTTGGCTCATGGGCAGTTTACACCAGGCCGATTGGTCTATATTGGCGGTCGCGCTGCCCTTGATGTTGCTATTACTGGCCTACAGCTTGCGACAGGGCAAGAGACTCAATTGGTATTATTTTGGAGGCAGTACTGCACAACTGGCGGGCCTGGATATCAGGGTGTTTAATAAAAAAATGCTCTTGGTTTGCGCACTCATGGTGGGTATTTGTGTGTCCATAGCAGGTTCAATTGCGTTTATAGGCTTGTTGGTACCTCATTTATTGCGTAATTTTTTTGGCTTCGATAATCGCTTTGTTTTGCCGGCATCTGCCTTGCTTGGCGGGACCTTGCTCATGTGGGTGTTATTGCTCAGTAATAGTTTTGGCGGCGTCAATGTACCCGTATCCATGTTAACCGCAAGTATTGGCGGTCCGATCTTTTTGTATTCAGTTGCACGCCTCGGGCGCAGAGCGTAGACCCATGTTGCGTTTAAGTAACATCAGTTTGCACCAGCGTTTGAATGACGTAAATGTCTCCGCCCAGGCGGGACAAGTTATCCATGTGCTGGGTGCTAACGGTGCAGGTAAGTCAAGTTTGCTCTGGGTACTGTCGGGTCTGACGCCATTCGATAGGGGCACAATTGAAGTACAGCAGCAAGATATAGGGGACTTTTCACTGCCCCAGCTTGCGTCGTTTAGATGTCTTCAGGAGCAGCAGCAAAACACGGCATTTCCCATAACGGTGCAAGAATCCCTGGAATTTTTTGCTCCCCAGGGGCCCTTCCCAAAACGCTTAGAGCAGGCCTTAGAAATCGAGCCATTTATGGCGCGCAAGCTGGATGAACTTTCCGGAGGAGAAAACCGTCGGGTGCAAATAGCCCGTGCGCTGTGGCAAATTTGGCCCGCCATTGAGCGTGGTGCGGGTTTGATCCTCTTAGACGAGCCTATTCAGGGTCTGGATTTTCGCCATCAGCACCTGTTGTTTACCCTATTGCAGCAACTTGCCCTGAAAGGGAATGTGATTATTGTCAATCATCATGATTTAAATTTATGCCAGCAATATGCCCATCGGGTGTGGCTGATGAAACAGGGCAAGCTGGTGCTGCAGGGCTCGGTGCAGGAGGTATTGCAAGAGCAGGCGCTGGTTTCGGTATTTGACTGTGACATTCGCAGCATCATCGACCCACAGGGACATAAGTTATTTCAAAGCTATCTAGGATAATTAGCTTTATTACCGGTAAATATTCATCTTCATCTGCCATAAAGTGACGGCGTAAGTTAAAATCCCGAATAATTTATTTGAAAACACTTTTACAAGGATACACCGTGAGCCAGTGGCAACCTGATAGTTGGCGTCAAAAGCCCATATTGCAACAGCCTCATTACGAGGATAAGCAACATCTGCAAGATGTAGAGAATAAACTCAAGGGATATCCTCCCTTGGTCTTTGCTGCAGAAACCCGAGCCTTGCTCAAGCAGTTGGGTGACGTTTCCCAGGGCAAGGGCTTTTTGTTACAAGGAGGGGATTGCGCCGAATCCTTCGATGAGTTCAACGCACCCAAAATCCGCGATACCTTTAAAGTTATTCTGCAGATGGCCATTGTACTGACTTTTGCCGGACGGTGTCCGGTCACCAAAGTCGCCAGAATGGCAGGGCAATATGCCAAGCCGCGCTCCGGTGACTTTGAAACCATTAATGGTGTGACTTTGCCCAGTTATCGGGGCGATATTATTAACAGCTTTGAATTTACCGAAGATGCCCGCAGGGCTGATCCTCAGCGGATGCTGGAAGCCTATCACCGTGGAGCTTCAACCCTCAACCTACTTAGAGCCTTTGCACAGGGCGGATTGGCGGATCTGCATGAAGTCAATCGCTGGAATATGGCATTTGTGGAGAATAATCCCCTCAAAGAGCGCTATCAGGATATGTCTAAACGTATTCAGGATGCCCTTGAGTTTATGAATGTGATCGGGATTAACGCCAATAGCAATGCGACAGTCCATGAAACGAGCTTATTTACCTCACATGAAGCCTTATTGCTGCCCTATGAACAGGCGCTAACCCGCAATGATACATTGACCGGTGATTGGTATAACTGCTCTGCACATATGGTGTGGATTGGTGAGCGTACTCGTCAGTTGGATCATGCCCATATCGAGTTTTTCCGTGGTATTCATAATCCTATCGGGGTCAAAGTTGGCCCAACGATGCAGGAAGATGAACTTATTCAGCTGATTGATGCCCTGAATCCGAACAATATTCCCGGTCGTTTGACCTTGATCACCCGTATGGGTGCCGACAAGTTAGAGCATAATTTGCCAAGACTGTTGCGCCGGGTAAAACAAGAAGGACGACATGTGGTATGGAGCTCAGATCCCATGCATGGCAATACCATTAAGGCATCCAGTGGTTATAAAACCCGTAATTTTGACGCTATCCTAAGTGAAATTCAGCAATTTTTTGCTGCTCACAAAGCAGAAGGAACACACGCTGGCGGCATTCACTTAGAGATGACCGGCCAGCATGTAACGGAATGTACCGGCGGCGCCTATCAAATCAGTGACGATGACCTGGCGCAAGCCTATAAAACCCAGTGTGATCCGCGGCTAAACGCCGATCAAGTACTGGAAATGGCATTTTTAGTCGCTGACCATTTAAAACAGGGGCAGTAGGGAGTTCAAACTAAGGGAGTATGTGAAAGTATGCTCCCTTAATGTCCAAACCCTAAGTCAGCAAAATAAGACTCACCGCCCCACCATCTTTTCATTAGCCTGAGACCCTGAGTCAATACAGCTAATGGAAACAGCTTAACCTCTATTGAGTAGACCTTTGAGCTTGTCATTAGCTTTTTCTAACAACTTGTCCTTTTGCTCATCAAGTTTTTCTCTCATCTTATTCTTGGCCTCTTCCGCCAAGAATTTTTTGGCTTCAGATTTGGCGGCAGCAATGACCTTATCGAGCATGGCATTGACTACAGCAAGCCCCACTTGATCTGCGGGTATGCCCTGAGGGTGGCCAATAGGACCGGCATTGAAGGTGGGTAAGGTAACTTCATAGGCTTTGCTGTCTATATTCAGGTCGCCGGTAACCAGTTGCTCGAAATTTAATGTAAGACGCACCTGACTTACCTTTATGTTTTCAACAATGACCAGGGGATTGGCGCCATCTTTTGATACCGATTCATTTTCAGTCTTTGGCAAATTAAGGGCAAGGTTGTTTTTTAGCCCTATCAGGTTACCCTGGCCACTTGCGTTTACTTCATAAAGCAGTTCCGGGGCAGTGATGTTAATCGTTTCTACCACATAGGGCTGTTGGATAACGTCGCCTAAATCTAAGGTGATCGCATCAACACTGAATGCGTGTGCATTACTGAAGCCCTGGGGATTTTTGATCTTCAGATCCCTGATGGTCATTCGTCCTTCAGTCACTGCGAGCTCAACATTGACCACCGACACGGCCACGCCAAGATATTTACTGCCCTGTTGTTCTATTTGCCCACGAATAAAATCCCCCGCACCACTTAACATATACCAGGCACCGCCGGCAATTAGCAGTATTAACAGACCGAATATCAGCATAGCTTTTTTCATCACATTCTCCTTTGGCTATTTAATTAATATGATTATTGTATCAGAACATTTGTATAACCGACGCTGCCCACTCTTTTGATCCGATAGTTATCCCGGTTTTTTGGGCGCCGAGGACGTTAAGGGGCAATATCTAAAGGTTGCTCACGATCCCCCTTAAAATTTAGCTTAAGAAAAATATTAAGGGTATTTTTTCGATTAAAGTAATCGTTTTTATTCGAAGTACATTGCAAGACTTATTTAGTATATTATTTTCTTAGGCTTATTTTCTGATTTATCATCCCTCAAGATTATTCATCTGAGCTTTGAGCCGGATCAAGGTAATTTGTTTTTTTCATGCTTGAATACAATGTTGTGTTTTAAGCGGGTGTTAGCTGGGGTATCTGCGCAGCAGACGATTCTCAGTATTTAAATATGGAGAGTTAAAAAATGAACAATCAACATCTATTTACTAAGTCAACTATCGCCGGGATCCTGAGTCTGGTGTGTATGTCAGGTGGCGCATTAAGTCAACCTGCTGAAATGAGTAAACCCAAAGGCGCCATTGGGACGGGTGTTACTAAACCCCACCAAGCCAAGTCAAACTTGTTTTGGTGGCCAGAACAACTCGACCTATCAGCACTAAGGGATCATGATTCCCGTTCAAGCCCTCTTGGTGAGGACTTCGACTATGCTAAAGCCTTCAGTAAACTGGATCTGGACGCAGCAAAGGCCGATATCAATACACTATTAACCACGTCCCAGGATTGGTGGCCAGCTGATTTTGGTAACTACGGCCCGTTTTTTATTCGCATGACCTGGCATAGCGCGGGCACCTACCGAACCATTGACGGCCGAGGTGGTGCCGGTGGAGGACAGCAACGTTTTGAGCCATTAAATAGTTGGCCTGATAATACCAGCCTGGACAAGGCGCGACGCCTGCTATGGCCCATCAAACAAAAGTACGGTGAAATGTTGTCCTGGTCTGACTTAATGGTTTTGGCCGGTAATGTTGCCCTGGAAAACATGGGTTTTGATACCTACGGATTTGCCGGTGGCCGCGCTGATGATTGGGAGCCCGACCTCGTGTATTGGGGGCCAGAAATTGAAATGCTCGCCAGTGATCGGGAGGACGCAGACGGAAAATTACAACGGCCATTAGGCGCAACCCATATGGGCTTGATTTACGTCAATCCTGAAGGGCCAAAGGGTAAACCGGATCCTATGGGCTCGGCTAAGAATATTCGTGCCGCGTTCGGGCGCATGGCAATGAATGATGAAGAAACGGTGGCTCTTATCGCCGGTGGCCATACCTTTGGTAAAATGCATGGTGCCCATAAACCTGCAGATTGTGTAGGCAAAGAGCCGGCCGCAGCAGGCATCGAAGAGCAGGGACTGGGCTGGAAAAATACATGCGGCAAGGGCCATTCAGAGGATACCGTAACCAGTGGTCTTGAGGGCGCCTGGACACAGGCACCAACCCAGTGGACGTCCCTGTATTTAAGAAACCTATTAGAATTTGAGTGGAAGCAAACACGCAGCCCGGCAGGCGCTATTCAGTGGATCCCCACGGACGAGTCCTTGCATAAGGGTGTACCTGATGCCCATGTGGCAGGTAAGTTTAATCCGCCGGTAATGACGACTGCTGATTTAGCTCTTAAATTCGACCCACAGTACAAAATGATTGCCGAACGTTTAGCGGCCGATCCCAAAGCCTATCAATTGGCCTTTGCTAAAGCATGGTACAAGTTAACGCATAGGGACATGGGACCAGGCAAGAATTTTCTGGGTGCAGAAGTACCCCCAGTGATGGCCATTTGGCAAGATCCGATCTCAGATGATAGCAAGTCAAGTATCAAGGCAGGGGACGTGGCTGGACTAAAAGACCAGATCCTCGATTCAGGTTTGACGGTGCCTGAGTTGGTTCGCATTGCCTGGGCTTCTGCAGCCAGTTATCGAGATGCCGACATGCGTGGCGGTGCCAATGGGGCGCGAATTGCACTAGCGCCGCAAAAGGATTGGGCTGTAAATAATCCTGCAGAAGTCAATAAAGTGCTAAAGGTACTAAAGGACATTCAGCAAGATGCCAATAGCGGGTTGTTTAATAGTCGTAAGATCTCGTTGGCCGATATGATTGTTTTGGGCGGTGCTGCCGCAATTGAAAAAGCGGCGAAAGATGCTGGGTACGATGTGTCGGTGCCATTTACTCCGGGGCGGGGTGACGCAAGCCAACAGCAAACAGATACCCATTCATTTGCTTTGCTTGAACTGAATGCCGATGGTTTTAGAAACTATTTCAACGGTGAATACAGTTATAAGTCACCGAGTGAAATGTTAGTCGATAAAGCCGACCAACTAACTCTCACTGTGCCAGAAATGACCGTGTTGCTTGGTGGGTTGCGGGCAATGAATGCCAACCATGGCGAGTCACCTCATGGGGTTTTGACCGAAAGACCCGGTACATTGAGTAATGATTTCTTTGTAAACCTGCTTGATATGTCAACGGTCTGGAAAAAATCAGTGACCGAAGGGGTTTATGAGGGATTCGACCGTAAAACCGGGCAAGCTAAATGGATGGCTACCTCGGTGGACTTGATATTCGGGTCTAATTCAGAATTAAGGGCCGTCGCCGAGGTGTATGCTTTTGATAGCTCTAAACAAAAGTTTGTTGAAGATTTTGTAAAATCATGGACGAAAGTGATGAATTTAGATCGTTAATCATTGCCAGGCACAGGATAGTGCACAGTAGTAATGGATGCGGGTGATCAGTAGAGATGGATCAGCCGCATCCCACTATTTCATGAGGTAATTAACTTGATAGCAACAGCATATAATTACCCTGGCAGGTCATGTGCTGCGTCAGGATTATGCTGTCCTAAAATACAGGGTTTAACTGAGCCCATCACCACTGAGTATAGGGATGGGTATCTAGTTGATATAATCTGAGCCAATCATATTGTGCCTTCATCGGGTAAACATTATCTTTTTTAGGGCCACCAAAGTCATCCTCAATGGCATCATTAGGGATCCAAAAGTTCAGCATTAACTGAGTCAGGTTATCAGGGATAGGCGTTGCATGGACCTGGGATGCAATACATTCAGGCTGGCAATTTAACATTCCCTTATCGAGTGTTTTAGTTAGCACACCATCTACAAACCACTTGATTTCGCTGGGTGTCCATTGAATTGCGTACACTCGCCACTGGTCAACGGGCGGAATAACAATTTTATCCTCCCAGGCTCCCCATTTTCTTGTAGCCCACCAATTCCACACCCCTTTTCCGTAGATCAGATTCGCCTGAAATTTATCTGGCCGGCCGCCTTCTAACTCAATGTCGATTTCTTCCCATTCTCTGGGTTCT
>JBLHIW010000117.1:0-10802 GCA_047618055.1 Paraglaciecola sp. | reverse complement strand
TTGATGCAAGGTTGATATAATCAACAGAAATCAGGAAAAAACCATTCAGGTTATGCCATTTCAAGGTTGGCTGTATAAGTTTTCGAATTTGATTTTGAAGGGGAGAGCTTAATAAGGACCCGGGTGTGCGTTCAATAGCAAGAAGTTGCCTGGTTAGGGAGATAACCTGATCCGAAGCAGCCAGGGCGTTTATGGTATGTTTGTTTTCACTTTCCCATGATTTAATC
The DNA here is from genome assembly GCA_047618055.1 of Paraglaciecola sp. Lineage (GTDB taxonomy): Bacteria > Pseudomonadota > Gammaproteobacteria > Enterobacterales > Alteromonadaceae > Paraglaciecola. The sequence goes on along the minus strand of JBLHIW010000117.1, from coordinate 10,575 downwards.
CCCTGCTGAGTAATGTTTAATGTGGTATTTAATGTTTCAGATACCGCAAACTCTATCTGTTTTTGGATCACAGCATAAGACTGCCATCCCAATAAAGGGATCAAGGACACTCCGATTGTGATGAATATATAATAGTACTTGCGCATTAAGATTTATTCCTCGTGGACTTTCCCTTGCCTTCAATTCCACTAGACCAACATAACTATAGCTTATCCTTGAGATTTTCAAATCTGAGCCTGAAAAAGCTGCGCCAAAATCGTCATGCATAATCGACAGCTGTGGGTTTAAAGGGTACAAACAGGTGCTGTGATGCGGCCAGGCGCGGTGGGTTAAGTGATTTCATCTATCGCTGAATCTTTGGGTTAATGCCTTGTTGCCGGGCTTAACGGAAACCAAGTTTACTTCCGCTTTAACCGCCAATGAGCAGATCTTAAAGACAGCCCTTATGCAACTACCCTTGGGAGCGAACCGCGCAGCCGGACAAAATGGCCGGTACCGTATTATATCTGGTTTTGGAGGCCTCCAGTTATACGGCGGTTACCGCGGTGATCGTTGACGGGGGGGATTTAGCCTAAACTGGCTAGATTTCTTCTAAAGCAGGCTTAATTTCCAAGGTTTTATCTAATGGTGAAGTAGAAATTGCTGCATTCCTATCTGGAACGCAGGCATGGTTTTTTTGATCTGCTGGATTGAACGGATTGAGTTGACTCCCATGCAAAAGAGCTAAGGTATACTGCCCTTATTGTTTAACAATTCCCTAAGGATGGCGCAAACCTTAGAGTTAATAAGAGTTCTGCCCCTTAGCCATGTTGGACTACAATAAACGTTTTGATATTGGGCAACTATTTATGGTCAGCACGGCATAATACTTGCCTTTTTTAGAGCCAAGAAGGTTTGTGGAACATAGGTGTTTTTTATGAACAAAGTGATATTTATTAGTCTTTTAGTACTGATTGGGGTTAAGGCCAGTTTTACGGTTAGGGCCCAGCAACAAGTACCTGATGAGCTTGACGTTAGGCACATTCGCGTCAGCGGCCAGGCCAGTGTGTCCAGTGTGCCAGATATGTTCCACTTCAGTGTTTACCTAGAAGAGCAGGGCGAACTTGCCTCGAAGCTAAATGGCATTGTAAGTGAAAAATCGACGCAAATTGTAAAGCTGTTACTTAAAGCGGGTCTGGCAGAGTCTGATATTCAATCCATGCGTGTACAACTCAGGCCCTGGTTTGAGCATAAGCAATCCACCCGAGTACAAAAAGGCTTTGTGCTCAGTCGTCAGATAAAAATTATCATGCGTAATGCTGATAAGTATAACGACGTGATTGATGGCTTGTTGCGCTTGGGCGCGAATCGAATTGAGGGTTTTGATTACGCCATCAACGATCCCAAAAAATATTATTTAGCATCCCTTGAATTGGCACTGGCAGATGCAGGGGTTCGGGCGACAACCATGGCCAAGGTCATGGGTTTAAAAGTGGGAGAGGTGCTGTCTATTGAGGAAGCATCTGGATACGCACCCATTCCAATAGCCAGGGGATCGAAGTTAATGGCCGATTCTGGTGCTTATTTGCCCGGGGAAATTAGCACCAGTGCCCGGGTTAGTGTGGTCTTTGCCTTAAATGATGGGATAAGCGCACAGAAGAAAAAGTAGAGTCTGAGAGGGAGCGCATGCTCTGGTGGCATGAAAGTGTGAGCCAATCGGTTTTGTTGCTAGTCGGCAGTTTATCCTCCAGGCAGTTGGGCCCTTTTTCAATCACACTGCGTAACTATTGATATTCAACTATTTAGATTAATCGCTTAGCTTTGAGACAAATCTGTATAGTTTCAGAGCGTAAATGAAGTGAATCAGCAAAAACTGCGCATAAAGACTTTCACTTTGTTGCAAATCAACGTATTTTCACCCTAATTCTTTATAACTTTAATTTGGCGTATCCCGTAGCAACTCATTTGACAGACTTAAAACGATCCCTTTATCACGAAATAGCCCAGCAGGCCCAGTCATTATTAGCCGGTGAAAGGGACTTAATAGCCAATATGGCCAACCTAAGTGCACTATTATTTATGCGGCTTGACGATGTTAACTGGGCTGGTTTCTACTTATTAAAAGATAATGAATTGGTCCTTGGACCATTTCAGGGTAAACCAGCCTGTATTCGGATACCCATGGGGAAAGGGGTGTGCGGTACTGCGGCACAACGAGGTGAAATTCAATTGATTGAAGATGTACACGCATTTTCAGGACATATTGCCTGCGATGCTGAATCAAATTCCGAAGTCGTGTTACCCTTCTACCAAAACGGTGTTTTGCTCGGCGTACTGGATGTAGACAGCCCCAGCATCGGCCGCTTTGATCAAGATGACGTTGACGGCCTCAGCAGCGTGGTTAATATCCTCCAGGAAGCGATAAAATGAAAAACATGGTGGATATCCATGTGGTTTTAGCGACTATAGATGATATGGAATATTGGGACGAGCGAGCTGAAGAGGCTGCTGATAGATTAAACTCCCTATTACATATGCTCTACCAAAAAGCACACGAAGACATCAATTCCAGCTCATTAGAGAATATGATCCAGTATATTTGGGAAAATTGGCGAGAAGATAGCCATTTACTTGATATAGATGAAGATGATTTGTACGACTGGGTTGACCAACTATTGGCAACTTGGGATGATGAGCATCAACAACCTCGATAACACAGATAAACCAGAATTATTAATGGAAACTCCAGAAAAATTTACCAGTAGCAAAGATGTAATTAACTTTTTAGCTGAAACCTTTCCAACTTGCTTTAGTGTGAGCGGAGACGCTGTACCGTTAAAGATTGGTATTTTCCAAGATTTAGCCCTGCGCTTGAGCGAAGAGCAACGATTGAGTAAAACCCTGCTTAGATCTTCATTGCGCCATTATACTAATAGTTGGCGTTATTTATATTCCCTAAAAGAGGGCTCTCATAGGCTCGACTTGGACGGTAAACAAGATGCACCGGTGGAAAAAGACCATGCAGATCATGCCAAACTTCAACTAGAAGAAAGCAAAGCTAAGGTTGCTGAGCGACGCAAAGAACAAAATGCTCAGAAGCCGCCCGCAAAGAAAAGTCAAAAAAACAAACCGGTTCCCAAGTTTAAATCGTCAGATAAAGAACCTATTAAGCATAATGATGGTCATAACGACCGAGTAAAGGAAAAGTTGCCAGCCGCTCAGAAGTTATCTGCTGAGCAAATAGTCGCAGGAACGGCCGTAACGGTTAAAGTGGGGAAAACCCCAATGCCTGCAACAATAACTGATGTGGGTAAAGATGGAATTCAGGTACAGCTAGATTCCGGTATGGTGGTGAAAGTTCAAGAAGACAACTTGAGGCTAGCCCGATCTAAGAGGTAATTTAATGATTAAGTCAATTCATGCATCTGTAGTATCTGCCCTGCTCATCATCAGCACGGGCTCTGGCGCAGTAAATAATGCTAAAAGTGTGGATGCCATTCCCGCACTCGAACAAGAGTCTCAACATGCCGTGTCTGCTAAACGCATCTCATCTCATTTTTTGCGTTCACACTACAAAGAAATTGACCTTGATGATCAGTTATCCAACAAGGTGTTCGAGCGTTTCTTACGCTCTTTAGATTTAAACCGAAATGTCTTTTTAGCCTCTGACATTGAGGGCTTTGAAAAATATCGCAGCAAACTTGATGATGCCATAGAGAAAGGGAATTTGACCGTTGCTTATGATATTTATCAAATTAATATGCAACGGCGTACTGAACGTTATGAATACGCCTTAAGCTTGCTGGACAACGAATTTGATTACGAAGCCCTCAATGACGAATTTTACTTTGATCGTGAAGATGCGCCCTGGGCGAAAAATACCAATGAATTAAATGAGCTCTGGCGTCAACGTGTTAAATATGACGCACTGAATCTTAAGCTCGCCGGCAAAGCCTGGCCTAAGACCAAAGAACTGCTAACCAAGCGTTATGAGCGGGCCATTAAGCGACTCGGCCAAACCAGCAGCGAAGACGTTTTTCAAACGGTAATGAACGCCTTTGCACGCAGTATTGAGGCACATACTAGTTACTTGTCACCCAGAAATGCGGATCGCTTTCAGATGGAAATGAATTTGTCATTTGAAGGGATCGGCGCGGTACTATTGAGCCAAGATGATTACACCGTTATCCGTAGTATCGTGCCCGGTGGGCCAGCGGATAAGTCAAATGAAATTAAACCAGAAGATAAGATTGTCGGCGTTGCGCAAAATGACGAGGAGTTTGTTGATGTGGTTGGTTGGCGACTGGATGAGGTCGTTGAACTGATAAAAGGCCCCAAGGGCAGCATTGTTAGGTTACAGGTGCTTAAAGGTAGTAATGACAGTGCCGCACCAGAAGTGGTTAGTTTAACCCGTGATAAAATCAAGTTGGAAGACCGGGCGGCAAAATCAGAAGTCTATGTACCGGAAACGGGCCCTAACAAAGACCAAAAACTGGGTGTGATCACCATTCCCTCTTTCTACAACAATTTACATCAAGATGTGCGCAAAGAACTGGAAAATCTCAAAGCAGAAAATGTGCTGGGTATTATTGTTGATTTACGCGGTAATGGTGGGGGCTCATTAACCGAGGCCACATTATTATCTGGCTTGTTTATTGATAAGGGACCCGTAGTGCAGATCCGGGATGGCGCCGGGCGGATACGCATCGAGAAAGACGTTGATGGTAAAACCTATTATGAAGGTCCATTAACGGTATTGGTCGATCGCTACAGTGCATCTGCCTCTGAAATATTTGCTGCAGCCATGCAAGATTATAATCGCGCGTTGATCCTGGGCGAACAAACGTTCGGTAAAGGCACGGTTCAGCAGCATCGTGGCCTGGGGCGAATATATGACTTATATGACAATCCCCTAGGTAGCGTACAGTTTACCATTGCTAAATTTTATCGAATTGATGGTGGTAGCACTCAACATCAAGGTGTTGTCCCTGATGTATTGTTTCCTTCAGCGATTGATCCTAAAGATTGGGGAGAAAGCCAGGCAGATAACGCATTGCCATGGGACAGTGTTGCCCGAGCCAACTATGCGACGTTTGGAGATACGTCTAATGTGGCATCACGGCTTTCAGCTTTACATGATGCCCGGATAGCTAAAGATAAGGAATTTGGCTATATCTTTGAAGACATAGCCATATACAACGTCAGTAAGGAAGATAAGACCATTTCCCTGGTGGAATCTGCACGTTTGAAAGAAAAAGTCGAACAGGATGAGAAAATACTGGTAAGAGCAAACGAAAGATTACAGCGCCGGGGACTGCCCATGGTGGCTAAATTAGATGATCTACCTGAAGAACAAGATCCCATCGATCCGTTTTTAGATGAAGCCGCCAGTATTACCTACGATTTACTTGCGACCGGTAAATACGCTATCAATAATAAATAAGACGAATGTAAGGAATAAGGGCTATTTAAATAGCCCTTTTTTGTACTTAGTTATCAAAACCCCTTAGGGTGATGTGGTGGTATAAAAGATCATTGCGCAGATAACAAAGAAACACAAAACACTAAGCAACAAAAAAATAATTTAGCCTGCGGTAATCCATCGCAAACCAGGTAGTGACAACAATAATAATAATAGGTGATAAATGAGTGCACGTGGAGAATTTTCGTCCCGTATAGGGTTTGTGCTGGCAGCAGCAGGATCGGCTGTAGGTTTAGGTAATATTTGGGGCTTTCCAACCCAGGTCGCCAGCAACGGTGGAGCCGCCTTTGTATTAGTATATATTCTGTTAGCCTTTGTCCTGGCTTATCCGGTATTGATGGCAGAACTGATAATTGGTCGGGCTACACGGGCGAATATGGTTGATGCTCTGGGAGAAATCTCTGGTAGCAAATTGGGCAGAGCGACGGGCATATGGGGCTTTATTACGGTTTCACTCATACTGGCTTTTTACGCCATTGTCGCCGGATGGATGATCACCTATTTCTTGCAGTCGATGACGCAAATGTTGGAATGGTCACAGGCCTCTACGTGGCTAACTGAATCTTCCTCACTTCGCAGTATTTTATTTTGTGGCATCTTTATCATGATGACTGCGGGTATTGTTACCGGTGGTGTCAGTGGCGGGATTGAGCGCTGGTCGGTTCGATTAATGCCGACTCTGATCCTGATAATTGTGTTGTTGATTGCCTATGTGTCGACCCTAGATGGCGCAATGGAAGGCTGGAAAGCGTATTTATTACCTGATTTTAGCCGGGTATTAGAGCCGGATCTGCTTGTTAGCGCTATGGGCCAGGCATTTTTCTCCATGTCATTAGGTGTCGGTACGATGCTCGTCTACGGCTCCTACGTAAGTAAGGATGAAAGCTTACCTGCATTGGGCGCATCGGTGGCACTGGTTGATATTGGTGTGGCTATTTTGGCGGGTATGTTAATTATTCCTGCTATGTATGTGGCCTTGAATAACGGTGTAGAAATATTTTCTGAATCAGGGGAGTTAATTGCCGGTGACAGCCTTATTTTTACCGTTTTACCAGCCTTATTTGCCACCATGGGGGCCATTGGTAATCTTGTTGCCCTGGCCTTCTTTGCGTTAATGGTCATTGCCGCCTTAACGTCTTCTATCTCTATGCTCGAAGTGCCGGTTGCCTATGTTGTTGAAAGTAAAGGAATTGACCGTAAGAGGGCAGTATGGATTCTCGGTGCCTTCATTTTTGTGATGAGTACCGTCATTATTCTAAATTTTGAGCTGTTGTTCTCACTGGTTATCTCTTTGACAACCCAATATAGTCAGCCTTTACTGGGTTTAGCTCTGTGCATTTTTGTCGGTTGGGTTTGGAAGCGAGATAAGATTTTGAGTGAACTCAAAAATGGTGATGTGAATGTTGAACAAAGCTTGTTTTGGAAAATTTGGCCCTGGTATTTGCGTTTTGTTTGCCCGGTTATCATTATTTTCATGTTCATTCGTTCAATATCCTAATTAATTAGTCTGGAACAATAATGCAAAAACAATACAAAGAAGCGACATTATTAGACTCTGTCATACCAATCGTCATTTTAATCATGTTACTGGGGACATCAGTCGCCCTGTTTGGTGATGCTTCGTCATCTGGCCCAAATCAAATAGCATTACTGATAGCAATGGGGGCCGCTTCAATCGTCGGGATGAAAAACGGCTATAGCTGGCATGAGATTGAAGAAGGCATTGTCAAAGGCATATCCCGCTCCCTTGGCGCCATATTGATCCTACTGGCGGTTGGGTCTCTTATCGGCACCTGGATGTTATCGGGCACCGTGCCTACGATGATTTACTACGGATTGGATTTACTCAACCCTTCGATGTTTTACGCGGCATCATGCTTAATTTGCGCCATCGTTGCCATGAGCATTGGCAGTTCCTGGACCACCGCCGCGACCGTGGGTGTCGCGCTGATTGGCATTTCAGTTGGCATGGGAATGGATAGTGCCATCACCGCTGGCGCCATAGTTTCAGGTGCGTATTTTGGCGACAAAGTATCCCCGTTGTCTGAAACGACCAATTTGGCACCGGCAATCGCCGGCACCAAATTGTTTGAACATATTCAATATATGTTATGGACCACCGTTCCGAGTATCATAGTGACCCTGATTATATTTACCATCATTGGTCTTGGCACCGATGCCCAGGCAAGCTCAAGTAATATACAGGAAATGCAAACCTTGCTTGAGCAGGAGTTTAATTTAGGTATTCATATGTTAGTGCCCCTTGTCGTGCTATTAACCCTTGCGATTAGAAAGGTACCCGCATTTCCAGCGGTATGTATCGGTGCTTTGACCGGCGGAGTGTGGGCCGCCCTATTTCAAGGTGATGCGATCAATCAATTAGTAGCGGATGGCTCAGAAGGGCCCATAGCTTCACTCATTGTTATTTGGACCGCTATGTTTGACGGTGTGTCTTTTTCCACAAACAGTGAAAATTTAAATGCCTTGTTATCACGGGGGGGTATGTCAAGCATGCTGAATACGATTTGGTTAATCGTGTGTGCTCTGACGTTTGGCTCGGTACTGGAAAAAGTCGGACTACTTAAAAAAGCCGTTAGTATCATCCTTAAAGGGGCTAAATCTGCGGGTGATATGGTTACCAGGACGATTTTAACCTGTATTGCCACTAACGTGGTGACAGCGGATCAATATATGGCGATTGTTATGCCCGGTCGCATGTATAAAGAGGAATTCGCAAAGCGTGGACTAAACCAGCTGAATTTGTCCCGCAGTTTAGAAGACGGAGGCACGCTGACCTCCCCATTAATTCCCTGGAATACCTGCGGTGTGTTTATGCAAGGTGCGTTAGGCATAGGACCCCTAGAATATGCAGTGTATGCATTTTTTAACTATATTAATCCAATTATAGCTATGATCTTTGCCACATTGGGTATAAAAATATTACGTATTCCTATCCCGGAAACCACCTCCGCTAAAATGCCCACATCTGAAACAGATGGGCTACAACAACATTAAGATTGGCTAATCCAGGGTGGCCTTTATATACCCTTATCTGAAACAGCATTAATATTGGTTAATCCTGGATGCCCGTAATGGGGCATCTTGGTTTTTATTGGCCAACTGAATTATCGAGAAAAGCATGTCTGACACCATTCCAACCATAAAAAAACGCAGTGATTATCAAGTCCCAGATTTCCTCATCGATCACGTGACGCTCGAGTTTCATTTAGATGGAGCAAATACGCGAGTACGGTGCACAACTGAGGTCAAGCGCAACGGACAGCATTCACGGCCCTTGGTGTTAGACGGGGAGCAACTGAGTTTATGCAGCCTACGTGTCAACTCTCGCCTGACAGATGACTATCTACTCAGTGATTCTGGCCTGAGCTTGGCGGTAACAGAGGATCAGTTTGAACTCACTATCGAAACCCAGTGCGATCCCCAGGCCAATAAAAGTCTGGAGGGTTTGTACTTAGCTGCAGGCGCCTATTGCACCCAATGTGAAGCAGAAGGCTTTAGGAAAATCACCTATTTCCTGGATCGCCCAGATGTGCTTGCCAGTTATGAAGTTACCATCTACGCAGACAAAACAGCGTATCCCTATTTATTGTCCAACGGCAATACTATTGCCCGAGGGGATCTGGACGACGGCAGGCACTGGATGACCTGGCAAGACCCCTTCAAAAAACCCTGTTACTTGTTCGCTCTGGTCGCCGGGGACTTTGATTTGTTGGAAGACAGTTTCACTACCCAAAGCTCACGGGATATTAAGCTACAACTCTTTGTTGATAAGGGGATGGCAGGACGTGGGGGGCACGCGTTGCAATCCCTTAAGAAAGCCATGGCATGGGACGAAGAGGTGTTTGGTCTGGAATACGACCTGGATATTTACATGATAGTGGCTGTGGACTTTTTCAACATGGGAGCCATGGAAAACAAGGGACTAAACGTATTTAACAGCAAGTTTGTGCTGGCGGACCCAACATCAGCAACCGACGAAGACTACTTTAATATCGAAGCGGTCATTGCCCACGAGTACTTCCATAACTGGACAGGTAATCGCGTGACCTGCCGTGATTGGTTTCAATTAAGTTTAAAAGAGGGCTTAACGGTATTTCGTGATCAACAATTTAGTGCTGATATGTCTTCTGCCGTGGTCAACCGTATTAAAAATGTCAGGATCATGCGGGAGCATCAATTTGCCGAAGATTCGAGCCCCATGTCCCACCCCATTCGCCCCGAAGAAGTGATGGAGATGAATAATTTCTACACGGTCACTGTCTATGATAAGGGGGCAGAAGTGATTAGGATGATCCATACCCTGTTGGGACAAGATGGTTTTAGGAAGGGGATGGATCTGTATTTTCAGCGATTTGACGGACAAGCTGTTACCTGTGACGATTTTGTGCAGGCAATGGCAGACGCCAATCACAAAGACTTCAGCCAATTCCGTTTATGGTATAGCCAATCAGGTACGCCCAGGGTAACAGTGGCAGACCATTATGACCCCGTAAGCAAAACCTATAGCATCAGCTTTAGCCAACGGCATTTAGCCACAGCTGATCAGGCACAAAAACAACATTTGCACATCCCGATTAAATATGACTTGCTCGATAGAGCAGGCAAGTCATTGATTACCAATAGCGAAGGCGAACAAGGGGGCGCTGTGTTGGAACTGAAGGACAGCAAGCAAGAACTGGTTCTGGAGAATATTAGCAGCAAACCCATTCCATCCTTACTGCATGATTTCAGCGCACCCGTTAGATTGATCTATGACTATGACTGGCAACAGCTTGCCCATGTGATGACACATTGTGCAGATGATTTTGCCCGATGGGACGCCAGCCAATCTTTATTCAGCGATTGTATTCATAAATTAAGTACCACTGAGCACTCGCAACAGGCAGTCTTAATTGAACAAGTATTGTCAGTGGTTGAGGGGATGTTGGATCAAAAAAATTGCCCTCCTGCCTTGCTGGCTGAAATGTTATCCGTGCCGAGTTTTGAAACCCTCTGTCAGCAGTTAGACACAGTAGACATCGATAGCTTGTATCAAGCCAGACTGCAACTTTTGAGCGCAATAGGTAGCAATCTTTTTGAGCGGTGGCAGGCAT
>JBLHIW010000116.1:0-10904 GCA_047618055.1 Paraglaciecola sp. | reverse complement strand
GGTATCAGGATTAGCGGCGATAATCCGGGCACAATTGCCCATGGCCCCATAATTGGCCAGACTCGTACCACCAAATTTGGCGATGTTCAAAGCTTGCATGTTGACCTTCTTGACTGACGTTTGAAGAGTTTTAATATTGCGCTAACGCTAGCAGGTTTTTCGCTCATTTAAAAAATAAAAAGGAGTATCTTATTAGTTTTTTTGGAATAGGTTATAGATAAAGACAAACCTTGTAATAGCCAGGCGAACCAGGGGCTAAAAACCTTCGTTCAACAATTATGCCTATTCAATCCACAAACAATTAGGCATGATAATCTTGGTTTAATCCTACTTAGGTAATATTATGTTTATTCGATACTCGCTTGGCGTGATCGTAGTCCTGGTAGTCAGTCTGAATGTTGGCGCTAAGCAAGGGTCCCGGTCCTTTTCTGAGTTGACGCTGGCACAAACCCAGAACTTGCTAACAGAACAACAGGTCACCGTGCTTGAGCTGGCAAATTACTACCGCCAACGCATTGAAAAGTATGACCAACAGGGGCTTAAGCTTAATTCTATCGCTCAAATCAACCCTGAGCTTATTGCCCAGGCCCAGGCTCTGGATAAAAAGCGCACTGCAGGTCAGCCCCTTGGCAGTTTATTTGGAGCCATCGTCGTACTCAAAGATAATATTGATGCCCGGGGTATGCATAACACGGCGGGCTCCTGGTTAATGCGCGAGCATTACCCTAAGGCCAATGCCTTTTTAGTACAGCGCCTCATTGATGAAGATGCCCTCATACTGGCCAAAACTAACCTCTCGGAATGGGCTAACTTTCGCTCTGAGATGTCGTCCAGCGGCTGGAGCAGCTTACACGGACAAACCTTAAATCCCCACGACCTTACCCGTTCTCCCTGCGGCTCGAGTTCGGGTTCGGCGGTGGCTATTGCCGCTGACCTGGCGCTGCTGGCTGTGGGTACAGAAACCGATGGTTCAGTCACCTGCCCTGCTGCAGTAAACGGCATTGTGGGTTTCAAACCCACTGTGGGTCTAATCAGCCGCAGCGGCATTATCCCCCTTGCCCACTCACAGGACACCGCCGGACCGATGACCCGCAACGTGAGTGATGCCGTGATGATGCTTGAGGCGATGATGGGCAGTGATGATCAAGATGGACAGTCTTTACCCCCTCTTCGTTTGCGCAAACACCTAAAAACAGACGGCCTCAAAGGCAAGCGCATTGGCATTATGCGCAATATGATGGGCTACCATCCTGATTTGGACGCGGTCTTTGAACAGCAACTTGTTATTTTCAAAAAGGCCGGCGCGATCATTATAGAAGATGCCAATATCGAATCAAAAGGCAAGTGGGGAGACGACGAATATACGGTTTTGCTAGCCGAATTTAAGGCTGACCTAAATAACTACTTAAGCAACAACAATGCCCCTGTTAAGAGCCTGGCTCAAGCCATTGAACTGAATGAACAGTTTGCGACGCGCACCATGCCAATTTTTGCCCAGGAGATATTTATCAAAGCTCAGGCCGCACCGGATTTAGACGAAGAGGCCTATTTACGTGCCCTTAAAAACAGCAAACAGCAGACCCGGGCATTAGGCATTGACGCCACTTTGGCCAAACACCAGCTCGATCTCTTGATCGCACCGACCACTGCCCCGGCCTGGAAAATCGATCATATTGATGGGGATCATTATCTGGGCTCTGCAGGCTCTGCGTCAGCTGTGAGTGGTTACCCCCACATTACGGTGCCCATGGGTAAGGTTAAACATATGCCGGTGAATATCAGCTTTATCGGCGCACATTTAAGTGAAGGTATACTGATTGAAGCGGCCTATGCCTACGAACAGCTAAACCAGGCCCGGGTCAGTCCCAGGCTTGAGTAATGAGCTTAAGGCTGAATAAACACGGTATCACCCACTGCTATGGCATTTTCTTTAAACCAGCCCACGTTCATTTCCCAGGCGTACAGGACTTCTTCAGAGGAGCCCACGGGGGTCAAATCGTGGGCTTGCATGGTTTTGATGTCGGTGATCACCCCATCTTTACGGATAAATGCCACATCTAAGGGAATGAGTGTGTTTTTCATCCACATACTTGCCCGCTTTATCTGCTTAAAGTTAAACAGCATACCGCATTGTCCGCACATGGACTCTCTGTGCATCAGGCCCCGGGCACGTTGCTTGAAGGAGTGAGCATATTCAAGTTTAACGGTCTTGGCATTAACACTTAGGGTGACCAGGTCAAATTTAACCGGGTCTAAGGATTGGGCGAATAGCCCGGCAGAAAAGACGCTGAGCGCTAAGTAAAACATCACATTGATAAAAAAACCCATTGGCAAAACCCTTATTGAAGCTGTCACTTATGTTTTTGCATATTGCAGGAGCATAAACCCTGTATCAAGGCTTAAGGCTATGGACGCTAAGCTGATGGCTTTATCTTGACCTGTCAAGCTCTGACTCTATTGTGAGCAGATTACACTATTAGCACTATGCCACCCATAAAAAAACCGGATTTATCCAAAAGATAAACCCGGTTTCTATTAGGCTAACACGCTAATTTCGCGTGCGGCGTTTTTATTGCGCTTACTACACTTAGGCAACATTCAAGGTAGGAATAATATTCGCCTTGGCTGCCTCTTCGGCTTGTTTGAACGCGTCCATACGGTCGAAGTTCAGGTAGCGGAATATGTCGCTGGACATTGCATCAATCTTGCTCGCATATTGCATATACTCGTCCATGCTGGGGATTTTACCCAAGATCGCCCCGACCGCCGCCATCTCTGCTGAACACAGATAAACATTGGCACCATCACCTAAACGGTTAGGGAAATTACGGGTTGAGGTAGATAACACGCTCGCTCCGGGCTCGACCCGTGCCTGATTACCCATACACAGTGAGCAGCCTGACATTTCTGTACGCACGCCCGCTTTAGCATAGATATTATAATAACCTTCCTCCATAAGCTGGGCTTGATCCATCTTGGTAGGCGGTGACATCCACAAACGGGTGGGTAAGGTACCGTCAAATTGCTCCAGTAATTTACCCGCCGCCCGGAAATGACCAATATTGGTCATACAAGAGCCGATAAATACTTCATCTATCTGGTTACCTTGCACATCAGAAAGGGTTTTGGCGTCATCAGGATCATTCGGACAACACAGGATCGGCTCTTTAATTTCAGCCAAATCAATTTCAAGGACTTCGACGTATTCTGCATCAGCGTCAGCTTGCATTAATTCAGGCTTAGCCAACCACTCTTCCATCTTACGTGCGCGACGCTCAATGGTACGTGGGTCCCCATAACCTTCGTTGATCATCCAGCGCAACATAGTGATGTTAGACGTAAGATACTCGGCAATGGACTCTTGTGACATCTTAATGGTACAGCCTGCCGCGGAGCGCTCGGCAGAGGCATCAGATAATTCAAATGCCTGCTCAACCGTTAGGTCATCTAAACCTTCAATCTCTAATACACGACCAGAGAAGGCATTAATTTTACCTTTTTTAGCCACGGTCAACAGACCGTTTTTGATCCCGTAAAGTGGAATGGCATGCACCAGATCCCTTAGGGTGATCCCCGGCTGCATCTTACCTTTGAAGCGCACCAGAATTGACTCGGGCATATCCAGTGGCATCACGCCCGTGGCAGCAGCAAACGCGACCAAACCAGAGCCGGCAGGGAAAGAAATACCCAGCGGGAAACGCGTATGGGAATCACCACCGGTACCGACTGTATCGGGCAATAACATGCGGTTTAACCAGGAATGAATGATCCCGTCACCGGCTCGCAGGGACACGCCGCCACGATTCATAATGAAGTCCGGCAGGGTATGTTGGGTTTCAATATCTATCGGCTTAGGATAGGCCGCAGTGTGACAGAAACTTTGCATAGTCAAATCAGCGGTAAAACCTAAACAGGCCAGATCTTTTAGTTCATCCCGGGTCATTGGCCCGGTGGTATCTTGTGAACCCACCGTGGTCATTTTTGGCTCACAGTAGGTGCCGGGGCGAATGCCGTCAACGCCGCAGGCTCTGCCAACCATTTTCTGGGCCAGGGTATAACCCTTGCCAGTGTCAGCGGGCTGGTCTGGTGTGCGGAATATATCCGATGTGCCAAGGCCAAGAGACTCACGGGCCTTGTCGGTTAAACCACGACCAATGATTAGATTGATCCGGCCACCAGCACGGACTTCATCCAGCAGCACTTCTGATTTATAGGCGTATTCGGCCAAGGTTTCGCCGGTTTCAGCATTCGTAATCTTGCCCTGTAAGGGGAAGATATCGATCACATCACCCATATTCATTTTTTCTACATCGGCTTCAAATACCAGGGCACCCGCATCTTCCATAGTGTTGAAGAAAATAGGGGCAACCTTACTGCCAATACAAATACCGCCGCCACGTTTATTGGGTACACCGGGCAAATCTTCGCCGAAGAACCACAGCACAGAGTTAGTTGCAGATTTACGTGAAGAGCCGGTGCCTACTACGTCACCCACAAAAGCCACCTGATGGCCTTTGGCCTTGATTTCTTCAATTTGTGCAAGTGGACCGATTTCACCGTGTTTTTGTGGCGTTAAGCCATCACGGGTCATTTTAAAGGCGGCTCGTGCATGCAAAGGGATATCGGGACGTGACCAGGCATCTGGGGCTGGTGATAAATCATCGGTGTTGGTTTCGCCTGTGACTTTAAATACCGTGCAGGTGATTTTCTCTGCCATATCCGGTCGCGAGGTAAACCATTCGGCATCGGCCCATGACTCGACAACGTCCTTGGCATATTCATTACCGGCTTTGGCTTTTTCTTCTACGTCGTGGAATCGATCAAACATCAACAAGGTATGCTTAAGCTCTTCAGCGGCTAACTCGGCAAGTTCGTTGTTATCCAAGGCGTCAATCAGGGTCACAATGTTGTAACCGCCGTGCATATTGCCAAGCAATTGAATGGCTGCATCTTTAGAAATTAATGGAGAACTGGCTTCACCACTGACAATAGCATTCAAAAAACCCGCTTTAACGTAAGCGGCTTCATCCACGCCTGGGGGTACACGCTCAGATAGCAGTTCTAATAGCACTTCTTCTTCGCCTGCGGGGGGCGATTTTAATAATTCGACTAAGCCAGCGACTTGCTCGGCGTTTAATGGCTTGGGGGGAATACCTTCCGCGGCGCGCGCGGCAAGGTGTTTACGATAAGCTTCTAACACAATAAGATCCTCTAGTTTGACCCCGAAATCATAGTCTGTATCGGAGTATAGGAATGTAACTCGCTAAGTATAAAGCTTACGGGGCAAAATTTGAATGTAACAATGCATTAGTTTGCTTATAACCAGTATTAATTTAGGTGATAAGATTTTGATAGTAGACGTTTTTTAAACATGCGCCTGGATAAGCCTGATTAAGGTGA
The DNA here is from genome assembly GCA_047618055.1 of Paraglaciecola sp. Taxonomy (GTDB): domain Bacteria; phylum Pseudomonadota; class Gammaproteobacteria; order Enterobacterales; family Alteromonadaceae; genus Paraglaciecola. Next base: position 5,504 of record JBLHIW010000116.1, on the reverse strand, counting down.
GTGCCCCTTATTGGGCGACCACCCTCAATACCCGACCCTGGGCACTGTCGGTCAGCAGATAGATGGAGCCATCGGGATGTACCCGCACGTCGCGAAGCCGCTCATTCAGCCCCCTAAATAACGAGCGCTGTCCCAGCACCCTGCTGCCTTGGCGCTGCAACCAGCGCACTTCCTTAAATTTAAGTACGCTGACGAAGAGATCGCCATTTAAAGACGAAAACATTTCTCCCGAATGAATGGCCATTCCCGAAGGGGCAATGGAGGGTGTCCAATCTAAAAAGGGCGCTTGCATGCCCGGATACTCGGTAAAGGGGCTAATACGGGCACCGGAATAGTCCCGGCCATGGGTGATCACGGGCCAGCCGTAGTTGTTACCCCCCTGGATAATATTCAGCTCATCCCCACCATCGGGGCCGTGCTCATTGGAGAAAATCACTTTGCTGATGGGATCATAGACTATGCCCTGAGCGTTTCGATGGCCGTAGGTATACACATATCGACTCAATGCCCCAGCCTTACCGTCAGCAAAAGGATTATCAGCCGGTAAAGACCCATCATCATTAATGCGAATGATCTTGCCCAACTGGCTATTCAAACGCTGGGCGTCTTCCCGATAATCGAAACCATCGCCACTGGTGATAAGGAGGGTGTGATCGGCCAAAAAGCTCATGCGCCCGGCAAAGTGCACCGGTGTATCTTTAAAGGGTGAGACGGTAAACAGGGTTTGTTGTTGGGTCAAGCCATTCCCCTCAAGCTTGGCCCGCATTACCCGCAAGGCATTTTTCTCGTCGCTGCCCATGACATAGCTCAAATACACCCAGCCATTATCTGAGTATTGTGGGTGCAAAACCACATCCAGCAGCCCCCCCTGACTCTTTACATAAATATCCGGGGGTAAGCCACTCATTGGTGATGAAAGCTGGCCAGCCTGTATCCGGCGCAACTGACCACTGCGTTCAGTCACCAACAGATCACCACCGGGCAAAAATGCCAAGGACCAGGGAAAGTCGAGCCCCGTGGCGACTTCTTCAATCTGGTGGGCTGGAAACGCCTTCAGTGCCTCATCTGCATTGATCGTAAGGCTTAGCATGCCTAAGACAAAAAGCGGCACCGCATTTAGCAACAGAACCTTGAACAGCTTAAAATTTGATGCTTTTGATGACATGGGCTTATGATTTTTCTCTATTTAGGCTTCAGCCCATCATTACGTAGAAACTTCTGCGGATCAACGGCATTTGCTCATGTAAGCAGCCATGGCCAAGGGACGTCCAATAATATGGCCACGTAATCACATTATCGGCAGCGGACTGGTATAACAACGTTTGCCCGACCCCAAGCGTTCTGCCGTCACCATGGCCCACTGAAAACCGCAGATAAATTGGCCATAAAACCACAGAATTGATGTTAAGTTATGTCCAAGCCATTATGATAATTGGTAAATTTCTCATAAACATAAAAAAGAACACCATTTGATGAAGTATTTGTTACGTCTCACCTCACATTTTTTAATCGCTGTTCTGTGTACGTTTATCCTGGCAAGCCTTGCTCACAGTCAATTTGTATTGGCCGAGTTACGTGCTCTGGGGATAAAAATTGATTTAGCCAATCGACTGACCATGAGCATCGACGACTTACTGGGTTTATTGCCTATTTATGCCCCGGCGATTGGACTGAGCTTGCTTGTGGCTCTTGGCACAGCCGCTTTGCTCAAAAAGTATCGCCCTCAATTGACTCCCTTGCTCTACCCTCTGGCTGGTTTTGTCGCCATTTTGGTCATGTTGCTGGCCATGCACCCCATTCTGGGCATTACGCTGATTGCGGGTGCCAGAAGCACATTGGGTTTTGTCAGTCAGTGTTTGGCCGGCCTTATCGGTGGCTGGTTATTTATGCAATTACGAACAAAAATCCAATCGCACCCTTAATCGTCAATTTACCTTACTAATATTGAGGAATACGTATACCAGAAATATCATTATTTGCTTGGTTTCATACCCGCATAGCCATGCTTGCCCTGTTGACCTGTAGCTATTGTCTGGCAAAATTTAAGATCATCGTTTTGGCCCCGCCCATGGCCTAGCGGTACTCACCTTGTTCGCTATTGCGGCGGGAATATTTGTGGAAAATTTTGGGTAGTCGGTAAGTTCTCTCCCGATCTGCAGGCAACAAGTTATTCTGCGACCTTTTTGTTTTATATGATCCCGGCGATCACCGACGGTCTCATGCGCCTGCCAGTCGATACCCCCCTCGTCATTCAGGCCGAAGATCCATTACTGAAAAGCTTCTACCTGGCTTTTTTAATCATCTATGTGCTTGGTTTGCTGATGCATGTAGTGTGGTTGCGCAAGCACAGCCCGGATTAATGTTACTGGGCCTTTGCTTGGTATTAAAGGGTGTATTTTTACCTGAATGCTGCGCTGTTGTGGATTATCCTGCCTATACTCAAAGACTACATACACTCCCATGAAATATAGGATCTGCCATGACGCTTTATCACCGTAGCAGCAGTCGTTTACCTTTAAGCATAGACGTTAACGTTTTTCATATGGGCAAAAAGCTGGCTCGCACTCACACCAGAAACATCAATCCTTTCGGGGCTTTTATTGAACTACCTACCGTAAAATTGGCAATAAATGATTTTGTGGAATTGCATTTCATCGACCAGGAACACCACCAAGAGTATCTTGTGCAAAAAGGTCTGGTGATGCATCGCGCAGCCGACGGAGTGGGTGTGCTGTTTGCCTACGACTCAGCAGAGTTTCGAAAAATGCTGAGACATAAAATAGCCGGTAAGCGTCCACCAGAGGAGGATGTATATAGCAGGATGGGCAGTTTTAAAGCCGATCAACACCAGAGCATGGGTAAATAAATATTTTTTACTCCCCATACAAGAGGGACCAAGCAAAGCTCGTTCCATTCATGATACATCCATTGTATCCCTCTGAATTTACTTAGCTATACACTCCTAACCCATATGAAGTAACTATTTGCTGCGCATATCCAAAATAGGCATATTCTGCGCACCTAACATGGTCGCAGGTAATTTTCCGTCCCAGTTTTGCGCCTCAGTGAGTTTAATAATTAAAGGATTGTCGCCTAAGGCTTTGGCTTTGGCGGTAATGGCTTCCGCTTCTGCCAAACCTTTAATTCGAATAGATTCCGCTTCTGCGATAGCCACCAATTTTATACCATCGGCCTTCGCTTTAGCCGTATTCACATCTCGTTGAGCCTCAAGGTTTTGTCTGGCTAATTTATGCTCTTCTGCTGCCGCCAGGTTTTTTTCAGTTTGCTTGGTTTCAATTGAGGTTAGGTATTTGGCAGGTAGCTGAATATTCTCAATTTGTATATTGTCAACAATGACTGGGAAGTTCTTCATTTCTTCAATTAGATTCGCTTCAATTGCCTCGATAGCAGAAGCACGATCTTGTATGAGTCTTTCAGCATCAAATTGAGGGATAACATCTTTAGTTGCAGAGCGAAATCTTGGATCGAGAATTCTGCTTTCAAATTGTGAAAGGCCACCATATTGCCTAAACAATTCTAATGCCGCCGTTTTATCAACCGTCCAGTTAACCGACACGCTAACGGTAACCGGCATTTGTTCTTTGGTGCTGGATGCCATTTTCTCTTCGTTTTTGCGGGTCCTAACTTCTATCTCTTCTACGCTATCTATAAACGGAACTTTAAAATGCAGCCCCGGATTCACCTGTTTTTTAGCTTCACTAAAACGCTTAACAATCCCTATATGACCTTCATTTACCGTGTAAATAGAGCCCATAAGCAAAATAATACTGACCACTACGAATATAATAGTTTTTACCGGTATTTTAGATTTTAACAATTGCATTTATTTCCCTTTTAAATTTTTTAACAACAAATTGATGTCATTACATTAATTTTGACAACACTTACATTCACACCCATGGTAGCAAGTTCTGATACCCATATCAGTGGTCACACCCACCTCCCGCGGATAAAGGCTGAACCACTGCCACGGGCTTCAGCATCATGGCTTTACCCTCGGCCCAATATGCCCCGTGCAATCACTTCTTTCATGATCTCAGAACTACCGGCATAGATGGTTTGCACACGGGCGTCCCGATAAAAGCGCGAAATAGGGTATTCATCGGTATAGCCGTAGCCGCCAAATAATTGTAAACACTCATTGACCATGGTCAGTTGCATTTCAGTGGACGCTAGTTTTAACATGGCAGCATCGGTGACTGTCATTACACCCTGTTTGTATTTGACCATATGCTTCTCTAACATGGCCCGGCATAATTCCAGTTCAGTTTGGCATTGTGCAAGTTTAAAGCGCGTATTTTGAAATTGTCCGACGGACTGTCCAAAGGCTTTTCGACCTGTCACATAGTCGACGGTTAAATCTAAAGCACCCTGGGCATGGCCAATAGCCTGGGCGGCGCAGCCAAGACGTTCACGGGGCAGTTCCTGCATCAAATAGATAAAGCCCTTGTTCTCCTCGCCAAGCAAGGCATCCGCGGGTAATCGCATATTTTCAAAAAACAGCTCCCCCGTATCACTGCTATGCTGCCCCATCTTTTCAATGGGTTTGCCCGTCGAAAATCCGGGTAGGCTAGTATCAACTAAAAATAAGGATATGCCTTTTGCACCGGCTTTGATGTCCGTTTTAGCACAAACAATGATCATGTCCGCCATATTGCCATTGGTAATAAAGGTTTTTGAACCATTAAGAATATATTCATCCCCCTCTTTTACTGCGCGAGTGCGAATACCGGCTACATCACTGCCTGCACCGGGCTCGGTCATGGCAAGGGCGGTCAGTACCTCTCCCGTAACCATGGGTGGCAACCAACGGTCTTTTTGTTCCTCAGTCGCCATGTTAAGTAAGTAGGGAGCAACAATATTCGCATGAATATTATAACCTGTTGCCAAACCGTGTAATCCTAAACGGCACATCTCTTCCTGGATCATTTGACATACATCAAAGCTAGTCTGTGCTGCGCCATATTGCTCTGGCATATCAACCAACAAAATCCCTGCATTGCCGAGGGTAAGCCACACTTCTTTTGGCGTATGATGATTTTTTTCCCATGTATCATAATACGGTAAAATCTCTTGCGCTAAAAACCTTAATACCATGTCGCGAAACATCTGGATTTCGTCATTATCTATTGCATCGTGGGTCATGATCGCCCTACCCTTTTTTGTCACTCAATAATTGCATTACATTAAGCAGATTTCCGGCATATCTTCAAGGCTTAAACTGACTCAATCGTAAACGAGAGATGGTTATAGATTGAGTAAATCAAAAAAAATGTCACCATCGAGATCACAGAGAGCACCGAGAAAAAAATCATCTAATCTTAAACATTATTCCATCTGTGTACTGGGTTTTCTGTGTGTTGAGTTTTTTTTATTGCCCCATACACACTGTGGATCGCCACAGCTAATTTCCCTCTGGCGAGGGCTAATCGACTTTTACAAACATTCCCTTTCATCAGCGGTCGCCGTTTGGATCGTGGCAA
>JBLHIW010000115.1:0-10997 GCA_047618055.1 Paraglaciecola sp. | reverse complement strand
CCAGAGCACAGGTGCTTGAACGTTATGGGGATAGGGCAAAACCTTACTTAACGTCTCAGTCAGGGCAGATCAGTTTTATCCTGGAACTAAACTTCGATGAGCCGATTGCCGTGTCTACGTTCCGCCTGGACCACTACCCCTATTGGTATGCAAATCATTATTAGCTTTGTGTCAATTAGCCAGGCTGTGGATTGGGTTGATGAAATATCCTATTGATAGTTGGGGAAATTCTTCCTAACAGTTACAATGAACAAGTCTAGTATCAAGCAAGCTGATCCCAAGCCATTATTCATGATAAAAAATGCACCTCCGTCGAGTATATTTAAACGTTTTAGCCATTATCTGACAGATTATAAAATGGCCTTTGTCGCAGCCACCATTGGCATGATTGGCTACTCGCTGATTGATGCCTACGTTATTTCTCTGCTTCAGCCGATAATTGATGGCAGCAAGAACGGCTGGGATTACGAGTATTTGCGTCTTGCCGCCTATTTTGTGGTGCCGGTGTTTATTCTGCGGGGCCTATGCAATTTTATGGGTACCTATACCTTGTCGTGGATCGGCAACCAGGTGGTGATGCGCATGCGTCAGCAATTGTTTCATCAATATATGCATTTCCCCGTGGCATTTCACGATCATAATGCCGCCGGTCAGCTTATTGCTAAGGTGATTTATGATACGGAGCAGGTAGCGGCGGCGGCAGGAAAAGCATTCTTGACCTTAGTCCGTGAGGGCGCGCTGGTCGTGGGCTTGTTATTTTGGATGTTTTATCACTCATGGCAGTTATCCTTAGTCTTTATATTGATTGGTCCTGTGGTCGCCATGATCGTCTCTTATGTCAGTAAACGCTTTCGCATTGTCAGCAAGAATATACAGCAGGCCATGGGCAATCTCACCTCGGCAGTCGAGCAGGTGATCAAAGGCCATAAAGTGGTGTTAATGTTTGGCGGACAAGATCTGGAAGAGCAGCGTTTTCGGGGAAAAAACAATCACAATCGGCAACAGAATATGAAGCTGGTCATCGCCCGAATTTTAAGTGTGTCTTCGGTGCAGGTGATCGCCTCCATTGCCCTGGCAGTGGTATTGTATATTTCAAGTACCCCTAATCTGATAGAAAATTTAACGCCAGGCACATTCATCACCGTGGTAGTGGCGATGACAATGCTACTTAAACCCCTGAAACAACTCACCACGGTTAACAGCGAATTTCAAAAGGGCATGGCAGCCTGTGCCAGCATCTTTGAGGTACTCGATCAGGAGATTGAAGATGATGAGGGCGAGCTGAGTCTGCAACACGCCAAGGGTAAACTGGAATTCAAAAATGTCAGCTTTACCTATCCCGGTAAGGACGCGCCTGCCTTATTCGATGTGTCTTTTAAAGTAGAGCCCGGTAAGACATTCGCACTGGTTGGCCGCTCGGGTAGTGGAAAGTCGACTATCTCCAGCTTGTTGACGCGCTTTTATAATTGTCAGCAAGGTCAGGTCTTGCTCGATGATCTGCCCCTGCAAAATATCAAGCTCAAAGACTTACGTCGGCAATTTGCGCTGGTATCTCAGAACGTGACCCTGTTCAATGACACCATTGCCAACAATATTGCCTATGGCTCTGAAGGTAAAGTCAGTCGTGAGCAGGTTATCGCCGCGGCAAAAACCGCCCACGTATTGGAGTTTGTTGAATTGTTACCCCAGGGATTGGACACGATGATCGGGGAAAATGGCTTGATGCTCTCGGGTGGGCAGCGCCAGCGTTTAGCCATCGCCCGGGCGGTGTTGTTAGACGCCCCGGTACTTATTCTGGATGAGGCCACATCTGCCCTAGATACGGAGTCTGAACGGCTGATCCAGGATGCGTTACAGCAGTTACAGCAAAATCGTACCAGTATTGTGGTTGCTCATCGTTTATCAACCATCGAAAGTGCGGATCAGATTTTAGTCATAGACAAAGGCCGGCTGCTTGAACAAGGGGATCACAAAAGCTTGATTGACAAAGACGGTGCCTATGCCCAGCTGCATAAGTTGCAATTTGGTGAAGGGCAAGTGAGTTTGTGAGTTTACTTGAAACAGTGTGGTATCAACATCGCTGGTACCACTGGCCACTTATCTGCCTAATGGCGCCGCTGAGTCTGTTGTTTTGGGCGCTGTCGGCACTGCGCCGCCGGGCCTTTGCCAGTGGCTTCAAACAGGCAGACAAAGTGTCGGCTGCGGTGGTCATCGTGGGTAATATTAGTGTGGGTGGTAATGGTAAAACGCCTCTGGTGATTTACCTTGCCCAGTGGTTATGCCAAGAAGGATATCGGCCAGGTATTTTGAGTCGCGGCTATGGGGGCAAGAGTAAGCATTATCCCTTAAGCGTCACCGCCGACAGCCTTGCTCTGGACGTCGGCGATGAACCCGTAATGATGCGGCAGCACGTAGTATGCCCCATGGTGGTCGATCCCCTTCGCCCCCGGGGGGCTAAACGCTTAATAGAGCAGCATCAATGCAATGTGATCCTGTGTGATGACGGCTTGCAGCATTATGCCCTTGACCGTGACATTGAAATTGTGGTGATGGACGGGAAACGTCGCTGGGGCAACGGCTTTTTGTTGCCCATGGGCCCTTTGCGAGAGGGGTTGTGGCGCTTAGCTAGCGCAGATTTTGTGGTGCTAAATGGCGGATTGGCCACACAGAGCGAGCATCTCATGTCATTGGCTCCCGGACGCCTGATGAATGTAAAATACCCTAATAAAAGTAAAGCACTGTCGGATTTCGCTGAACCGGTAATAGCAGCGGCAGGAATTGGTAATCCTCAGCGATTTTTTGAGCTCTTGGTGGCGAAGCAGGTTAAACTTAAAGCCTGTCTGAGTTTTGCCGATCACTATCAATTTGGCAAAGGGGATTTACCGGAAGAGACGGTACTGATGACCGAAAAAGATGCGGTTAAGTGTCGTCACTTTGCCCACGAGGATTGGTGGTATTTGCCGGTAAGTGCAAAGTTAAGCGAGCAATTTAAGCAGCAGTTTTTGCACAAACTCAAAACAGTATGTAAATAATGGGCAACTAACTAAAGAGTAGACGATGGCATTTGATAAAAAATTATTAGACATTTTGGCATGTCCTGCCTGTAAAGGTAAATTGCACTTTGTGGCCGCAAAGCAAATTGAGGACACGACGACGGAGGCAATACTTGTTTGTCGTAGTGAGCGCTTGGTATACCCCATCCGTGAAAATATTCCGGTATTGCTGGAAAGTGAAGCAAAACAAATTTCCAGTGATGAAGTAGCACAATTGCTTAAATAACAGGTTTTATATGAACTTTAATGTGATTATTCCCGCACGTTACGCATCGAGTCGTTTTCCGGGTAAACCCCTGGTAGACATCAATGGCAAACCCATGGTGCAACATGTGTACGAGAGAGCCCTCGAGTCAGGGGCGGCAAAGGTGGTAGTGGCCACCGATGACGCCAGAATAGCCAAGGCAGTGAAAGATTTTGGTGGTGAGTACTGTATGACCGGTGCCCACCATGAATCCGGAACCGAGCGATTAGCTGAAGTTGTCGATATGCAAAATATGCTGGCCCACGAGCTGGTAGTTAACGTTCAGGGCGATGAGCCCTTTATTCCCGCCGAAAATATTCAGCAGGTCGCAGAAAATTTGCATCAGCACCAGCAGGCAGAAATGGCCACCCTGGCAGTCAAAATTAGTGATATTGAAGAAGCCTTTAATCCCAATGTGGTAAAAGTGGTAGTCGATAAGCAGGGGTTTGCCTTGTATTTTAGCCGATCCACTATTCCCTACGATCGGGCCCGTTTTTTAGAGGAAGATTGCATTGATGAGATAGGTGACTTTTATCTGCGGCATGTGGGCATTTATGCATACCGGGCGGGGTTTATCAAACAATATGTCAATATGTCACCTTCGGGTCTGGAGCAAATAGAGTCCCTAGAGCAGCTGCGGGTGTTATGGCACGGTGAAAAAATACATGTGGATGTGGCCAGAAAACCGCCCCCCACGGGAATTGACACGCCGGAAGATTTACAGCGAATATTACAATCGATGCGTTAACACCAACATAAGGAAACATTTATATGCCAACAGTTGTTATTACTGGCGCAAATCGCGGTATCGGACTGGCCCTGGTTAAACAATATTTAGCCAGAGGCAATAAGGTCTACGGCCTATGTCGAAATGCCTCAGATGAATTGAGTCAGTCGGGTGCGACGGTGGTGGACAAAGTCGATGTGGGGAATCCTGAAACCTTGCGCGTTGCGCTGGCCAAACTCAAAGATGTAAAAATCGATTTGTTGATCAATAACGCCGGGGTTTTAGGCCGAGAAAGCATTAGCGATTGGGATCCTATCACCATTGACCATCAATTTAGGGTGAACGCGATGGGGCCACTGTTAGTGACTCAATGCCTGCTTCCCCAATTAAACACGGGCAGCAAGGTCGCACTTATCACCAGCCGCATGGGCTCGATGACTGACAACAGTTCTGGCGGCTACTACGGCTATCGTATGTCCAAGGCGGCATTAAACATGGCGGGTGTATCACTCGCCCATGACTTAAAACCTCAGGGCATTGCGGTGGCAATACTGCATCCGGGCTATGTGCAAACCGAAATGGTTAATTACGGTGGAGATATTTCAGCCGAAGGTGCCGCCCAGGGACTGATGCAAAGAGTCGATGAGCTGACGCTGGAAACCAGTGGCAGCTTCTGGCATTCAAATGGGGAGCTATTACCTTGGTGAATAACGCCCATCTGTACCGATAAAATTTAAGTAAAACGCTGTTCTAAAAATCCAATGATCTCTGAAGATTCATACATCCACTGGGTTTTTCCGTCTTTTTCAATACGCAGGCAGGGCACTTTTACTGCACCTCCGCCGCTAAGTAATTCTTCCCGATAACTGGAGCCAACTGAGGCATTACGGGTTTGCATAGGCAGATTGAGTTTATGCAATGCCCGACGTGTTTTAATGCAAAACGGGCAGGCATAGAATTGGTAAAGGGACATAGTGCTTAAGTCGCTATCGACTTTTTCCTGCTGATCTGTACTGCGTTTTAATTTTCCACCCCGGGTAAGGAAATCGATCATGACGATAATAAGGCCGAGAATATTGCGGATTAATTTGATTAAAAAGGACATTAATTCAACTTTTTTTATTTAGGTTAATTAAGGCCTAATACTATACCTTAAACTGACCAAATACATTTATATGGATTAGTCAGCAATGTTTTGGAAATATTCTAACAACAGAACCCAAGCAAATCTTACAGGCAAAATATGTCAATGGACTGACGTGTCCGGCGAGTAGTTATGGGCACCATCCTTGGCCACGTTTTGAATTCTGGCGGGAGATGACGGGATCCAAGTAGCCCCAACATTCATCCCATGAACATATGTTTATTCGCCAAATAAAGTCCTTTTTGCGCCAACGATGGATACAATTTGCCTATCGAAATGCGAACAGAGTAGGAATGGACCTATGTCTCAGTTATTTACAGGTAAAACCGCGATTATTTCAGGAGCCGCAGGAGGAATAGGCTTTGCTTTGGCCCGGGAATTGGGTCAACAGGGGATGAATATTGTGCTGGCTGACATCGATCCTGCGCAGTTAGCCCAGGCTGAAAAAGCTTTGCAACAAGACAATGTTAAGGTGCTTGCCTGTCAGCTTGATGTCACAGATTTTAGTCAGTGGCAAGCAACGGCCGCCGCCGCTGAGAAACATTTTGGCCCGGTGCATATGCTGATAAACAATGCCGGAGTTGGCGGGATCCCAGGCTCTATAGAGGACACAGATCATGATACCTGGCGCTGGGTAGTAGATGTTAATCTGATGGGCGTACTCTATGGTACACAGGCCGTAACGCCCTTGCTCAAAAGCCATGGGCAAGGGGGCTGGATCATCAATGTGGCGTCAATGGCCGGTATGATGGGGATGCCGTATGCGGGTGCGTATTGTGCATCAAAAGCGGCGGTGGTGTCGATGACCGAAAGTTGGTCTGCAGAGCTCAAACCCCATAATATAAGTGTCAGTGCCTTGTGCCCGGCCTTTGTTAAGACGCGTATCCATGAGTCTCATCGAAATCGCCAGGCTCAATACAAAAGCAATAAACAGAGTATGCCCAGCAAGGCGAGTGCGGCATCCGGTTTCAATAAGGCGGCGGCTTTAGTCGAAGGGGGGATCGCCCCTGATTTATTGGCCAAGCGGGTGGTAGAAGCATTGGTCTCCGGACAAACCTACATATTTACTCACCCTAATTATCGTCCGGTTATGCAAGCCCGAGCCGAGGCCATTGATGCGGCGTGTCAGGATGCACAAAGTAGTCCTATCGTAGGACATTTAGTCGGCGAGGACATTGTGGCTTTTTAAGGTTGCTGTGCACTCCAGTCGAACAAAACCCCTCTATATTGAGGGGTTAATTCCCTCTTATCTTCTTTTTTTGCAAAAGCCAAAAATGTTCTGCTTGCCCTGGTTGGCGGTATATTGGCGGCTGTTTTAGCCGGGCCAAATACGATGGTCTATCCTAATATTGACATTGTCGACATAGCCACAGGAATGTCGTCCCGGTCTATTATGTCACTGCTCCTTATCATCTGGATTAAATTAATAATTGCAATCAGCTGTTCGCTATTCAAGGTCTGGTGCTTGTTCAGGCCCTATAAATAGGCTACTGAAAGCATTGGCCTCGTGCCAAATATACATCTTTACTCGCCCTGGTTTTTCCCCGGGATCATTTAACCAGAACCGCTATTCAACTAATTAATTGTCAATGGCTGGCATAAATAAATTACCAAACCCAGTGCGGTTTAAACTATCTTTTTTCACAAATAGTAAAGGGATCCGCGCCTGTAAACAGTGACCATAAATAGCGGTGATGCTTGTATATAAGGAGCCAACTCGCTAACGTAAGGCATATAAAGTCCAGAGCAATAGAGTAAGTTAATGTCGCTGACCAAAAAGCATTTCTCAACTTGTACCCTGTGCGAAGCCATGTGTGGCATAGAAGTGACCACCCAAGGACGAGAAATATTATCGATAGTGGGGGATAAACAAAATCCCTTTAGCGAAGGTCATGTTTGTCCAAAGGCGATGGCCCTTAAAGATTTATATGATGATCCCGAGCGTATTCGCCAGCCGATGGAAAAAACCGCTGATGGCTGGCAGCCCATCAGCTGGGATGAAGCCCTGGATAAAGTTACCCGGGGTCTGCACACGGTGCAGCAGCAACACGGCATTGATTCGGTGGGTGTCTATCTGGGTAATCCTAACGCCCACAATATGGGGGCCATTTTATTTGGCCCGCATTTTTACCGGGCCTTAAAAACTAAAAATCGTTATTCTGCTACCTCAGTTGACCAGCTTCCCCACCATATTGTCAGCCGTAAATTATTTGGTCATCAATCACAGATCCCCATTCCTGACATTGATCATACCCAGTATTTCATGATCATCGGCGGTAACCCCATGGCTTCCAACGGCAGCATCATGACCGTGCCACACATTAAGCGGCGCTTAAAGGCGATTCAAAATCGCGGTGGCAAAGTCGTGGTCATTGACCCTAAAAAGTCTGAAACTGCCGACATCAGCTGTGAACATCACTTTATCAAGCCGGGAACCGACGCCTTACTGCTGCTTGCCATGCTCAATACCCTGTTTGTCAGGCAACTTACCAACCCCGGTCGTTTAGAGGCCTTTGCCCCTGAACTGGAGCAGGTCGCCTCTTTTGTAAACGATTATCCCCCAGAGCGGGTCGCGCCCATTGTTGGTATTGATGCCGAGGAAATAGTTGCCATGGTTGAGGCATTCTGTCAGGCAGAGTCCGCCGTGTGTTATGGCCGAATGGGTGCTAGCGTCCAGGCCTTTGGCACGTTAACTCAGTATCTGATCATGTTGTTTAATATGCTCAGCGGTAACCTGGATAGGGCTGGTGGCATGATGTTTACTCAACCCGCTGCGGATTTATTACCCCATTCAGGACGAGGTAGTATGGGTAAGTACCAAACACGGGTACGTGGTTTACCTGCTTTTGGCGGTGAATATCCTGTCTCTGCTCTGGCTGAGGAAATGATGACGCCAGGGGAGGGACAAATTAAAGCCATGGTAGTGGGCGCCGGTAATCCCGTACTCACCACACCCAATGGTCCCCAACTCGATGCTGCGTTTACCCAGCTTGAATTTGTTGTCGCCGTGGATTTTTATATTACCGAAACCACCCGTCATGCCAATATTATTCTGCCACCTGTGACCGCCCTGGAGCGGGATCACTACGATATTGTGTTTCATAAATTTGCCGTACGCAACAGCGCAAAATTTTCTCCTGCTATCTTTGAGCCCGAAGCGGAAAACCGCACGGATTGGCAAATTTATCTGGCGCTGGCCGAACGCCTGGATGGCCTAAATGGTGTGCCGGGGGATAAATATCAAGCTTTGTGGCAGCAGACCCCAGTGGGCGTGGTGGATGACTTGCTGCGCTCAGGTAAATATGCAAATACTCAACATAATTTGAGTATTAATACCCTTTTAGAGCAACCCCATGGTATTGATTTAGGGCCATTACAGCCCAACTTACCTGAGGCTATTTATCACGATGATAAGCAGATTGATTTGGCCTTCGATTATTTTATGGCAGATCTTACCCGTTTGAATAAGCACTTTTTTGCTGAGCCGCCGGTCCTTGATGATAGTCTGCAACTGATTGGTCGCCGTCACCTTAAAACCAACAATTCCTGGTTACATAACAGTCAGCGCATGGTTAAAGGCACAGATAAGGGCAACAAACGCTGCAGCGCACAAATTCATCCCCAGGACGCCGGCCGTTTTAACATTGTCGATGGTCAGCAGATAAAAGTCAGATCACGAGTAGGGGAAGTGCGTCTTCCTGCTGAAGTTACCGAAAAAATCATGCCCGGGGTGATTTCAATCCCCCATGGCTGGGGGCATAACAAAGCCGATACAAATTGGAGTACCGCCAAAGCCCACGCCGGCGTCAGTGTCAATGATCTTACCGACGAGATGGTGCTGGATGACCTGTCCGGCAATGCGGTGTTAAACGGTGTGCCTGTTTGGCTTGAAGCGCTTTGAGGTTAGCGGGGCCAATTTTCAAGACGGTACCTCGCCTATGTCAGTTTGTAGTGTGGCAATACCAAAAAATCGATCTCAGGGGGAATGACTAACAGGCCTAAATATTGGCAAAGCTTGTATTTTATTCAGTACGACTAAAGATATTTCTAAGACCGCCATTGAGGCGTTTATCAAGCAGGCGGTGGTTTTGAGTCAAGCAGGACAAGACATCGGCTGCTAAGTGTTTTATCAAATAAGGAGCGTTAGTATGTCACAAAGCACAGGTTTTAATGCCTTAGTCGTTGAAGAACAGGCCGATAACTCTTTCACTAAGGGTATCCGTCAGCGGGATATCTCTGAGCTGCCCGATAACGAGTTGTTAATTGAGGTGCACTACTCTTCGCTAAATTTCAAAGATGCCATGTCTGCCAGTGGCAACAAACGTATCACCCAGCATTATCCTCACACCCCAGGCATTGATGCCGCTGGCGTGGTGATCAGTGATAAATCGGCTACATTCAAACCAGGACAACAGGTATTGGTGTTTGGTTATGATTTGGGTATGAATACCGCCGGTGGACTTGGTCAGATGATATCTATCCCTGCCAACTGGGCGGTGGCCTGTCCACCGACTTTGAACCTTAAAGAAGCCATGACCTATGGAACCGGCGGCTTAACGGCGGCCTTATGTATCCAAAAACTTGAAAAACTGGGCGCTAAACCCAGTGATGGCCCGGTAGCAGTAACGGGTGCGACAGGCGGGGTAGGCAGCCTGAGTCTGGCACTGCTTAGTCAACTTGGTTATGACGTGGTGGCCTTTTCTGGTAAGCCTGAGCAAAGTGAACATTTAAAAACATTGGGGGCGCGTGAAGTGCTGCACCGGGACGTGATCAACGAGGTTAAAGATAAACCCATAGGTAGGGAATTGTGGGCCCATGGCATCGATACCCTCGGCGGAGAGTATCTGGCTAACCTGCTTAAACAGCTAAAATCGGGCGGTGCAGTGGCATCCTGTGGTTTAGCCTCATCACCAGAATTATCCCTGACCGTCATACCCTTCATCACCCGGGGCATATCATTACTCGGTGTGGACTCAGTGTATATTCCCCTGGTCGACAAACAACATATTTGGCAGCGGGTCGCCACCGATATGAAACTGCCACAACTGGATCAGTATGCTGAAGAGATCACTCTGGCCCAAACACCAGAATATTTGGACCACTTTTTCCAGAGTACGGTAGTGGGCCGTTACGTAGTGAATATGCGAAAATAGCTAAGTATAGTCAACAGGGTGCGTGAAAGGGAAAACGTATTCGCGGGAATGCAAAACCGCCAATAAAGGCCGAACTTTGCAGGTCAATGATATCATTAGCCACCCCGTGTCCTGAAATTATCAGAGTCGACGTTGTGCTGTAGAGTTTAGTTATAAAGGAAAAATGAGTATTTAGCTGGTCACCGACCGCACAAATAGCTGTTTTTGTCAGCAGTCGTCAGCTTTTTGTAAAACTTAACTTGCGTACTGCCGCCATAGCCGCTATCTTGCCGCTCGAATCGGACGCGGGATGGAGCAGTCTGGTAGCTCGTCGGGCTCATAACCCGAAGGTCGTAGGTTCAAATCCTGCTCCCGCAACCAACCGATTCGTTTAGTCATACCTTCCAGATGTAAAAAAAGCAAAAGCATAATCGCCTCAGGCTCGCTCTTTATAGCCGCGAAAGGTCGTAGGTTCAAATCCTGCTCCCGCAACCAAGCGATTCGTTTAGTCATACCTTCCAGATGTAAAAAAAGCAAAAGCATAATCACCTCAGGCTCGCTCTTTATAGCCGCGAAAGGTCGTAGGTTCAAATCCTGCTCCCGCAACCAAGCGTTTCGTTTAGTATTCCTGTTTATATTTTAAAAGCAAAAACATAATCGCCTTAGGCTCGCTCTTCATAGTCACGAAAGGTCGTAG
>JBLHIW010000114.1:0-11122 GCA_047618055.1 Paraglaciecola sp. | reverse complement strand
CCTGAGCCTGAGTCAGAGCCAGAGTCAGAGTCAGAGCCAGAGTCAGAGTCAGAGCCAGAGTCAGAGTCAGAGCCTGAGGCAGAATTAGAGCAAGAGTCAGAGTCAGAGCCAGAGTCAGAGCCAGAGCAAGAGTCAGAGCAAGAGCAAGAGTCACAGCCAGAGCCAGAGCCAGAGTCCGCTGCTGAGGAGATGGATGATGATCAGGACCCGCTTGATCGAGCATTGGACGACTTTGAACACCAAGGGCTTGATGAAATGTTGGAAGATCTCACTTCCGATACCGATTCGCGCTTATCGACTACTGGCCTTGAAGATCTTGAGTTTGGTTCACAACAAGCGTCAGGTGATGGCCAAACAAGCAGCACCTCCACACGTTCCCCGGCTGATTTGCAGGATTTTGATGATGCTGAATTGGACGAAGCGCTAAGGGAGTTGGACGCTGAAGATGGACTCCTGAATGACCCCGAGTTTGAGCAATCCCAGATGAGGGGGCGAAGTGTAAACGCTGAATTAGATGATATGCCTGGTTTGGGAGATTGGTTAAATGAACCTGATTCTGTGGGAAAAGACGAAGATAGTGCCTTGCTTGACGAGTTGGAAAGCGCCAATTTTGATGAATTACTAGAAACCATCGATCTTGAAGAAGACGGTGACGAAGTCAGTGAAATAGAAAATAATAGTCATCTTGATATAGAAGCCTTGCTTAGTGAACCTGCTGAAGAGGGGGGGGGGGAGCCAAGGGAAAACCTGGACGAAGACGACTTTTTAGATGTAGATACATTATTAACTGAAAGCATTGACGCAGAATCCACACCTTTGTCAGATAAAGAATTAAATTTGGATGTGTCCCTTGAGCGTTTTGCCGGAGCGAGTGATGACATGGATACAGTGGATGTGGACTCGGACAAGGGAATGGGCGCTAAGCTCGATCTCGCCCATGCCTACATTGAAATGGGTGAAATAGAATCAGCACGGGAGTTACTGGATGAAATTATGCAAAAGGGAGAAGGGGAGCAACAAGAAGAAGCAAAACAGGTATTAAAAACACTCGCGTAATCCCCATCCTCTGTGCCCTCGGCCCCCTGCGTTAGGCTAGTTGTCGCCTAGAACAAAAACGTTAAAAGGTATTTACCACCGAGAACACAGAGATGCCTCGCATTACACCGAGGAAAGATCATTAAATTTTTTTGAAGTAGTCGTTTTTCCTCTGTGCTCTCGGTGGCACCCAGAGCAAAAAGGAAGGGCAATTAATTGTTATAAAGCCGGAAATTTCAGGGCATTAATCCGTCCCCTAATAATCTTTTCTCTGTGGTGAATTGCTGTTAGCTTTTAATTGCCAACACAGCAACAAATTTGAACCACCCAGAGCACAGAGGAAGGGCAATTTATTGTTATAAATCCTGAAATTTCAGGGTATTAACCACCCCCCCTGCGAGAGATAAAATTATTGGTACCTCTGCAGCAAATATCTGCGGATTTACGTCGACGCTAACAATGAATGCGATGAATCACCCGACCCCCGAATACGAAAAAACCGACTGATAGCTGGGCTATGAGTCGGTTTTTTAGCTGTGTCGATCTGCTCGTCTGTTAAAAGAAGGTGTAAACCACGGTGGCTGCAGTTTGAGAATCGAGTTTTTCTGTACCTTGTACTACGTCCGAGTTGTGGTCCATGATCAATGATACTTTCATTGACAGGGAGCCATTGATTTGGGCGGAGACGGATGTTTCAGATTTTGATTTTGTATTGTCTGCGCCTACTTCCGTACTTAGTAGTTGTTTAAAGGTAGCGGTGTCTGAAATTTTCCACTGATAATCTAAAGCCCCACGAGCGATAAGCCCACTTTCATTGGTACCATCAATTTTTTTGGCAAAGGAATAACCAGGACCGACACTGTAGGCAAACTGACTTGTATCGTCTTGCCACATCTTTTGCGACCAACCTGCCGCGATGGTAGATTGATAATCAAAACTACTGAATCTGTCGTCTTCATATGAGGCAAAAGCAAAGAGTCTATGATCAGGGTTGTCTAATTTATAGTTTCCTTGTCCCGACAGAAAATATTTTTGAGCCGTAGTTTGTGAAGCCTGCTCGCCATTTTCAAGGGTGATGTCATCTTTCTTATACAAGGCTTCAAACATGAAGTCATTGCTCCAACGCGCCAACTCTTGATGTGCCGCTATTTTGCCCTTAACTGAAGTCGTTTCGGTATTGCCAGAGGTTGCAATAAAGCCAAACTCACCGTCCATGGTAAATAGTTTAACCTCGTCAGCAGCCATTGCATTGGTCGCTGCGAGCAGCGTTAGTACCAATATTGGTTTTTTCATCTTTTTTCCTTTCTCCATTTGTATAGTTAAATATGGGGTTGGCATATGATTAGTTACATAGCACAGAGGGTAGTAGCATTTTATCATGCCGGGGGGCTTATTTAGCAAAGAGGCATGAAATCAACAAAGGGGCAAACGCATGTCACCACCGTTTTGCTATCAAGTTCTTCGTGCTGTGTCTGTGCCATTATGGTGGTTCATGATGAAATGTTTTCATCGCACGTGAGCCAGTAATTTTAGTCGATAGAGTGCTATGTGTTTCGATTTTGGTATAGGACGGGTCAGCTTCAGTACTTAAACATTGACGAAAATCGGTATGCGCTCAAAGCTTAGGTTGATATTCTATGTCGCAGGTACAATTAACCCTATCCCCATCGTATTTATTTGAACGCATAAGGCCGTATTAAACCTATCGCCTTTCGTAGCTAAGTCTGGGTATCATAATAGCTAACATATTATCTGCTTCCATTGATGCGAATTTTAAGGCATCGGCAAGATCATTTTGATCCAATTTTAAGGATTTAAGCACCTTCGGTGAAACCAGTTGACTAACGGAATATAAGCCCCCGTTGGTCATCGCGATTGCTGCCCTGAAGGCCGTGTAGACAATACCTATTTCTTTACTCTTCAGTGCTTTTTTCTCGTCGTGCAGGTGAAATATCGGATAATAAAGTTGCTCTGGCAGTCGCCATTGACTTAACAACTCAGCACTGCATTGAGTGTAGTGAAAGCCTAATACTTTATACTGTAATTTCCAGGGTAAGGTACGCTTGTCATATTGATTACATTTGATAGCCTCTTGTGGTGCCTGCACCGCAACAATGAGTTCACCCATATTGTGCAACAAGCCAAGCAGGAAAAAACGTTCACTGCCTCTAATTCGGGCTATTTTCGCTAAATGTTTAGCGACCAAACTACAGTAAATGCTGTGTCGCCAAAACTTTTTAAGATCAATGGCATCACTATTGAAATGTTCAAATGCAGAGCTCGCGGTTTCTGCCATCATTAAGTTATACAGGGCTTCTCCACCAATGAGATTGACTGCTTTGCCGATGGTCGCTATTTGCGATTCAAATCTAAATAGTGGACTGTTTGCGAGTTTAAGTAATTTAGAGCTGAGGGACGGATCAAGTGATAAAACATTGCCAATATCGGCCATAGTGGAATGATGATCATCTAACATGTTGCGAATACGTATACACATGTCCGGTAAGACAAAAGACTGGGTCGCATTTTTCGCAATCACTTTCGAATCTATAGATGGCATGAATCTAATTCAGTTAGATAGGCTTATTTATTCAGCTATTATAATCGTCTCAAGGTAGAAAAGAGAGTTTCTTTTGCTATTTTATAAATAAATAGTTGAAATTTTCGAACAAAAAGTTAGTGTGTTTTAATAAGGAAATTATAAAAAATTGTAACGAGTAAGGATATATGGAAGAACTATCAGGCTTAGATGCATCATTCTTATATATGGAGACGCCTAAAATACCTATGCATATCGGTGGTGTAGCGATATTGGAAGGATCCCTGCAATTTGCAGATTTTTATCGGTTTATCGAAGAGCGATTGCATACAGTAGAAAAACTGACTCAAAAATTGGTGATGGTGCCTATGAGTTTAGACCGGCCCTACTGGGTTGAAGATCCCGACTTTGACCTTAGCATGCACATACATCTCACCGCTTTGCCTCGTCCAGGCGGATGGAAAGAACTGCGATACTTGGCATCTCGCTTGTTTTCCCAACAACTTAATCGCGAACGACCCTTGTGGGAATTTGTATTTGTTGAGGGTGTCGATACGATACCCCAGGTACCGAAAGGTTCGGTATGCCTGATAAGCCGAGTGCATCACGCCGGTTTTGACGGAAAATCAGGCACTGATTTAATGAGTATGTTATATGATGTCTCACCCACACCCCGTCCGATCCCTCCCAAGGTACATAAAGAAGTGAAGGACGTTCCCGGAGCAGTGGGGCTCATGGCGAAAAGCGCTTATAATTTTATTACCCGACCAGGAAAATTACCTGGATTGTTGTGGGATACGGGTAAAGCGGCCCTTAAAGCGGGCTATATGACCGGTGCACAAGGGATACAAATGCCGACCCTGCCATTTAGTGCACCAAAAACCCGATTCAACGATATAGTTGAAGCTGAGCGGATTTGGAATTCTACAATACTTGACATATCACGAGTTAAAAGTATCCGTAAAGCCTGTGACGGCGCGACCTTGAACGACGTAATTCTCACTATCTGTGCCGGGGCGCTTCGTCGTTATTTACTCGAAAAAAATGAGCTGCCGGAAAAGCCACTGGTTGCGATGGTGCCTGTTTCAACGCGCACAGAAAACGAAAAAAATGCGATGGGTAACCAGGTATCGGCCATGTTTATACAATTGGCCACGGACATAGAAGATCCGGTTAAACGCCTGGCCAAAATTTATCTTAACACCCAAGTTGGAAAACTGTATCAAAACGCCATCGACGCCAAAAGCCTTATAGGTTATGCCGAATTAATCCCCTTTGGTTTGGCCGGTGTTGCAGCACGCTTTTACTCCAGGGCAAACATTGCCAAGCGACACAATCCTTTTTTCAATGTGGTGATAACCAATGTACCGGGGCCACAAATTCCACTGTATATGGCAGGGCATAAGCTGATGGCAACAATGGGAACGGCACCTATTTTGGATGGCATGGGCTTGATCATGCCAATTACCAGCTATAACGGTGCTATTTCTATTAGCCCAACCAGTGCGGTTAACTTAATGCCAGATTTGGACGATTTTACTCGCTACATACGCCACAGTGCCAATGAACTTGAAGGTGCGGCTTTGCAGAAAATTAAAGAGCATGCGGCGCTGAAAAAGTTAATGGAAGACGATTAAATAAGGCCCTTAAGTCGATAACTTCACCCTCATTTTTTAGGAGGTATTATGAGTAATGAGATACGGATGCTAAATCTACCTAAACCTTCATTAATGCACATGTTAGGTGAGGGGCGAGCTTTATTAGAATTAGGTGCTACCAGTTTTCTTATGCCCTTGTTGTTGCGTGCGCCAAAAGGCGATGGCCATCCTGTCATGGTATTGCCTGGCTTTTTAGCCAGCGACATGAGTACCCAACCCCTGCGAAGATTTTTGAAGGTAAAGGGCTATAATTCGTACGGTTGGGGGCTTGGACGGAATCTTGGTACAGAAATAGTGGGCGGTGAAAAAATTATCAGCGATGTCCTGACTGCTCGCGTCATTGCCTTATCTGAGAAATATGATAGGAAAATCAGTTTGATTGGTTGGAGTTTGGGCGGCGTGTTAGCCCGGGAAGTTGCCCGTGTGATGCCGGATCATGTGCGACAGGTCATTAGTCTTGGCAGCCCATTTAACGGGCTGGGTGGTTCTGCTCCCCTTGCGTCAAAATTATTTGAGTTAATTAACGGTGATATCGCCGGTAGCAATCCACAGGGGATGCTGGCGATGTTATCTCCACCGCCGGTACCCAGCACGGCAATATTTTCACGCACAGACGGTGTGGCGCACTGGCAGGCCTGTACCCATCACAATGTTGAAAACCATGAAGAGGCTGAAAATATCGAGGTACGTGGAAGCCATATGGGGCTGGGACATAATCATCAGGTGATTTGGGTAGTGGCTAACCGACTTGCTCAAGCTGAGGGCCGTTGGTTGCCATATCAAGCAGAATCGCCCGCCCCCCTATTTTTACCTGAGCTTGAAGTTGATCCGTCCTAATATGGAATTTATAAATAAAATGAATAATCAAAATGTGCCCTATCAAAGTGAGCAGCAAGTTGATGCCAACGGCTTAAGGATAAACTACGACAGTTTTGGAGATCCGTCCCACCCCGCAATGATTTTGGTCATGGGCTTGGGTACCCAAATGATCCATTGGGATGATGATTTTTGTAAGCTTCTGGCGAGCCAAGGCTTTTGGCTTGTGCGCTTTGATAATCGAGATATTGGTAAGAGCACGTGGCTCAATCAATTGCCAGCGCCGGGGGTCGTAGCTTTCTTAGGCAGCAGTTGGTTTGGAAAATCCCTTAATGCCCCTTACCTGCTCAATGATATGGCGGATGACACGCTGGCCTTAATGGACGCTTTACACATTAAAAAAGCGCATATTATTGGGGCTTCAATGGGGGGGATGATTGCCCAGTGTGTTGCGCTAAAAGCGACTGAACGGGTTATTAGTCTCACGTCTATTATGTCTACTACGGGTGATCGCTCTTTGCCCAAGGCGAATAAGCGAGTAGGGCTGACCTTATTACGGCCGCTGCCAAAAAATATTGAGCAATATATTCAGCAAAGCCTTAATGTTTGGCAAATGTTGCATACGGACAATTTTCCCTTTGAGACCGAGCGAATTACAAACCTACTTCGCTATTCCCGGCAACGAGGATTCAATCCAGCGGGCGTCAGCCGTCAGTTGAGTGCCATTATCGATTCACCTGATCGCACCTTACTACTGAATAGTTTAATGACGCCAAGTCTGGTGATCCACGGCGATCAAGATCCTCTAGTGCCAGTCGAATGTGGCTATGCAACGGCAGATGCAATACCTAAGGCCAAGCTGAAAATTCTCAGCGGCATGGGACATACGCTTCCCAAGCAGTTGTGGCCCGAAATAAGCAGTGGGATCGTCGACTTAGCCCGTTCAAGTTCGTAGATATCGGGGTGAATTAATGAAAGGGTATATATTGGGTAAATCAAAAAAATTCACCACCGAGATCACAGAGGTCACCAAGAAAAACAAGGGAGAAAGAAAATCATGCTATCTTAAACATTCTTCCCTCTGTGCCCTGGGCGGTGGTCTATCCCCGTCTTTCTTGAATCTGCAGCCTTGTTGGCGGCAAGGCCAATGGTTTTGTTTATAGATTGGGTAAATTAGAAGAAGATTCACCACAGAAATCACCGAGAACGAAAATCATTCCATTTTTAATGTTCTTTCCTCTGTGCTCTCAGTACCCTCTGTGGTGAGCTTTTTTTTTGCCTCCCAGCGTAGTGACTGTTATTTAAATCGTCCAAATAAGCCATTGACGCCACGTACCAGCCATCTTGGGTAATGGGTCGCCCACTGCACCAGCAGTTTATTCGCGAGTTTGTCCAGGAAGACTACCTCACCCTTCATGCAGGCTTTATAGGCTTCTGCAGCCAATACCATTGGATCGGCTTTTAAAAAACCGGGAATAAACTTTTCCAGGCCATCTGCATGACTGAGCATCTTGGTTTCGGTCATACCTGGACAAACGCAGGTCACGGTGACACCCGTGCCACGCAATTCCTCGGCAATGCCTTCAGAGAAGGATAAAACGAAGGCCTTACTGGCACCATAAGCTGCAAAGTTAGGCGTAGGCATGAAACTGGCGATTGAGCCTACGTTGAGTATCTTACCCTGGGCATGATGGATCATCGGGCCCATAAACTGATACGTCATATTCACCAAACTTTGAATATTCAGTTGGATCAAGCGATTTACACCATCAATGTCGCATTCATGTAGTTTCTCAACCTGCATCATCCCGGCATTATTGACTAAGATATCAACCCTGATATTTTTTAGCGCTAATTTTTCAAATAGGGCCTTGGCTGATCCCATAGGGATCAGATCAGTGGCAAATACATGGACTTCAATCTCGTATTGAGCACTTAATTCAGCGGCTAATTCATGTAGCTTGTCTGCATTTCTTGCTACCAGCACCAGGTCGTGGCCATTTTTAGCAAATATTTCAGCGAAGCATTTGCCAATACCCTCAGATGCGCCGGTTATCATCGCGGTTTTTAACGGTTGCATTATCGTTCTCTCTTATTTAATCCATTTCCATAACAGGAGTAATATGCCGGTCAACTGACCTTAAATATTATCGCTTTCTTCGTCCAGCAAGTTACCTTGGAGCCCCTTACCTTGGACCCTTGGCTTGTTGGCTTTTTTTGAACCTGCTCGCTTTTTGCGCTCACCACACGCTTTGACAATCTTACTTTTAATATCCTGATCCAACTCCAGCCAATGTAACCTTTCTTCCCGTGAACGGAAGCAACCCAGACAATAGCCAGCAGCGCCTGATTGGCAGACGCCAATGCAGGGACTGGCGATGTCAAAAAATTCAAGTTGCTTCAAGGCTTATCCTTCTACAGAAACATCACTTAAGGGCGAGGCCATAAAGTTTAGGCTGCTAATGCCTAAATTGGTATCGGCGACGTTTTACAAAGGGTTTAATAACAGAAAAATAGATAAAAATTATGCCACTCACGGTGATAAATAGTGAAAATGCGGCGATGGCAATCAGCAATGGGTGGTTAAAGTCGTCCAGTGTTTCATAATCCATAATATGCAGCATCCAGAAAAAATCATATAAGCGCCAAATATCGCTGCGCACCGCCCATACCTCACCGGAAGTAGGGTGTAGATAGAAGGTGGTATTTATCCAATCATCGAACTCAAGCTGGCTGAAACACCGATAGCTTGGGCTTTTGCCACCTGGCGTATATATAGCTTGTCAGCCTTACCAGATACTAACCCGGTCTGCTGGTTTTAGGTACATGCCATCACCCTCTTTGACATCAAAGGCTTGATAGAAGGCCTCTACGTTACCCACAATACCGTTTACCCGATACTCTCCAGGGGAGTGGGGATCACTCAATAGTTGAGCCCTTAGCCTATCTTCACGCATCTTACTTCGCCATACCTGAGCGTATCCCATAAAGAAGCGCTGATCGCCGCTTAAGCCGTCAATAATCGCTGCTTCTTTACCATTTAATGACATTTTGTAAGCTCTATAGCCAATGGTTACGCCAGCCAGATCTCCGATATTTTCACCCAGAGTCAGTTCACCATTGACAGGTTGTCCTTCTAGGGGCTCAAATTTATCAAATTGTGCAACCAGCTTTTTACCCAAAATTTCAAACGCAGCGCGATCTTCATCTGTCCACCAACTACGTAAATTTCCATTCCCATCGTATTTTGAACCCTGATCATCAAAGCCGTGACCAATTTCATGACCGATGACCGCGCCTATTGCGCCGTAATTCATGGCATCTTCTGCTTCCATGTTAAAGAAAGGCGCTTGTAATATTCCTGCGGGAAAAACGATTTCGTTTCTTACCGGGCTATAATAGGCATTGATCGTTTGTGGCGTCATACCCCAATCGGCCTTATCAACGGGTTTACCAATCTTGTCAACATCAAGTTGATGATCAAATTTAGCATAACGAATATAGTTGCCTACCAGGTCATCGGCTTCAATCGCTAATGTACTGTAGTCACGCCACTTATTCGGATAGCCAATTTTGGGGGTAAACTTGTTTAGCTTTTCCAGTGCCGCTACCTTGGTTTGTTCAGACATCCAATCCAGTTGCTGAATACTTTCGCCGTATGCTTTCGTTAGGTTTTTAACCAGGGCGTCCATCTTCGTCTTCGCTGCCGGGCTAAAGTGACGCTCTACATATTGTTGGCCTAATACCTCTCCTAACACACTACTGGTCGCGCTGACCGCTTTTTTCCAGCGAGGTCGCTGCTCAGGAATACCATTGAGCGTCGTCGAGTGAAAGTCAAAATGCAAATCGACCAGCTCTTTGTTCAAGCGGCTAGCGTATGAGTCCAATAAGTTAAATGTTAAGTAATTCTTCCAAACTTGCAGGTCATGGTCGCTGAACAGGTCTGCCGAGGCCTCAAAATAGGGTAGGTTACGCACAACCAGTTCGTTTACTTCACCGACCCCACTGGCTTGGGCATAAGCTTGCCAGTCAAAATTTCCAAGCAATGCTTGCACCTCTTCCACGCTGCGTTTGTTGTAATTCTTTTCTGCATCACGACGTTCCACGTTAGAGATATGTTTTGACGCGATGTCCTTTTCCAGACGCATCAATCCTGCGGCAGCTTCGGCCGAGTTTTCATGGCCGGCTTTAGCCAATAAGTCACTCATATATTGTTGGGTGGCGACGCGAAAATTAACGAATTTTTCTTCTTGTTTTGTATAGTAGTCCCTGTCAGGCAAGGTCAATCCTGCCTGATAAAGATACAGGGTGACTAAAGCAGGATCTTTGGCATCGGGAGAGACATAGAAATTAAACGGTCCACCTACGCCAATAACGATAAGCTCCCCTAGTTTGGCTGAAACCTGCTGCATATTTTTAATGGCAGCAATGTTATCCAGCTCCCCCTGCAAGGGTGATAAGCCTAAGGTGTTGGCCAACGTTTCGTTCATATAACTGTTGTACATATCACCCAACTTTTGGCTGTTGGAGTTCGCCGCCGACTCAGTCGCCGCCGCTTCTTGAATAAGAACTTTTAAATTTTCTTGGGTGTCATCGAATAAGACATTAAATACCCCATAACTAGATTTGTCAGCGGGGATCTGGGTGTCTGTCAGCCATTGACCATTTACATGCCGAAAGAGATCATCCTGGGGGCGGACTTGATTGTCCACTGCCCTTAAATCGATGCCTGAACTTAGGGTTTTAACAGGCATTTTTTGGTCGGTGGCCACAGTCTTACTTAGATCCGGGGCGGGGCTGCATGCCGCAAGGCCAAGGGCCATGGATAGGCTAAAGGCCAGGGCGGTAAAGGTGTTTATTTTGGTGTTTGTGTTCATATTGTTCCTTGGCGGAGGGTCTACTTGCCAATGGAATTGGCAAGCGCAGCTCTCGTTATAATAGATATTTTTCTAAGGGCTTAATAAATTTTAAGGTTGGAAGTGTATGTTGGGCAGAATTGAAGTGCAAAAGATCTGTAAAGCTAGCTGAATAAAAAGTGTGAGATTTTATGTATTGCTCTTTTAATTTGCTGAAT
>JBLHIW010000113.1:0-11355 GCA_047618055.1 Paraglaciecola sp. | reverse complement strand
CAGAAGCAGAAACAGCAGCCACGATTGCTGAAACCGACCCCGCCGCCGCCGTTAAAATGGCCCGGGCGATTGCGATGGCCAACCCGGTGCTGGGGGTAGAAGTGGCCGCTGCAGTTGCAACCGTCGACGGTATCGATGTTTTACGCTTGTATGAAGTGATGAAAGAAGCGGTGCCTGATAAAATTTTAGGGGTTACCCGAGCGGTGGTAATGGTGCGTCCGGAGTTGGCCTATGAGCTGGTCTCAAAATTGGCAGAATGGTATCCCCAGCAGGTTGTCTCTGTGGCGGCTGAAATCGGCCATGCCTTACCTGAGCTGCGTGTAGAGATGGCACGGGTGGCGGTTGAGTCTGCTCCGGAGTCGGCGATTGAGGTTGCAGAATATTATGCCCACGTATTGGCCGCAGAGCGAGAAGCCCTGCGCCCTGCAGATCGTGCAGAGGATGCCGGAGATGAAGCGGCAGCCAATATCGCCTCACAATTGTGGACCCTGGCCCCAGAGCAGGCACTGGATGTCGCTGAGGCGATGGTCGAAGGCATGCCGGACTCGGCCATGTTCGTGGCCGAAGAGTATCTGGCCAGTCATACCGGTGAAACCGATGAAGACCCCCCTGGGACAGAACAACTCGATTCATCAAAACCGGGTTAGGCCGTAAGAGAGGAGTAAAGAATCAGACTCACCGGCTCAAATGTGCTGTGAGTTCAACTGATCGACGCAACACATTGGTTAAATCTCTCTGCTGGTGTTTCATAGTTTAGCGTCTTTCTTGGCCTTTCGTTTAGTTGACGCGCTACAAACGCTCAACAGGCAGGATTACACCTTCCTGCCTGTTGAGCTTGGTCACTAAGGCCAATGGTGAAGTATTCATTTGTGGTCATCACAAGATGCGCTGGTATTAAAGATGTTGGCCATGGATTTACCGCATGCTTTAGCATTATCCCCACATTGTACGCATATTAAAAAGTTAACAAGACATCCATGATTACGAGCAGCTCAAAAAAATAGTTGCGGATTTATTACAATGGGTGTCTTTATAATTCTCTTTATAATTTTCTGTTTATAATTTTTCTTGGCTTGCGTCTTTGTCTGCTTGGTCTTGCTGATGTTTTGGCTCGCCATATCTAAACTCTACAAGCGTTAACACAAGGCCTATTAGCATAATAACGAATACAAATGTGGCGATAGGAAGTAGGTTATCAGAGATCATTACTTGTCTCTCCTTGCCAATAGGCTAGATAATTTAAAGTAAATACCAAAAGCAAGAATAGAGGGCACCCATATGGCAGTGAATAAGCCTTCTAATTGCTTGCCTTCAAACCAAAGCAGTCCAGATACCGCAAAAGAGACCGCAACCGCCAGCAAGATGAATAAATCTGATAGTTTGAACATACTAATTTCCTTAATTATTAAGTGAACGTTTGTCCGGTAAAGGCAAAATCTGCCTTCTTTAAACCCGGTGAAATCCAACTGCGGCTAGTAACAGGCCTGCAATCGTAACTGCTGCAGGGATACGCAAGCCAACAACACCAAAGACATCTATCATCGATGGTATAAGTCCAGTGAACCCAAGTGGTACCCATAAAAAAAACGGTGTAGCAATCGCTACTCCCACCCAGCCTGCCACCCGAAAAGGCGATAGATTAGTTTTTTTATGGCCAGATAGTGATACTTTGTTATCGTCGTTAACAGTCAATGTTTTATTTCCATTTTGTTTGTGCACAACTCATTATTAACAATAATGTACTGGTTTCTCAGCCCATGTGTTTGTCGTATTCAGTGTGGTGAACCCATTGATTAGATAACACTGAGTGTAGGTAAAATAAAAATTCATTTTTCATAATATGAAAATACACCTTACCTAATTTTTTTTCGTTTACCAGTCTATTATATATTTGAGGGAGTGAAAATCGGCTATTTTTAGTTTATTAATCAACTGCTTTTATTCAAACAGACCTATCTGAGGCTGTGCTCTACTTTGTTGGGGCAATAATTCGACGACTTCGTCATTTTTTGTATTCAGATGACTGAGTATCTTTTGGATCACCAACGGATGTTCATTAGACACATACCTGTGCCTAACCCTACGGGCAGCGTACGCTGTGCAAATCATCTATCCTGATGATTTGTCATTAGAGACATCCCTGTTCCTAAAACTTTGGGGGTATTCGCTGTACAAACTGGCTTTTATTGACCGGTAATATCCCTACAAAACGGAGTTAAATGTGTAAAAAAACCTGACACTACGCACCCCGAACAAGCTAATAAAGAGAGTGAAGCGAAGTTACTTAGCCACTTACTCTCTGGATCTTCGCGCCTCTGCGAGAGAAATAAGCCTGCTTGTTGTGATGTGTACATCATGTGAAAACATGGATAACAATGGATACCAGCCCAGTGGCCCCTATAGGCAGGACCTGGGGCTGAAAAGCTAAAACCTACCTGCTCGCCATGACGGCAAAGCGGGAATAGCCCACAGTCACGACAGTATTCGTTTATTGTCCGGTTTCAAGCAAATTTATAATGGTTGAGATAAACCCAGACGAACTGCTTTTCAGTAAACCAGTAATAGCCTTGACAGTCTTCGACTGTCCGATCGCTCAAACCAGTCCAATCCGCAATGAACCTTTAATACTTAGTATGAGACTTTATTACTCACCTATACTGGGCTCCCCCTTTCCAGAGCGGTCTTTAGGGCGTTCAGCAAGATTTATTGGGGCAAAGCACAAGAGCTGCAACTGCCCTGCGAAGTAGAGGGCCCCATGGAGGTGATATGGATATATGCAGGCAAGCAGCATACCTGCGACCTTACACTTTGCTAGAGAACTTGCCAGCGTCTTGTGAGTTGAGCACATATCAAGGATGATTGGCATTGGATATATTGGCTTAATTTCATTATCCAGATAGGCTTAAAATGGCTGAAGAAATATGCCACGAACGTGTATAAAATAGAGGAAATCAAATGAAAATATTCTTAGGCGTATTGATTATTGCCTTAGCAGGCGGATTTTTTTGGTCTGTTAATCAGTCGGACGACCTTTCTGAAGCGTTTGAGTCAAACCCACTACCGGTGATTTCTCGCTACGATATACTCCATGCGACGGACTTAGTTGCGGGTGTAAAACTGGCAGTCGCACAAAACGATGCCGATGCCATTGATTACTGGCTAGAAAAAGCCATAGATGTAGGCGAGGCTGCCAATCTGTCCAAAGAAGATATTGATTATTTACGATCACATCCTGCCAAGAAGTATGTGATTTTTCAGGCAAAACGTCATTTGTTTAACGATGCAGTCGAGCAAGCTTATTATGGGCTACGAGACATTGATTCGATAAAAGCCCAATACCCACAGGCGCTAAGCTTATTTGCCGATGCCGACAAACTGATCGCAGATAGAAATAAACTCATCCAACACATTGCCACTGAACTGGCCAATGGTGAACAAGTGAACGATAACACTCTAGTCGAAGCCCAGCTGCATTGGCAGCAGCGCTTTGCAGCAAACACCACTACCAATACTAGCAGTGGCTAAGCTTGCCAAAAAATGCCTTACGGCGCTGCCTGCCCTAGCGCTAAAAACGACTCAAGCAATACCTAAACCCGAGTGCCGCCATCTAACTCAATAGTACGGCCGGTAAAGTAATCATTCTCAAAGATAAACCGGGCGGTGTGGGCCAGTTCTTCTGGATCGGCCAGGCGCTTAAGGGGCACGGAATTAATAAACATTTCGCGCATTTCCGGACGCATCTGGGCGGCCATGGGCGTTTCTGCCAAGCCCGGTGCGATACAACCGGTGCGGATACCGTGTCTGGCCAGCTCTTTGCCCCAGCTTACCGTCATGGTGGCCACTGCAGCCTTGGAAGCCGAGTAGTTGGTTTGGCCCATGTTACCGGCCCGGGATACTGACGAAAGGTTGATGATCACCCCTTTGCTACCGGTTTCAATCATCTGGGTGGCAGCTTCGCGGCTACACAAGAACGTGCCAGTTACGTTGACATCTAACACGGACTGGAATTGCTGGCGGGACATTTTATCGACCACTTTGCCTTCTTTGACCTTAAGCAACATGCCATCACGCATAATACCGGCGCTGTTGATCAGGCCATTGAGTTGACCAAAGGCTTCAGCGACTTGCTTAAACGTCCCTTCCACTTGCTCTTCATCGGTGACATTGACCACAAAATACTCAGCTTTGATACCATGGGCACGTAGCTGTTCGGCTGCGGTTTTCAGGGCGTCTTCCTGCATATCGAGCAGGGCAATATGTGCCCCTTGTTTGGCGAATTCTTCGGCCATGGCGCGACCTAAACCCTGGGCGGCACCGGTAATAGCAACGACTTTATCTTTTAAATTCATTTTTTCACCTGTTTATGGATCAGTCTTTATTTTTGGAAAACATCTCAAAGATGCTGGAAAAATCACGTTGCCCATTGCCTTGCATGCTGTGAATAGCGTACAGGCTTTGCGCCAAAGCACCCATGGGCATCGAAGACTGGCTTTTAATACCGGTATCCATGGCTAAACCCAGGTCTTTTTTCATCAAATCCACCAAAAACCCGCCCTGGTAATCATTAGATGAAGGCACATTGGGCAATACGTCCGGACAGGGATTATACAACTCAAGTGTCCAGTTGCGCCCTGAGCTTTGCAGCATAATATCTGACATCACCTTGGGATCCAGGCCATTGTCGATACCCATCTGCAAAGCTTCGGAGGTACCCACCATTAATACGGACAACAGCATATTATTACAGATTTTTGCGATCTGCCCTGCCCCATGGCCGCCTGCATGGAAGATGTTTTTGCCCATAGCTTCAAGGACCGGTAAGGCCCGCTCATAATCGCTTTTTTCACCGCCGACGATAAAGGTCAGGGTCCCGGCTGCGGCACCGGCCACACCACCAGATACGGGTGCATCAATAAAGCCAATGCCTTTTTCAGCTAATTGTGTGGCCACTTTCTGTGAGGTGCCAGCATCAATGGTGCTTGAATCAATGACTAAGGCTCCAGATGCCAGGTGTTGTTCCAGACCATTCTCTTGCCCAGACGCGCCCAAATACAGAGCTTCAACATGTTTACCGGCGGGCAACATGGAGATCACCATGTCCGCTCCTTGCACTGCATCCACAGCCGAACTGGCTGCCCGAGCCCCGTCAGCAGCAAGCTCGTCTACCGCGCTTTGCAGTAAATCAAACACACTGACTTTGTATCCTGCTTTAAGCAGGTTGTGGGCCATCGGCCCGCCCATGTTACCCAAGCCGATAAAGGCAATATTTAGTTTATCGTTGCTCATTATTATCTCCCGTCCCTAATGAATAAAGTGGATGCTGCTCAGCAGGCCACAAAGTGCTAAAGAAGTGCTCAACAATATCCTGGGGCACATCCCCGATACTTTTAAAACGCCAATTGGGTTGCATATCTTTGTCGATAAGTAAGGCTCGCACTCCTTCCTGAAACTCACCCATCTCGCCGCAGCGACAGGACATGATCAGTTCCATCTTGAAGCATTCGGCCAGACTGAGGCCCTTGCCCCGCTTGAGCTGTTCGTAGACTAAATGGGCGGTAAGGGGCGACCCTGCCTGCAAGGTCTTTTGTGCCCGGCTTAACCACTTATCGTCCCCTGCATCAAGTTGGGCTATCTGCTGTGCCACCTCTGCGGCACTGTTGGCAGAGGCAAGTGGGGTAATCATCTCTTGATGGGCTTGCACATTGCCAGCGGGTAAAGCCCCGGCATGGGCAGCATGAAACGTCTCACACACTTTGTTTAGCTGTTTGTGGTCGGTAGCGGATGCCCCGTGCCAATCAGTCTCGGCAAGTTGCGCCAGAAATAGCGCTTTTGCCTCATGGGCGACATAGTAGTCGGCCAGTTTCACGTACAAGGCATCCGCGGCATTGATACTGGCGCCGGTGAGTCCAAGAAATAAACCACAGGCTTTGGGCATTTTATTTAAAAACCAGCTACCACCCACATCCGGGTACAAACCGATGCTAATTTCCGGCATGGCAATGCGTGAACTTGCGGTGACAATTCTATGGCTGGCAGCGCTCATCAGACCCAGGCCACCGCCCATTACAATACCATTACCCCAAACGACAAAGGGCTTGGCGAAACGATGAATAAGGTAGTCGAGCTGGTATTCTTCGGTGAAAAAGCTTTGCAGTGAGGCAGACAGTTCTCCCTCAGCGCTAAGCATCGCATCGTGCATGGCGACCACATCGCCACCGGCACAGAAGGCTTTATCACCCACGCCATCCAATACAACCATAGCGATGGCGGGATCCTGCTGCCACTGCTCAAGCTTGGGCATTAACAAGCGGATCATGTCAATATTCAGGGCATTGAGCGCAGACACCTTATTCAAGGTGGCATGGCCAACGCGCATGCCGTTAGTGCTCAACAGTTCTTCAAAGATCACCACATCATCAGTCATCGTAAATGCACGCCTATTTAGTTAACACGGAATTAAAGAATATCACCGGCATTTTCAGCTAAGATCCGACGGCCAATGATCATACGCATAATTTCATTGGTCCCTTCAAGGATCTGATGCACCCTAACGTCACGCACATGGCGCTCAAGTGGGTACTCACTAATATAGCCATAACCACCGTGAATTTGCAGGGCTTCATTACACACCTGAAAGCCCACATCGGTAGCAAAACGCTTCGCCATGGCGCAATATGCACTGCGCTCCGGATCTTCTTCATCCAGTTTAAAGGCGGCTAAACGCACCATCTGACGAGCCGCCACCAGTTCGGTGAGCATATCGGCAATCTTAAACTGCAGAGCCTGAAATGCCGCCAGGGGTTTGCCAAATTGGGTGCGCTCTTGCATATAGGCCTTAGCCGTATTCAATGCTTGCTGGGCAGTGCCAATGGAACAGGTGGCGATATTAATCCGCCCGCCATCCAGACCCATCATGGCAAAAGTAAAGCCCTGACCTTCTTCGCCCAACAGGTGATCGGCGGGAATACGCACATTGTCAAAGGTGATCATACGAGTAGGCTGGGCGTTCCAGCCCATTTTTTCTTCCGCTTTGCCATAGATGATCCCCTCAAGGTCGGCAGGTACGAAAAAGGCTGATATGCCTTTGGCACCTTCACCACCGCTGCGGGCCATGACAACCAGTACTTCAGTCTCACCGGCACCAGAGATAAACATTTTTGAGCCGTTTAAGACATACTCATCACCGTCTTTTTTAGCGCTGGTGCGCATTGCCGCAGCGTCTGAGCCAGAGCCCGGCTCAGTTAAGCAGTAAGAGGCGAGCTTTTCACCCATGACTAGGCCCGGACACCATTGTTTTTTGACCCTTTCGGTGCCCCAGGTAGCAATCATCCAGGTGGCCATATTATGAATGGTCATCATCGCCGCGGTGGCGGTACAACCCATTGCCAACTGCTCAAAAATAATCGAAGAGTCTAAGCGACTTAAACCTAGACCCCCTTCAGATTCCGGGGTATATAGGCCACAAAACCCCAGTTCACCGGCCTTTTGAATCACCTCTTTGGGAAAATAATGCTCTTTGTCCCATTTGGCTGCATGGGGCGCTAATTCTTGCTCCGCAAACTGACGAGCTGTATCGGCAAAGGCAATTTGGTCTTCGCTTAAATTGAAATTCATCATCGCTCCCTGATTATTTAAGGCTGATAGTCATATTAGGGCCACTGGGAATGTCATCCTCATACCAACGAGACGTGACCGTTTTAGTCTCAGTGTAAAATCGAATGGCCTGTTTACCATAGGCATGTAAATCACCGTAGAAGGAGTTTTTCCAGCCGGTAAACGAGAAGAACGGCAATGGCACCGGGATGGGCACATTAATACCTACTTGCCCGACTTCGATTTCGTGTTGGTACTTGCGGGCCGCCGCACCGCTGGCAGTAAAGATAGAGGTACCGTTACCGTAGGGATTACGGTTTACCAGGGCAATCGCCTCTTCAAGGGTATCCACCGACATACAGCACAGTACCGGACCAAAAATTTCCTGCTGGTAGATCACCATGTCTTCGGTGACATTATTAAACATCGTCGGGCCTATCCAGTTGCCTTCTTCATATCCCGCCAAGGTAAAGTCAGAGCCATCTAATAAACAATCGGCTCCTTCTGCTATGCCTTGTTTGATAAGCGATAATACCTTCTGCTTCGCTTGTGGACTAATAACCGGGCCATAGCCTGCATTCTCATCATCCCACAGGCCAGGCGTCACACCCTTGAGCATTTCGGCTAACTCGGGGATCCAATCCTTTGATGGACCCACAAACACCGCGACTGAAATAGCCATACAGCGCTGTCCGGCCGCACCCACAGATGCGCCAACGATATTGCTCAGTACCTGGGCTTTATTGGCATCAGGCATCACTACCGAGTGGTTTTTCGCCCCGGCAAAGCATTGGGCACGTTTCATATTATCTGTTGCTGTCTTGTAAATATGCTGACCAACCGGCACGGAGCCAACAAAAGAGACAGCGCATACTTCCGGGTCTGTCAATAATCGATTGACCTGATCTTTACCGCCGTGGATCACGCTCAATACACCCTTGGGTGCGCCGGCTTCCATAAACAATTCAGCTAAACGGGTTGGCGTCAGTGGATCCTGCTCAGAAGGTTTTAAAATAAAGGTGTTGCCACAGGCAATCGCCATCGGGAACATCCATAAGGGGATCATCGCTGGGAAATTAAACGGAGTAATACCCACGCAGACACCAAGGGGCTGGATAAAGCTGCAGGTATCAATACCACGGGCCACATTCTCAGCAGTCTCACCCATCATCATCGAAGGCACAGACATGGCCTGTTCAACCACTTCAATGCCACGCCACACGTCGCCTTTTGCATCGGCAAAGGTTTTACCCGTCTCGCTACTTAAAATGGTAGCGATTTCATCATGATGTTCTTTCAACAAATGCTGGTAGCGCATCATAATACGGGCCCGCTCCGGGGCCGGTACTTCACGCCAGATCAAAAAGGCTTTTTTAGCGCTGGCTATCGCGGCGTCAAGCTCCGCTTCCGTTGCACAAGGCACCTGGGCAATAACACTGTTGTTTGCCGGATTAGTTACATCAATCAGCTGTGTGGAGGTGGATGGGATAAACTCACCATCAATTAAAAGCGGAACATGTTGCATAGGTCACCTTGTTTGAATGGAACTATTCATACCAAAGCAGATCATGTATTAATCTCTTTGGCATAAGCCATAGTAATGGCTGTTAATGGAGTGTTGGTGAGCCTACCAAACTTTTAACCTTAACGTTAACGTTAAGTGTATATTTACCATCTAAGCAAGTGACAACTTCTGTATACAAAAAACATTAACAGAAATATCTTATGCCCCTCACACTTGAGGCTGCAGCCTTGTTAGCGGCTCTCATTCATCTCTATCGACCAACTAAAGCACCTAGTACGTCTTCGCTCAGGGGCTGAGTTCCTTTGCCGCCTAGCTGCAACTCCAATGGCTTTGGGCATATATGCCTGCTACTCTGTGACCAACAGAAAAAACCCGAGTAGTAACGGTATTCTATGCCAGAGCGTAAGATTAAAATCGCCATTGTCGAAGACAACGGCATGGCGCGGATCAATCTGAGAAACCATTTATTGGAAATGGGCTTTGAAGACATCGCCTGTTTCAGCAATGGCCGTGAATTAAAGGCCCATATAAGACTCAAAAAAGTCGATTTACTCTTAATGGACTTTCACCTGGGACAGCATAAAAACGGTGTAGAAGTAATTGAAGAAGCACAAACCGACGGATTAATTAAAAACTCAACGAGTATCATTTTTATCACCTCTGATCGTCTGCCAGTCATTGTTGGGCAAATTGTAGATGTGTACCCTGATGCGCTTATCGTCAAGCCTTACACCATCAATAGTATTCGGAAAAATGTGAGCCGTTGTCTGGTTTTACGCCAATTTATGATGCCTATATTTTTGTCTATGGATAGCGGTGATCACGAGCAGGCACTCATCACTCTCGATGAGATCTTAAGCAAAAATGTGAGCCCCA
The DNA here is from genome assembly GCA_047618055.1 of Paraglaciecola sp. Lineage (GTDB taxonomy): Bacteria > Pseudomonadota > Gammaproteobacteria > Enterobacterales > Alteromonadaceae > Paraglaciecola. Next base: position 1,361 of record JBLHIW010000113.1, on the reverse strand, counting down.
GAAAAAACAGCGCCCTTGTCAAACTTCGGGCACGCATTCTAATTAAGCTGGGGCGCTATAGCGAAGCCAGTATCGTGTACCAGACAATTTTAAACAGCTCCAATAAAATCATTTGGGCCAGATGGGGGCTCATTCAAAGCTATCACTTAAATGGTCAAGTCGAAAAAAGTGGAGCGCTGCTGCTGGAAATGACAGACTCCCGATTGACCAAAGACAAAGCCTGCGAATGGCTGGCCAGGATCTGCATCGATAGTAACCAATACGGTCAAGCCGAACATTACATGGAAAAAATACCGGAGGGTGAGTTGTCGCTCCATGCCGCTCGGCTCAAAGCCTACATTTATCAGGCACAAGAACGTGGCAGTGCAGCAACAGAATTATTGGAGAAAAAACGCGAGTCAAATCGTGGGATCAGGGAGCGATTCGACGAGTTATCCCTCGATCTTGCCCGCTGCTACTTAAACGAAGCTGAGGGACGCGCAGCCAACAAGCGAAGAGAAAGACTGCAGGTTATCAAGTTTCTGATTGGCTCTGTGGGCCGCAAGGTAGTGGACCCACAACTGACGATTAAAAAAGACTACATGTATGCCATTGCAGCCTTGTTAGAAGGCGATCTGGACAAAGCCAATGATATTCTCGCACGACCGGGCATGGACGAACTGCAGGAGACCGATTTACCCACCATGACAGACGCGGTCAATGCCTGGCAAGCGTCGGGGAATAAAGTAAAAGCAACAGAAATACTAAAAATCAGCCAACAGAAGTTGCTTACAACCAGTGACAGTAATGAAAAAACAATTTCGGCGATGTTAATTGCCAAAGGTGAAGAAAGCATTGGCGAGAAAAAACCCGAGGCACTGACTTATAACAAGCAGGGCTTAGAGAAATACGTCCAAAAAGATTATCCCCAAGCCACCCACTATTTCTACCAAGCTTATCTGTTATTTCCCAGGGAAATCGCCTTTAGTCTAAACTTGATACAAGTCATGGTTGACGGAAAACTCACTAACTATGAAACGATCAGTACACGGAGCTTTCTCAAAGAACTACATAGACGCGAACTCTCCTCAAGCAATCAAAAGCGCCTGGATGTTATCAGCGCAAAAACAAGTGACGATCAAGCAACATTTGGTGAGCAAAGGGATCCCCCACCAGCAGAATAATCCCATGCGCCTTTGATATGCGATTGGGGTGAGTGGCTGCAGGCTGGCAGGCGGTAAAAACAATCTCTCACCACAGAGTGAATAATATTTAAGGATTTCCTTTCTCTGTGCTTTCTGTGATCTCGGTGGTGAATTTTTTTTTAATTGACATAATCTATGCCCAAAGCCATTGGAGTTGCAGCTAGGCGGCAAAGGCAC
>JBLHIW010000112.1:0-11369 GCA_047618055.1 Paraglaciecola sp. | reverse complement strand
GTTCATGTTCATGTTCACAGCCAATTAGATTATGCATACCGCATCAAAAATCAAACATAGAGCTGTTTGAAACTCGACAACAGCGGCGAAATTCAAAAGAGAGCATGCATTTACCTTTTGCTAAGGCAACATTTGTGAACAAGGTCAAACATTGGAAAATATTTTGCCAAGGGCGGGATGGAAAGTGGCACCGTTATAAACTTGGCCCTCTCTATTCGGTTTTTGAAGAGTTTATACCGATTGTTCGCGAGGATGCGAATGGCTGCTTTTTCGGATAATGCAGCACATGGAAGAAATGTAAGCGTCCTGGCAAAAACACCCACCCTATTTTTATATTGTGGCCATACTGAACGCAGGGCTTAAAAGAAGCACGTTCGCGTATTCATTATCATACCTACCCTATTAATTTCAGCAATATTGCAGCACAATAAGGGGTAACATGATGGGGCATTTAGCTTTAGAAATTTTCAGGATAAACTTTATCCCTCGCATTAATACAGTATGACTGTCAAACGAGAAACGATGCACCTTATTGATGAAAAAAACAAATCGCTTCAAGATGACAAAGAAGAGCAACGTGCTGCCGAACTGATCATCGCCCATAAAGAGCTGCGCTTTCAAAATATGGAGAAAGAAAAGCTTGCTGCCGAGTTGATCATCGCCCATAGAGAACTTCGCTTTCAAAACATGGAGAAAAAGAAGCTGACTTCCGAGCTATTTATCGCTAATAAAGAGCTTCGTTTTCAAAATAAGGAAAAGGAGAAGCGGGCAGCCGAGCTAGCTATCGCCAATAAAGAACTTCGCATCTCCGCCACTGTTTTCGAATCCCAAGAAGGCATGATGGTGACGGATGCCAATAATGTTATTCTTCGGGTGAACCGGGCATTTACTGACATTACGGGTTATAGCGCAGAAGATGCCGTTGGTCAGACACCTCGTCTACTGAGCTCAGGCAGTCATAATCAAGCGTTCTATGCCGCCATGTGGGATAGCATCAACCGTAAGGGTATGTGGAAAGGTGAAATCTTAACGCGGCGCAAGAATGACGAGATTTATCCGGAATACCTTAACATCACGGCAGTTAAAAATGCCAAAGGTAGGGTCACCAATTACGTAGCAACACGTATTGATATTACCGAGAGTAAAGCGGCCTCAGATGCAATTGAGAGGCTGGCTTTCTATGACTCACTTACCCAGCTACCTAACCGCCGTCTTTTTCTTGATAGGCTCAATCAGGCTTTAGCCGTCAGTAGCCACAGTGGCGCGCGAGGCGCGTTGCTGTTTCTCGACTTGGATCATTTCAAAAACCTGAATGATACCTTGGGACATGATATGGGTGATTTGCTGTTACAACATGTATCAACACGCCTAACAGCGTGTATAAGAGAAAGCGATACCGTGGCCCGTTTGGGGGGGGATGAATTTGTCGTGCTTTTGGAAAACTTGAGCGCACATGCCATTGAAGCGTTAGCACAAGCTAAAAGCATCGCTAAAAAAATCAGTCTCTCACTCAAGCAACCTTATCAACTTAGCGCGCACCTTCATTATAGCACCGCTAGCATAGGCGCTACCTTATTCATTGGCCAAGAAGTCACGGCAGAGGAATTGTTAAAACAGGCTGATATTGCCATGTATCAATCCAAGAGCGAAGGCCGTAATACCTTTCACTTTTTTGAACACATTGTCCCGTCCTAAAATAAGTTGACATAAAGAGGACTTCGTATCAAAAATTGCGTTTTTTTCAGGGTTAATTTTATTATTTAAGCGCCCCCTATATTTCTTCGTAATTATTCTAACTGATTGATGCTTTGATCCATTAAAACAACACAGATAAGGTGTGCATGCAAAGCGCCCTCAAACAATCATCCACCCTATGGCAAAAAAGGGCTAATGATAAGACGCAGGTTGAACGAGTAACAGCTATGAAACAGCTATAGAGGTATCGCACGTGCGACTTACTGCTATTCGCCCGCTTAAGTCAGTCACCATCCAACCGTGTACGGCTCTTCAGATGTAGATCACCAGACGTTCAGCATTTTTCAAGTCATAGCGCACTGTCAGGTTTATTTACACATTTCAATCCCGTTTTGCAGGGTATATCACCGGTCAATAAAGGGTGGTTTTTATGGCTAACAAGTCGGTGTTTTACCGGTAAACAGAGCAAGTTTATAAATTATATTGTGATTATATGTTTACTAAAAAATATAGGCTTCCCCTTATTTTTAAAGGCTTTAACGCATGGTTAAGGGCTTTTATTTGCTGAGCAAATATTATTTTGTATGAGATTAAGGCTAATTTATAACGGCAGACTTACTAAATAATAATCCGGTAAATATTCTATACCTATCCACAGCTTGCCCCTTAAAATGTGTCAGCTTTTTTTACACCTACCGAATAGTTAGAACGATTACCTTTACAAGGACCGTTTCTCATTAGCTGCAGTAAGGCTCAATGGTGATGGATATTCGATGGCACCACCGCTACTTGCCATGTGCGCAAGCCATATAGTACCGGCCCTGTAGAGCGGCAGCAGCTTATAGTTAAGGGTCCGCTGAGCCCTCGACACCCCCAACTTTAGTCTACATTTTTCATGGAAATACTGGGTATATTGTTGTTTATATGTAATTAATTTGTAGTAATTACAAGTATTAAGTGTCAGTTTTTTTTACATTTCAAAAAAAACAAAAAAGTTAAGATTTTTCAAGTCCATGATATAAATAAAGATATTTTTTTGGCCTGAATTATGCATTACTGATTATGGGTAAGGTAATTCAGTCAGTCAGTCAGTCAGTTCGACATGATGAACATCAGCGTTCATGTGTTTTTATTTTATGAAAAATGACGTTTTGTTTTACCTATGCTCTGCATTTGGCCTGTATGAGGTCATATCTAATAAACTTTAAAGGAATTATCAAATGGAATTTAGACAACAACGATGGATTTTGTCAGCTTTAGCAATCGCCACTTTAGTGATTGCTACTGGTGCAAACGCAATTATACTCAAAATGGATGCTCTAAAGGATACTCCCGATTCGTATTATGAGAATTATATAAAATTTGATGATAATTTAGGAACACTTTTGGAGGTGACTTACTTCTATACAGGTAGACTAAGTGCGACTATGTTCAACGACGGTGACGACACACTCGCCGCTTACGATTGGGCAGATAGCATAACTATAAACACTTATTACGACGTCTTAGCTCAAAGTGCTTATAGGCCGGGCGGCAGCGAGTCAAGGCAGGTTGCGCCTTACGATATACCTTTATCCACGTCCACAATCATAAGAGATTATGATTTCGAATTTAATCTCCCATTGGATATTGCTGATGATTTTTTTGAAATAGCTAGCCGACTTTACGCCTTTGTTGATGTTATAGCATCCCAGGCCGCCTATGATATAATCTGCGCTGATGGTAGTTATGGTTCTTTTGAAAGTGATGACGGGTGTATTATAGCATCAACAATGAATACCCGCGTACAATATACGTACGACACGCAAAAGCTCACTATCGTTTCGGCACCTGGGGTAGTCACCATTATGACGTTAGGAGTGATCGGCATATTTGCCAACAGACGGCGTAGGATAGCTTAGATTGTGACAAAAAACCTGCGGGGTCAGGTTCGTTGAAACGTATCATCTATTATCAACTTTACCGTTTTGACTGATTATCAAAGTGACTGTTAATTAGAAACAATGCAACGATATAATTTTAAGATTAATTAAAGATTAACATTAAATATAAAGCCCTGAAGTTGCCTGCTTTTACGGCAATTAAACGCTCTACCTCTGTGCTCTCGGTGTCCTCTGTGGTTCAATTTTTTTGTTTTGTTGGCAATTAAAAACAGTTCTCGCCGAGGGCGCTGAGATCGCAGAGTAAACTCAATGAGCTCTGTGTGCCATTCACCCCGCCCCGCCCGAGTCAAATGCACCGGCATCTTTTATTTACAAATTACCCGCTGGTTATCTTGGGTAAATGGGGAGTAGCTAAAAGCCTATTACATAAAATAAACGTTTTCGCGTTTTTCCAACCACAAGGGATTTTTTGCCATCACTTTAGTGAACATCACGCTTTGAAGATAATGATCGAGCCACTGCCTTAACTTGGGGTAAGGTGACTGTCGGTACCATTGACGCTCTACCCGGGCAAATTGGCGAATAAAAGGTAAAATGGCGATATCGGCCAGACTTTCTTGAGCCGATACAATAAAGGAATGTTGTGCTAAACGTTGTTCTAAATCAGCTATATAGGGCTCACACATCTTTCTGCAATCGCTGAGATTGTCTTCTTTATAGCGCTTTGCACATTTGTATTGTTCTAAACAAGCTTTAAATTCATCATCAAAGCGCCTAATTAAACCCAACATGTCGGGTAAAGCCTCAGGATCATGGCCGTGCAACAGGTCCCCAGGGTCATTGTTTGCCAGGGCCCATAACATAAGCTCTAAACTTTCCTCAATGACCCATTGAGGCCTGGCCCCCTGTTCCTGGCCTAAGACCAACACGGGCACCGTGCCTTTAGGCGAGCTGGCGAGCATCGCTGCGGGTTTATTGCTCAACACCACATCCCGCAATAAAACCTGCTGATTGGCTTTATAAATCGCGATCCTGGCGCGCATTGCATAGGGACAATTTCTTAGGGAGTAGAGTATGGGGACTGCTTTTGTCTCATTCGTCATAATTTGACTATGATCCCTGTGTTTATACTAATAATAATCTACTGTAACGATATTCATCGGCTAAATATACGGGTAACATCCCGCCTGTAAATTTAGCTGACAACAAGTACTATAAATGAATCATAAAATTGAATTATTAGCCCCGGGCGGAGATGTGGACGCCATTAAAGCCGCCATTATTGCCGGTGCCGACGCGGTCTATTGCGGATTGGATACCTTTAATGCCCGTAATCGTGCGACTAATATTTCCTTTGATGAATTGGTTGGGGTGATACGACTGGCTCACCAGTATCAATGTCAAATTTTCCTGACCTTAAATGTGGTTATACTGGAACGAGAATTCCCTGCCCTCGCTAAGCTCTTAAGTAAATTGGTCAATACCACCTTAGATGGTGTGATCGTCCAGGACATCGGCTTGTTTAATTTGATCACCAAGCATTTTCCCAGCCTGGATATTCATGCCTCAACCCAGCTCACGACCCATAATGCCGGGCAGATCCCCTTCCTGAAAAAATTAGGGGCCTCACGGGTTAATTTATCCAGAGAATTAGACCTAAAAGAAATAAGCGCATTAAACGCGACGGCACAGGAATACGATATTTTAACCGAGGTCTTTGTCCATGGCTCTTTGTGTATCGCTTTTTCGGGTCTATGTTATTCAACTTCAGCCAGTGTGGGCAATTCAGGTAATCGGGGCCGTTGCAGTCAGGCTTGCCGTGAAGAATATGAACCCACCCAAACCGGTAATAAATTTCCACTGAATATAAAAGACAACTCAGCCTTTTTTGATCTACCGGCTTTGATAGAGGCCGGTGTGCACTCATTTAAAATAGAAGGCCGGATTAAAGGCGCCAGTTATGTGCATACGGTGGTGGATAGTTTTCGCAAACAAATTGATGGTTTTGTGAAAACCGGCAAGTTGCTTGAAGACGGTGAGCGTCTGTATAAGGTGTTTAATCGTGATTTTTCAAATGCCTTTTTAAGAGGTGATTTGAATCAATCCATGTTCATTGATAACCCCCGGGACCATTCAAAAGTTCATGCCCTTGAGGCAAAAAGCGCCGTGGGAAGCAATGCTACTGCCATAAAGAGCAGCGCAGAAAACAAGCTCGGGATTTCGGTGGTACAAATACACGAAGTAGAGCAAAGCCTTTACGAAGAGAAAAACCAGATAAACGCCACCGTGCAGGATAAAATCAAGTACTTAAGTATCAGTAAAATCCCCTTGAGCTTAGGTTTTTCTGGTGAGTCTGGCCGTCAGTTAAGCGTGACCGTGAGCACACAAGATGACTCCCTTGCCAAACAAACCACCGCTGAGTTAGCTAAGGTTCAACACAAAGACTTTGTGCTCCAGTCCACCAGCCTGTTAGTTAAAAGTGAGCAAGAGGATGAGCTAAAAACCGCCCTTGAAAAGCGTTTCAAAAGTTTAAACAATGCTGAATTTACCCTTGAAACCTTGCACATGGACGAGCTGGACAAGGGTCTCAGTTTGCCCTTTAAAGAGTTAACCGCCCTTAAAAATGAAGTCACACGCTTATTGAATCACGCCAGGCCAGTGTTAGCCCCGGTAGAATTACCCCCACTGGAGAGACATCCTAAACCAGCAGTCTGTGTATCAGAAGCGCTTAAGCCCGTTGCTACTGACGCTGGCAGCGACGCCCCCACCAACAGCAGGGCGAAACTTTCAGTCTTAATCAGTGATCCGGCTGACCTGGGATTAGTCAATATCACAGACGCAGACATCTTCTTCAAGTTACCCGACGCCTATAAACGTGATTGCACTAAGTACATTGATTTATTGAAAGAAAACCCCGGGGTGATCCCCTGGTTCCCGGCGGTATTGATCGGTAAAGATTATGACGTGGCGGTGAATATTTTGCAGCAGGTCATGCCCCCATTAATTGTTACCAATAATACCGGCATCGCCTATAAAGCCTATGAGCTGGGCATTAAATGGATAGCCGGTCCCTTTTTAAATATCACTAACTCGTATGCCTTGATGGCCATGAAAGAAGCGTTTGATTGCAGTGGCGCGTTTATTTCTAATGAGATAAATAAACAGCAAATGAAAAATATTGCCCGTCCTGCAAACTTTAAGTTGTTTTACAGTATTTATCATCCCATTTTATTAATGACCAGCAGACAGTGTTTCTTCCAGCAGAGTGTCGGGTGTGAAAAACCCCGAATAGATAACGGCTGCATGTTGTCATGTGATAAATCAACCACCATCACCAACCTAAAAGGGGTCACGTTTGAAATTGATAAACAAAAATCAGGCTATCCGAGTATTTATAATCACGATCAGTTTTTAAATATGGAGATCATCAATGATCTTGATCATCTCTTTGATGGTTTTCTCATTGATTTAACCAACATTGGCGCCGGTGATAAACCCTTACCTGACAAAGCCCTGTTACTCAGTCACTTCGAACAACTGTTAGCCGGTCATACCAGCGTGGAAAACACCCTTAACACCATGGTACCAGCGTCAACCGTCAGCCAATACCATACGGGTTTGTAAGATTGAGCGAGCACAGAGATAGGCTTACACATGTCTGAAAAGAAAGTAAAATTTGAATTCGAAAAACAGAATAAAAATAGTGTTCGATATAAAGAGGTACCAGAAGAGGGTATGCCACCGGTCATCGGCAGCATTTACCTGCAAAGTTGGTTTGCCGGGACCAGTAAAAATATTGAAATAAGCATAAACAAAAAGGATTAATTAGCGTTTGAGTCTTGAGCCTCAGTTTTTTAGTCGAGTTATGATTTTCGCTAAGGACAACACTGCAGCCATAGGATCCCATTACACTCTGGTCACGTGCCATTGACCCTATTTATCAGCCCAGTTAAGCCCTAGCTAGGCATAAATTGGTAATATGGAATCGTATGAACTGTGTTGATATTTGGCCAGGGACATGGGGATTTCACGCTGGGCAGCCTTTAAATGCCGGGTTTGCACACTAATAAGCTGAGCACAGCGTTTATACCAATGGTCCAGGTGCGTTTTGCTGTCAATCTCGACTCCCTCAAGATCGATGACTGAACACCTTATGAGCTCACTTAAGACTAAACCTGATCCTGCTAACCAGTTTGCATAGTATTTCTGAGACGTATGGCGATCCAAATATAAATCGACACTCAGGGCTATCTCGGAAGACTCAGTTCTTGCAATTAATTCCATAAACTCGGCTTTGGCGCTCTCTACCTGGCTGCCTTGCCACTGGGCACCATTGCGCAGCAAATCTAAGCGCCAACCAATAATATTTTCTACTGTCACCTAGCGCCACTATTGTTTATAAAACATGAATTATTCATATGCGTCGAGTGCTTTGGAGTCGGTACAGCCCGTGAAATATCATGGATGTAGGCTTAATTGGCAAGCCGACAGTGCTGCACAAGCCCATATAAATATTGCACTAACTATTCACCGGACCTCATTTTTTCGCATCACTCAGTCTTTTCTCTAAAACCAGGTTTGGCAAGAATTTCCAGGTAGAATGAGGGAAGTTCATTTTTCTCCGCTTCATCGATATGCTGGTTGATGTCACCGGGATGGATCACTTCTGCATGGTCTTTATCCGCACCAAAACGGCAGTCAAAATCCCAAAAATCGGCTCCATCGGGGATGGCCTTTTTTCTTTCTCGTCGAAGATATTTCTTCACTTCAAATTTGATAGCGTCGACCAATCTTGGCAGGGTGATTTTAGGATGCGACATAAGGAATGTTTTTTTCATATTAATTACTCGTAATTAGCCTAATTTATCTTAAGCATTTAGTAGAAGTGAGGTGTGATCCCGACTTAGCTGGGATAGACGAGCTAGCCAGTTTCAATGGGCTAATCGCTTCAAGTGAACTAATCCCCTCTAGTGGCAGCATTAGCGTATGTTTAGTGGGTGATTATACAAGAAGCCATAATTAATAGATGTACCTAATAACGAATAGTCATCACCGGCTCCAGCACTTGCCTGTGCATTAATCTGAATAAGCTTTTATTTTTTCAACAATAATAGGCCCCAACTCCAGTAAACTTCATGCACAGTATCGGCAACATGACCTTGGGTATATATGATGAAAGCGACATAATGCCCTCATGGCATAATTAACTGAAAATCGGCCCGACCGACCGACACGCCATTAACCATCACTTCAAGGCTATGCAGTCCAGCATAATATACCCGGGTGGTGATTTTTTTAATCCTGTGTTTTTTCTCCAGGGTGAGTGTCTTACCAGGCAATACGCTGGTACTACGCCATTTAAAGACTTTTGCTGTGGTTTTACCGCTGGCTTTTTGATGATGCACAATATAATCAATCATCAGCGCCTGGGTCTGCGCGGCGTTAGACTCCAGGGATAAACTGAATTCCAGGGCCTCACCAAATACCACCCGGAGTGTTAACACACTGAGCGTTGTCGACTGAATAAGCGGCGGCCCGAAACCTAATATAGCCAGGGTCTTTTTATGGCCGTTTTTAATCAGGGTGCGACAGGCATGGCGCACCAGCCTTTGCCGGTTAAGGCTGGCCCCTTGCAGCCAACGTTGTGCAATATCGGCCACGAGTTCAGGGTGGTCTTTGGCAATATCATTTAAATTATTCGCTACCGAACGGCGCACATATTGTGCCTCATCATCCTTGAGTTGCTCCAATAACGCGATGACCGGCGCGGGATCCTTAATAAACATCGGCAGATGCATCGCCCAGGGCAATCTGGGTCTGCTGCCTTCAGACACCAAACGTCTGACATCTTGGTTAGGATCCCTTACCCAGTGTGTAAACATGGCCAGGGTTTTTTGCGGCGATTGCAGGATAAAAAAGCGAATAGCAAATTCCGATGATTCCCTTTTGGTCATGGCTTTTAACAGCCTCATCGACAAGTCAAAATGCCCATGGCCCTGCAAGGCAACGTAGTTTGACAGTGCCATCACCGCCCAACCAGATATGCCCTCTCCCTCTTCCTCATCTGTGCCATTGCTCTCGTCCTCAAGCAGGTTTGATTTATCCCCTTGCACGCCTGCCAAACTGGCCAGCAATATCTCCCCCGCTTCTGCAAAATTTGCCGGGAAATGGCTGATCATGGCCTGGGTTATATGCTCAGTACGCGCCTTTAGTTCCAGCAGCTCCAAGCCATTAGTCGCAGTCGCAATAAAAGCATGTGTATCCAAATGTTTATGGTGTAGCTCAAAATGAGCGGCCATATCGTGCACCACATCTTGATTTAACATATTTTTTAATGGTTCAGCCACAAAATACGCTCCTAATAATCATTACGGCCCCAACGGGGTGGACTAAGCAAACCAGCGAGTTCAAAGCCTAATCGTGTTACCTACATTAACAATATAACTATATTGCACAAAATAAACATGCTGCCGGTAGTTTCGTTTGTAGGAATATGGATGTTCTATTCATCACTTACCCACGAATAAAAAGTAGTCGGTGTAAATCTCATGACTTGTTCGGGGTTCAAGGGAGACGAGTCTATAATTTTTGTCTTATATACTCGTTAGGACGACTACTATGCCAAGGAAAGCACAGTTTTACCCATCAGGCATATCCTGCCATATTGTGCAGCGAGGTAATGACCGGCAAGCAGGTTGTTTTTTCAAAACAAGACTTTGCATTTTATCTCAATGTATTGGCCGAAGCCTTAGAGACCTAGTGCGGGCCGGTACGGGCCAATGTGACCACCCACCCTGAAGATTACCCCTGGTCAAGTTATCAAGCTAAGGCCTGGGGTAAATCCATTAAATGCATCACGCCCCATGCCGAATATCTAACACTAGGCACTAACAAAGTGCAATGTGAACGGGCCTATCGGGAATGATTCCAGGACATCCTTCTCTCGGAGCAAACCCAACAGATCAGAGCATGCCTCCAGCACAATTACCCCCTGGGCAGGGGCAAATTTCAAACCCAAATTGAACCAAACATTAAACACAAAAATTGGCCAACTAAAACAGGGGCGACCATCGAAAAAAAGGCCTGAATACCATTCTAGTTTGGCCTGACTCCCATTTATTGGATCATTTATTCGCTCTGCCCCCTTTTTACTATGAAAAGGGGCGAATAGGGAAAGCATGAACTAAGGTGTATGATAAATATGACTTTTGTTGTATTTATACTCAATCATTAATTAAGGGATCAAATTATGAAGCTAGTCAAATTGTGTGTTTTCGCGCTTTTTACTATTGCCTTTACGGCGCATGGGCAACAACCAAGCTGGAATGACGCTCAGATGCAGGTCTGGAAAGTTGTCGAACAATCCTGGGTAGACGACGTCGCAGAAAATGGGAATTGGCCAAAAGACTATGTGCACGATAAGTACGTATCCTGGGGTGCTGACAGCGGCGGACCTGTCTACAAAGATGCTTCTATTAAGTGGTCGCGCTTTGGCGATGAGAGCAATGATACGCTCATCTACGAGACCTCACCTGCGGCGATCACCGTTGAGGGTAATACGGCGGTCGTTAATTACTACGCGACAAGCGTAACGAAAAACGCCGACGACAAACATAAACGCTCAGTTGTGCGGATATCAGAAGTGCTCATCAATGATGGTAAACAGTGGAAATTCCTCGCCGGCAGTAGCTTTGAACCCAAAATGAACTGAAGGATCATAGGTTTTTTAAGTAAGGGCGCCATTGGCCCTTACTCGATTCATTTCATTGTGACTTATCCCCTGCTTAGAAT
>JBLHIW010000111.1:0-11375 GCA_047618055.1 Paraglaciecola sp. | reverse complement strand
AACTAGATAACAAAGGAACGACTGTGTCCGTCTCCCATTTTGATAGTGTCAAAATATTCCGTAATTCAGCGCCTTACATCAATGCACATCGGGGTAAAACCTTTGTAATTGTGTTTGGCGGTGAAGCAGTGGAAGACAGCAACTTCGCCAATATTATTCACGACATTGCCCTGCTGAATAGTCTGGGTGTGCGCCTGGTACTGGTACATGGCGCACGACCACAAATTGACGAACGTGTTGTCCTTAGACGTTTGGCCCCACGTTTTGAAGGTCATATCCGTATTACCGATAAACAAACCTTAGAGTGCGTAAAAGATGCCGCAGGCTCGGTGCGCTCAACTGTCGAAGCCTTGCTCACCATGGGTCTGGCCAACTCACCCATGCATGGGGCACAAATTAGAGTGTGTTCGGGCAACATGGTCGTTGCCATGCCAATCGGTGTCCGTGATGGCATTGATTTTGAAAACACCGGTTTGGTCCGCAGAATTGATGTAAACGGTATCAACGACCATCTGGATGACGGCTCAATTGTACTGCTTTCGCCCATGGGATATTCGCCAACCGGCGAAGTGTTTAACCTGTCCCATGAAGATGTGGCGACCCAGGCGGCAATCGCCATGCAGGCGGACAAATTAATCATTTTCTCACAAGGTGATGGTATTGTTAGTGCAGATGGCAGGCTGCTAAGAAATATCGAACTCAACCAACTTTATGCCATGCTCAAGGAACCTTTTTATGCTCCGCAAAAGCATTACTTGCAGGCTATTACCAGTAGCCTTGAATCGGGCATAAGCCGCTGCCATTGTGTTAGTTACCAGCAAGACGGTGCCCTGTTGCAAGAGCTCTTCACCCGGGATGGTGCAGGCTCACTGATATCCCAAAGCTATTATGAACAGCTCCGTGAAGCCAACATTGAAGATGTAGGCGGTATTCTCAAACTGATCAAGCCACTGGAAGAACAAGGCATATTAGTCAAACGCTCCCGGGAGCGCCTGGAAAGTGAAATTGAACAGTTCACCCTGATTGAACGTGACGGTATGACAGTCGCCTGCGCAGCACTTTATCCCTATCCAAACGAAACATGTGCTGAGCTAGCCTGCGTGGCCACACACCCCGACTACCGTGGCGGGGATCGTGGCGAGCGCCTACTTCAGGCCTTAAAAGAGCAGGCCTTACAGCACGGTTTAAAATCAATTTTTGTACTCACCACCGTGACCTCCCACTGGTTTCAGGAGCAGGGTTTTGTCCTGGCCAACCTTGACGATCTGCCCGCCAAGAAAAAACAACTTTATAACTTTCAACGTAACTCAAAAGTCTTTGTATTGACGCTTTAGTCAGTATTTAAATGGCCACAGGTGGTCGCTACAAACATTTTCGTTCCGATTAGGACTGCATTCAGCAGGCAATAAAGGTCATTGAGTGGCACTAATTTATTAACCTTCACAGGTTTGATGATGAAGTAAAGCGTAACGCTGGCGTTTGCACCATGAGTTGTGTTTGAGAACAACCCGTTTTTTCGCTTATATTAAGACCAAGCTCAATGCGCAAATTTCATTGAAACGCCAACGTTCAAAGAAAGCATGGTATTAATTGGCTAGAAAATTGTCATTTTCGAAAATAAACACCCACAAAAAAGGTCACTTCCGTGACCTTATAGTATACCGCCAGAGGCTTAACGACTGTAGTTAGCCGCACCCGCGAGCGCTTGTTTGGCAAGTTCGGTAATTTTGTCCCAGTCTCCGGCTTGTACTGCCTCTTCTGGCACTAACCATGAACCACCAGCACAGCGTACGTTTGGCAGGGCCAGATAATCGTTGTAATTTTCCGGGCTAATGCCGCCCGTTGGACAAAAGGCAATGTCCGGGAAGGGTCCGCCAATCGCCTTTAATGCTTTAACGCCACCGGATGCTTCTGCCGGAAAGAATTTTAGATGGGTATAGCCAAAATCAACTGCTTTCATCAATTCAGAAATAGACGAAACACCGGGAATGAGGGCAATATCACCTTCGTTACCCGCCGCCAGTAAATCCGGGGTCATGCCAGGACTGATAGCAAACATCGCGCCTGCATCTTGTACTTGCTTAAGCTGTTGACGATTGGTCACTGTACCTGCACCGATAAGCGCCTCTGGGACTTCCTGGGCAATTTTGCTGATCACATCCAGAGCAGACGGGGTGCGTAAGGTTACTTCTAACACACGAATGCCACCGGCAATCAATGCCTTCGCAATGGGAACTGCGTGTTCAACATTTTTGATCACAAGCACCGGCACAACTGGACCCTGGTTAAAAATTTCTTCTGACGATATTTTCCAATTTTTTGTCATGGTACTTAACCTTTAAAATTCTGTTCTAGATACGCCATCGCACCAATCAAACCGTGGTCGGGCTCGGTAATAATATACGTAGGGATGCTGGCAACGTAATCACGAAACCGCCCTTTTGCTTCAAAGCGATCGCGAAAATCACTGTTTTTTAGAAAATTAATAAATCGTGGGGCAATACCACCGCCGATGTAAACCCCTCCCCGGGTGCCCATGTTAAGGGCTAAATTACCGGCAAAACTGCCCATGATCCGACAAAATTGGCTTAAGGTCGCGACACACAACTCACAACTGCCGTCGAGCGCCCGGTCAGTAATATCAGATGCTTCGTCAAATACAGGTGTCAGTCCTTTATGCTTAGCGAGTGCCTGATAAATCTGCACTAAGCCGCGACCAGACATCACTTCTTCAGCCGATGCATGGCCATATTTTTTCCTTAGAAATTGCAGGATGGCGATATCATTTTCATCCACCGCAGCAAAATCCACATGCCCCCCTTCCCCATCTAAGGCTAACCAGCCTTTATCGGTATAGCTTAGGTGTTTAACCCCCAGGCCCGTACCGGGGCCAAATACCGCAATATTGTCATGCTCCACCCTTTTGCCTTGTCCAATTTGCTCTGTTTGCTGCTTGCTCAAAACCGGCACAGCATGAGCTACGGCGGTAAAGTCATTGATAACACCTAACCAGAGTAAGCCCAGGGAGTCCTTCAACTTTTCAATGGAAAACGTCCAGTGATTATTGGTCATCGAAATAAAATCATCATTTACCGGGCAGGCAACACCCAAACAACCCGCCGTAAAATTGACTTGAGGGTAAGCAGCAAAATAGCTCTGGATCGCATCAGTAATAGTGGAAAATTCGCTGCAACGATACTTTTTAATTTCGCATAATTTTCCATCATTAACCTGGGCAAGGCGAATATTTGTGCCTCCCACGTCGCCGACAAAATTGACCGACATTGGCTTATTCCTGATCGGCAAACAGTGAACAGGCGCCCTGCTCTGCACCCGTCAGGTTACTGCGCATTCCGGCAAACATTTCACGGCCCATGCCCGTTTGATGGGCACTGAAATCGAGTACCCTAAGTGCTCGGGCGGCTAACTCCGCATCGCCCAGTAAGAGACTGATTTCACCACTTTGTGTATTCACTTCAATCATATCCCCCGTCTTCACTTTAGCCAGTAATCCTCCCTTACTCGCCTCAGGGGTGACATGAATGGCTGCAGGAACCTTGCCCGACGCACCGGACATGCGTCCGTCGGTTACCAGGGCAACTTTAAAACCTCTATCCTGCAGGACACCCAGTGGCGGTGACAGGCTATGCAGTTCCGGCATGCCGATGGCAGAGGGTCCCTGAAACGGCACCACAACAATGCAGTCTTTGTCCAACTCGCCGGCCTTGAAGGCGGCATTTAGATCATTGGGATCATCAAACACAACCGCGGGTGCTTTAATATGGCAATGGGGTTCACGTAATGCAGAAGTCTTCATAACCGCACGGCCCAAATTGCCCGTGAGTACTGATAAACCCCCATCCGGCTTGAAAGGCTTAGCGACTGTAGCAATCACCTGGGCGTCCAGGGATTTACTCGGGCCATCCCGCCAAACGAGCTCACCATCCTCTAGCGTGGGCTCTTTGGTATATTGCTCTAAGCCCTCACCACAAATGGTATTCACATCGTTATGGATCAGCCCTGCATCCAATAATTCTTTAAACAACAGGGCCATTCCGCCTGCGGCAGTAAAGTGATTGATATCCGCCGAGCCATTTGGATAAATACGGGTCAACAAGGGAACCGCATCAGAAATATCCGAAAAATCATCCCAGTTAACGATGTAACCTGCCGCTTTGGCGACTGCGACTAAGTGCATGGTGTGATTAGTGGAACCACCGGTTGCCAGCAGCGCTACGATGCCATTGACGATAGCTTTGGCATCAACAATATGACCAATGGGGCGATAAGTGTCGCCAAGATCAGTGATCCGTGTCACCTGACGGGCGGCCGCATCGGTTAGCGCGGCCCTCAAAGGAGTACCAGGGTTAACAAACGATGAGCCGGGTAAGTGCAGCCCCATGACTTCTACTACTAATTGGTTACTGTTTGCGGTGCCATAGAAGGTACACGTACCGGCAGAGTGATAAGACTGAGATTCCGCTTCCAGCAAGGCAGCGCGATCCACTTTACCCTCTGCATAGGCCTGACGAACACGGGCTTTTTCTTTATTCGGCAAACCAGAAGGCATCGGCCCGGCGGGCACAAATATCGTGGGTAAGTGGCCAAAACTCAGGGCACCTATCAACAACCCGGGGACAATTTTGTCACAAATCCCCAACATTAATGCTCCGTCAAACATATTGTGGGACAAACCCACAGCAGTAGACATGGCAATAACATCCCGGCTCATCAAGCTCAGATCCATGCCGGGATTACCCTGAGTGACGCCGTCACACATGGCGGGTACGCCCCCTGCAAACTGAGCTACACTGCCCACCTCGCTGATCGCTTTTTTCAACAATGCTGGATAATCGTTATAGGGTTGATGGGCCGACAACATATCATTATAGGAAGAAATGATGGCAATATTCGCCTTAGTCATGCTGCGCAAACCGGCCTTATCTTCGCTACCACAGGCCGCAAAGCCATGGGCCAGATTGCCGCAGGACAACACACCGCGATGGGGCCCGTTGAGGCGCGCCCTATTAATTTTATCCAGATACGCTTGGCGTGATCCCTGACTGCGTTCAATAATACGCTGTGTCACATCTTGAATAAGAGAATTCATTATTTGCTCCTTGCTTATTGCTTATTGCTACGGCGCCCACATAAGTTCAACTTGGGCGTTGTTTAATATCGCACGGATCGGCATGGCCAATTGGTTATCACTGCCAAGGGCCTCTTCCAGTACGTCTTTTTTCTTTTGGCCAGTTAGGTGCAAAAAAATCTTCTTACTGTTAAGTAAGGCAGGCAAGGTAAGTGACATGCGTTGATTGGGGGCGGTGGCAGGCTGCACCGCGATATACGCTGCCCCTGATTGCATATCCAGGCCGTGTGCAATATTCGTTGAGCATGGGAACAAAGAAGCGGTATGACCGTCTTCCCCCATACCCAAGATCAGCACATCAAAGGGGGTATGCACCTGTGCGAGATTTTCTGTACATTGCTCAACTGCCTCAGCTGCGTCACTATGGGCAGTTTTTAAACCGACAAAATTGGCCGCAGCAGCTTTGTTTTTCAACAACGTAGCCCGTAACATTTTTTCATTACTTGCCCCATCCTGTGGCTCTACCCAACGCTCATCTGCTAAGCTCACGTCCACCTTTTCCCAGGGCAGGCTTGCACGGGATAATTTTTCAAACAGGTCTGCGGGGGTTTTACCACCCGAAACGATCAAACTCGCCCGACCATTTTCTTCTATACCCGCGCTAAGTAATTGGGTTATGCGTCTGGAAAAACTGTTATTTAACTGCACAGCAGTTGCAAATTTTGATTGTTGTAAAGGCATGCTATTTTCTTCCTATTCTGCTTTCATACCAGGCTCGGTCTTCTCGGGCTAACAGTGCGATGGACGCAACCGGCCCCCATGTTCCTGCCTGGTAAGGTTCAGGTTCTTCGTTACTGTCTTCCCAGGCTGCTAAGATGCCATCAACCCATTTCCATGCCGCTTCCACCTCATCCCGGCGGACAAACAAAGCCTGGTTACCGATCATCACTTCCAGCAGCAGTTTTTCATACGCATCAGCGATGCGTTCATCTTTAAAAGTTTCAGAAAAGCTCAAATTAAGTTTAGATTTTTGTAAATCCATAGAGCTCTTACCGGTCAAACCTGGCACTTTATTCATGACCGTCACTTCCACCCCTTCATCAGGCTGTAAGCGAATGGTTAACTTATTCGGTGGTAACTGGGCGAAGCTGTCTTTGAACAAGTTGTGAGGCTGGCGCTTAAAATAAATAACCACTTCACTGGTTTTGTTTGGCAGGCGTTTACCTGTGCGCAGATAAAACGGAACCCCCGCCCAGCGCCAATTATCTAATTCCACTTTTATGGCGACAAAGGTCTCCGTTCTGCTGCCCTGGTTGGCATCTGGTTCATCCAGATAACCGGGCACTTCCTGGCCTTTAACAAATCCACTGGTGTACTGACCCCGTACCGTATTTTGGCGCATATTTGTCGAATCAATGGGGCGAAGAGACTTAAGGACTTTTAGTTTTTCATTGCGAATACTGTCTGCATCAAGAGTAGCCGGTGGCTCCATGGCAACTAAGGTCAGGATCTGTAAGAGATGATTTTGGATCATGTCGCGCATTTGCCCTGCTTCGTCGAAATATCCCCATCGGCCTTCGATCCCCACCGATTCGGCGACACTGATCTGTACATGATCGATGCAGTTGTGATCCCAGTTAGTGGCAAATATAGAATTGGCAAAACGCAGAGCAATTAGATTAAGTACGGTCTCTTTTCCCAGATAATGATCGATGCGATAGATCTGACTTTCATCAAAATATTCCGCCACCTGATCATTAATCACTTTGGATGAAGCCAAATCATGGCCAATCGGCTTTTCCAGTACCACCCGCATGCTTTTGTCGATAATCTTAGCCGCCTTTAAACCACGGCATATATCGCCAAAAATAGATGGAGGAGTGGCAAAATAGCAGACCATCGTACGTTTTGGGTTAACATGACTGGCAAAGGTTTTGTAGTTCTTCGGATCTTTCATATCCACGCAAGCGTAGGCTAATTTTGCCGAAAAACGGGCCCATGTTGCTTCACATAGTGCCTCTGTGCTAAATTTTTCAATATTCTCTTTAACCAGAGCAACGTATTCTGTCTGGCTGATATCGTATCTGGCCACACCAATAATCCTAGTGTCAGCATGCATTAGATCTGATTTTTCAAGCTGATAAAGGGACGGCAGTAATTTGCGACGCGCTAGGTCACCCTTGGTTCCAAACAGAACAAAATCACAAGGTTCGAACGAATTTTCCAACACCATTTTTTTCAACCTACTTAATATATAAAAGTGTAAATGATTGGGTAATGTTAAGAGGTATTACTACAATCACTAGCAATCTGTATGAAAACTTAACATTGTATGTAGTAATTTTACAACTTTTTACCGGGTAATGCCCCGATTAAATCCGGATTTTTCCGGGAAATTCGGTCTAAAAAGAAAGTTTTTTGTCAAAATATTACAACATTTGTACACAGAGCGATGCTGACAGTGTTAATATTACGCTCTGAGTTAAATAATTATAATGAAGTTTTCACTGCACGCATGAATATTCTTGAAAAAATAACCCAGCATAATTCTGTTTTCAGTAAATCTGAACGCAAAGTAGCAGAAGTCATATTAAGCGATCCCCAAACAGCTATTCACAGCAGCATCGCCACCCTGGCGAAGATGTCTGATGTCAGTGAGCCGACAGTTAATCGCTTCTGCCGACGGCTGGATACCAAGGGTTATCCAGACTTTAAATTACATTTAGCCCAAAGTTTGGCTAACGGCACGCCATATGTAAATCGGCATGTTGAAGAAGATGACGGGCCGGAAGAATACACCAAGAAGATCTTTGAATCGACCATGGCTTCTCTTGAAGTCGCCCGACAATCGGTGGACATTGGTACCATCAACCGCGTCGTCGACTTGCTGACTCAGGCTCAGAAAATTTCCTTTTTTGGCCTAGGTGCATCTGCATCAGTCGCCCATGATGCTCTCAATAAATTTTTCCGTTTCAACGTCCCGATTATCTATTTTGAAGATATATTAATGCAGCGAATGAGCTGTATGAACTCCTGTGAAGACGATGTTGTGGTACTCATATCCCACACAGGGCGCACGAAGAGCCTGGTAGAGCTTGCCCAAATAGCTCGCAGCAATGACGCGACGGTAGTGGGCATAACATCCAAAGGCAGTCCTCTTGCCAAAGAATGCAATCTGGTGTTGTCTCTGGAGGTGCCGGAAGATACCGACATGTATATGCCGATGGCCTCACGCATTGCCCAACTGACACTGATCGATATACTGGCCACCGGTTTTACTCTGAGGCGCGGCACCAAATTCAGAGAAAATCTAAAACGGGTGAAAGATACCCTCAGAGGATCGCGATTTGACAAGGACCACACTTAATCTATTGCCATCCTGAAAACATCATCGATTATAAAAAAAGAGTCCACAGGCTCTTTTTTTGTTAAAAAATTTCACATTTGAGCCCAACTCAGCTACCATTTCGTAATTAAATTACGAAATGGTCAGTTTATCAGTTAGTAAGTTACATTCTAGCTGCAGGAAGTAGTATTCACCGTTAGCCACTATACTTGATATATGCAAACCAACTGAAAATCCGCCACCACCAACGAGCAATCAAGCCATGTTAAGACGAACAAAAATATTAGCGACACTCGGGCCAGCAACAGACAGCGTTGAGCAAATCGAAGCCATTCTAAAAGCGGGTGCTAACACGGTGCGCATGAATTTTTCCCATGGCACAGCAGAGGATCATATTGAACGGGCCAAAAAAGTCCGAACGGCAGCGAGTAAACTCGGTACATACGTGGCTATCCTCGGCGACCTGCAGGGCCCCAAAATTCGTATCGCCAAATTTATTAATGATTCAATCATACTGGGCATGGGGGATCCTTTTACCTTAGATGCAGACATGGATCGTGATGCCGGCAATCAACATGCCGTTGGCATTGACTATAAGGCCCTTCCAAGAGATGTAAATGCTGGCGACCTCTTACTCTTAGATGATGGCCGTATTCAGCTTAAGGTGCAAAGTGTCCAGGGCAATAAGGTTCACACGGTTGTTACGGTTTGCGGTAAATTATCCAATAATAAGGGTATTAACCGGCTGGGCGGTGGCCTATCAGCTGAAGCGCTCACGGCGAAGGACAAAGAGGATATTGTTACCGCAGCCAAAATTGGCGTAGATTATCTGGCCGTTTCTTTTCCCCGTAGTGGTGATGATTTGCGCTATGCCCGTCAACTGGCAGAACAGGCTGGCTGCTATGCGTTAATTGTCGCAAAGGTAGAACGGGCTGAAACCGTGGCCAGTGATGAAGCAATTGACGATATTATCGAAGCATCCGATGTCGTTATGGTTGCCCGGGGTGATTTAGGGGTTGAAATCGGTGATGCGGAATTAGTCGGTGTTCAGAAAAAATTGATTGCCCGCTCCCGTCAACTTAATAAAGTGGTTATCACGGCAACTCAGATGATGGAGTCAATGATTTCAAGCCCTATGCCAACCCGGGCAGAGGTCATGGATGTGGCCAATGCCGTACTCGATGGCACAGATGCGGTGATGTTGTCTGCCGAAACAGCGGCCGGTGATTTCCCGGTAGAAACGGTGCTGGCCATGGCGCGGGTCTGTGAAGGCGCAGAGACCCACCCCAGTGTACAAATATCCAAACACAGAATGGATGAAACCTTCAGCTCCGTCAGTGAAACAGTGGCACTGAGCGCGGTTTATTCGGCAAACCATTTAAAAACGATTAAATGTGTCGTAGCACTGACTGAAAGTGGTAGCACTCCCCTTTTGATGTCTCGTATCACCACTAGTCTGCCAATCTTCGCCCTATCCAGGCATGAAAAAACCCTTAATCAAATGGCCCTGTATCGGGGTGTTAAACCGGTTTACTTTGATTCCAGAGGCAGTGATCCGGGTCAACTAAAGGCGGACGTCATTAATATTCTGTTGCAAAAGGACTTAGTCGAGTCCGGGGATCAGTTCATTATGACCTATGGGGATACCATGGAAACCATAGGTAGCACCAATGCCTGCAAGATAGTAACCGTAACCTAGGACGTAAAATATTCGGGCCTAAAACGAGGTAGAGGGATCTATCTCGTTTTTTTGCCAATACCACCTGAAATTACCCCTTTCTATAGTTGCCTATCAGGCAAATAAAGTCATTTGACCAACAATTAGTCTTACTATCGAACACTGTTTTTATATCAAGGAATTGAGAATGAGTGCCAGCAAAAAATTTGATGTCGTGGTGTATGGTGCCACAGGCTTTACCGGACGTTTAGTTGCCGAGTATCTCGCCAGACAATATGGGGCTGACAGCAGCCTAAAGTGGGCGATGGCTGGGCGCAGTGCCGACAAACTTGCCCAGGTCAGAGATGAAATTGGCGCGCCAAAAGACACGCCTCTCGTGATTGCAGATGCCGGTGATTTATGCTCCCTGCAAGCCATGGTCGATAGCACTAAGGTGGTACTAACCACCGTTGGCCCCTATCAACTCTATGGTTCTGATTTAGTCAAACTGTGCGCCAAATCAGGCACCGACTATGTGGATTTATGTGGTGAACCCGTATGGATGAGTTACATGATTGAAGCACTCGAGAAAACAGCCCAACAAAGTGGCGCACGCATCGTCTTTTCTTGCGGCTTTGACTCCATCCCCTTTGATATGGGGGTATATCATCTGCAGCAACTTGCCAAACAACAACTCGGAGCCATGGTAGGGAGGGTAAAGGGCCGGGTTAGAAAAATGAAAGGGACCTTCTCAGGTGGTACTGCTGCGAGCTTAAAAGCAACCTTGGCATCCGCACGGAATAACCCCGATGAAATGCAGCGCCTGATGAATCACTTCTCATTAACACCCGGATTTCAGGGCCCTGAACAGCCCCACGGTAATAAGCCCTATTTCGATGAAGACTTAGGTACCTGGGTCACCTCTTTTATCATGGCGGCCATTAACACCCGCAATGTCCATCGCTCTAACGCCCTTCTAGGACATGCCTACGGCGAAGACTTTGTATACGACGAAATGATGGTGACCGGACCAGGAGACAAAGGCGAAGCCATCGCAAACGCGGTAGCCAAGGACAAAGGTATGATGGCTGACGGCGGTCCTCAACCCGGTGAAGGCCCAAGTAAAGAAGAGCGGGAAGCGGGCTTCTACGACGCCTTATTTTACGGCATTGCTAAAGACGGGCAAACGATCCAAGTCAGTGTCTCCGGGGATCTCGACCCTGGATATGGCTCTACCAGTAAAATGATCGCCGAAAGCGCAATCTGTTTGGCAAAGGACGCCA
>JBLHIW010000110.1:0-11430 GCA_047618055.1 Paraglaciecola sp. | reverse complement strand
GGCATAGCAACTAAGCTATTGATCTTGTTATTTCGCTTCTAATCCCATGTTGTATAGGGTGAAACCGAATATATCTGCATACTGTTCAATGGTTTTGCTGGTCGGTGTGCCTGCACCGTGGCCGGCGTTAGTCTCAATTCTTATCAAGGTAGGATTGCCCCCGGTATGTTTTGCCTGTAACTGGGCTGCAAATTTAAACGAATGGGCGGGAACCACGCGATCATCATGATCGCCGGTGGTGATCAGCGTCGCGGGATAACTTACCCCAGCTTTAACGTTTTGCACCGGTGAATAGCCAAGCAGGTATTCAAACATTTCTTTGCTGTCCTGAGCCGTACCATAGTCATATGCCCAGCCCGCTCCTGCGGTAAAAGTATGGTAGCGCAGCATATCCAGCACGCCTACTGCGGGTAAAGCTACGCTAAACAGCTCAGGGCGTTGCAACATCACCGCGCCCACTAACAAACCTCCGTTTGAACCGCCTCGAATAGCCAAATAGTCACTGGCGGTATATTTTTTCTTGATTAAGTATTCTGCTGCGCCAATAAAATCATCAAACACATTTTGCTTTTGCAGGGTAATGCCCGCATTGTGCCACTTTTTACCGTATTCTCCGCCTCCTCGTAGGTTGGCAACGGCATATATTCCGCCCTGCTCAAGCCATGCTGCATTGACTGCACTGAAACTCGGTTGCAAGCTAATATTAAACCCTCCATAGCCGTATAGAATGGTTGGGTTTTTGGCGCTCAGTTCCAAGCCTTTTTTATGGGTGATAATCATGGGAATTTGGGTGCCATCCTTGGAGGCATAAAAAACCTGCTTAGATTCATAGGCATCACTGTCAAAGTTGGCATCAGAGTGACGATAAACCGATGACTCGCCAGATTTTAACTCGAGGCTATAAATAGTGGAGGGAGTACTGTAATTGGTAAACGTGTAATAAAGCTGTGTTTGTTGTTTTTTGCCGGAAAACCCGCCAGCGGAACCCACACCCGGTAGGCTTACCTCACGGATCAACTTGCCATGTATATCCAACTGCTTGATCTTTGAAATAGCATCGACCATATACTCTGCAAAAATGTATCCGCCGCCCGTTGTTGCACTTAATACATCTTGTGTTTCCGGAATAAAATCCTGCCAGTTTTCTGGGCCGGGTTGGCTCGCATCTACCGATATCACTTTTTTGTTAGGGGCGTTGCGGTTAGTGAGCAGTAATAATGTGCTGCCGTCACTATCCAGTAAACTCGTATCCCAGCGGGTATTGGCCATGATGGTGACCAGTGGATTGTCGGCTTTGCTTAAGTCTTTGATATAAAGTTTATTACCCGATGTGGAGACGGACGCGCTGATCAGTAGATATTTGTTGTCTTCAGTGACTTCGGTGCCCACATAGCGATGCTTTTGTGCCGGGGTTCCACCAAATACCAGTTTATCTTCACTTTGCTCAGTGCCCACTGTGTGAAAATAGACTTTATGCTGATCGGTTTTAGCGGATAATTCACTGCCTTGTGGTTTGTCATAGCTGGAGTAATAGAATCCTTCGTTACCGACCCAGGAGATGTCACTGAACTTGACGTCGATAAGGGCAGCGCTGAGCTCCTGTTTGTTCTGGGCGTCAATGGTGACTACTGTGCGCCAATCACTGCCTCCCTCGGAGATGAGATAGGCCAGGCGGCTTCCATCTAGGGAAAAATTGACGCCGGCTAATGAAGTTGTGCCATCTTCACTAAAGGTATTCGGATCGAGAAAAACTTCGGCTTCACCCTCTGCTTTCTGGCGATAAAGCACGGATTGATCCTGCAGGCCATCATTTTTGTAGAAGTAAGTATAGCTACCCTCTTCAAACGGGGCGCTGACCTTCTCATAATCCAGGAGTATTTCAAGACGCTCTTTTAGCTTATCGCGAAAGGGAATGTCTTCAAGATAACTGAAAGTAAGTTTATTTTGCGCCTTAACCCAGGCTTGTGTTTCCTCACTCATATCGTCTTCTAACCAACGATAGGGATCGGCAACTTTCACGCTAAAATAATCATCTACGACCTCGCCTTGGCGAGTTTTGGGGTAGGATAGGGGACTGGCATTCACGGCTTTATTCTCTGCTTGGGTTTTTAGGGTGGGTTGTTCAGAATTACACCCTGCGAGGGCGAGGGCGAAACTCAGTGCCATAAGCTTATTATGCATAATGTGCCTTTTTATTGTTATGTGGGTGTTATTTGCCGGGCAATAGTAATGGATGACGGGCAATTGTCGAGAATTTGCCGATTAGAAGTCGTTAAACCGTTTAGAATTTAAAACGCAGTTTGCCCTCTTCGACTACCACTTCTTTGCCAAGCTGACTAAAGAGTTGTTCTTCCCAATTGGATTTGTCGAGTTGATAACGTACCTCATCACCGGCAGCCATATCTATTACTATCTGCTCTAATTGGGGCTTGTGATAATTCAGCACACGTTGTTTACTGCCGCCTAAATAAAGTTGCAGGTAGGCGTTTGCATCGGAGGCAACGTTACCCGTGACCAAACTTAAGGCGGTTTTCATCGTGTCAGTAAACATGGAAAGCACAGGGCTGGGCACCAAATTTTGGATAATGTCACGACCATCTTTTAATAATGAATACTCATCGTGCAGCAACTTTATGTTGGTGATTTTTACCTCTTTGAGTCTCACGTGCTTGGCTTCAACATCATAATGGGGTCTGGCTTCAAGCAAAATAAGCAGGTGTGCGCGGTAAATAGGATTGGCGAGGTACTCCACCGCAAAACCACTTAATACTTCAACATGAATGTTGCATGATTTTGGAGGCATACTGACATCCGCCGTCATCAAGGTGAAACTGCCTTGACCTCGAGGTACCGATACGGGAAATGTTTTAGGCAAATATTCGGCCACTAATGCAGCTATTTCATCACTGGTGTATTCCACATGTTTTAATTTTTTAAAGCGAATAAGCCATTTGGCAATAAGCTGGCGTATTTTAATTTTGTGCTGTGCTGAAATCAAGCTGACAACCGACCCTTAATGTGTTTTTTCATGTTTGCCTTGAACAGTTATAGAAAGTAATAACTGTTTGAATATAAATGAAAAATTGTAATTCACTAGAGAAATATAAATATTATCATGGGGTATTTTACCCGATCATAATAATAGAAATGTAACATTTGAAATTATTTTTTGCTACACTCACTGGTATGACGTCTGATGAGTTTGGGGCGATTATAACTGCTGCTAATATTCAGATTGTTTTTATAAAAACTCCCATGGCATGCCTTACTTTTCTTTTCTTCTTAGAAGATTTATCAGCTAGTTAGGGTGGATAGAAAAAATATACACACCCTAGTAAACTCAAGAGTGCTTAACGTAATGCAAAATATAACCCAGACCGAATTCGATTTTATCATTATTGGGGCAGGATCCGCCGGCGCAACGCTGGCCACCCGTTTATCCGAAAATAAAGACTTCTCAGTTTGCCTAATCGAGGCGGGGGGGAAAGACAAAAGTCCCTTTATTCATATTCCCTTTGGACTGGCGTTTATCACTCGCCTGACCAGCCTTGGATGGAACTACGATACTGCACCACAAACCGAGTTGAACAACCGTAAGCTCTTCTGGCCCCGGGGTAAAATCCTGGGAGGCTCAAGTTCAATTAACGCCATGTGTTATATACGCGGGGTAAAACAAGACTACGATCAGTGGAGTGAGCTTGGCGCAAAGGGGTGGGATTGGGCGCATGTTTTACCCTATTTCAAAAAGTCAGAAAATCAGCAACATGGTGCCGACGCGTTTCACGGTGATGCTGGACCCCTAAGTGTGAGTGATTTACGCCACACCAATCCCTTATCCCATACCTTTGTTGATGCGGCCGGCGAAGTTGGCTTAAACACGGTCAAAGATTTCAACGGTGATGAGCATGAAGGTTTGGGCTTCTACCAGGTAACACAAATTAATGGTCAGCGCTGTTCCACGGCCAAAGGCTATTTGAGCAAAGCCTATGGACGAAACAATTTAACGGTGTTGACCCACGCCTTAGTTGAAAAAATATTGATGACTAAGGGTGTTGCAACGGGCGTCAAGCTTAAGGTTAATGGACAGTCTATTGCGTTGCAGGCCACAAAAGAAGTGATTGTATCGGGGGGGGCAATTAACTCTCCTCAATTGTTAATGCTCTCAGGCATTGGTCCAAAAGCGCATCTACAGGAAAAAGGTATTGAAACACTGGTTGATTTACCGGGTGTCGGGCAGAATCTGCAGGATCATCTGGATGCCATTGTTCAGCACCGCTGCAAGGCCAGAGAGGGCTATGCAGTAGCTCTTGGCGCGCTGCCAGCTTACATCAAAGCGGCCTTTGAGTATTTGTTTAAACGTAAGGGAATACTCACCACAAACGTAGCTGAGGCAGGTGGCTTTGCTAAAACCCAATATGCTGGTGAGGTAGCAGACCTTCAATATCACTTCCTGCCCGCCATACTGCTAAATCATGGTCGTACGACTGCCTTTGGTTATGGGTATGGGGTACATGTGTGTAACTTGTACCCGAAAAGTCGCGGTGAAATTCGTCTGTATTCCAATGATCCGAGGGAAAAAGCCATTATCGATCCGAAGTATTTAAGCCATGCCGACGATAAAAAAGTGATGATAGAAGGGGTGCGCAAGGCCAGAGAAATACTGGCGGCCTCGGTATTTGAGCAATATCAAAGTCGGGAAATAGGCCCGGGCCCCAAGGCACAATCCGATGAACAGGTATTAGATTATATTCGCGCCCGTGCAGAGACTATCTACCACCCCGTTGGCACCTGTAAAATGGGTGACGCCAACGATCCCACCACCGTGGTTGACGAAACGCTGTGCGTCAAAGGTGTGAAGGGCTTGCGTGTTGTTGATGCCTCGGTGATGCCCACATTGATTGGCGGAAATACCAACGCCCCAACCATTATGATTGCCGAGCGCATAGCAGATGTGATTAAGCAGCAATATCAAGCCGGTTGATTAACCGGCTCCGGGCGGCTAGACATCCCTGGTAAATAAATTAACAGCACAATCACACATTTCGTCAATATGGCTGCGATCAGCGTAAATACCGTCAATCAATAAGCGGGCGATGCCGTGCATGGTGCCCCACGTCACCTGTGCCAAGCGCAGGGTATCTTCTCCCTGGGGCATTAAACCTTGCTCCTGCCATTGTTTGGTCATTTTGACCTGAAGTTGAAAGCTTGGGTAAGCTGCATCCCGTAAATCTGAGGTGGCACTGTTTTGCTTCCAAATTGTGCGGCCGAACATTAAATCATACATCTCTGGATTGTCTGCCGCATAGGCAATGTAGCCTTGAAAAAATTGTTGATACTTTTCTCTGGTGGTGAGTTTGTGTTTAGCAAAGATCTGTTGAGCGTCATATTGCCAGCGCTTAAATCCAACTTCGGCGATGGCACAAAGTAGTTCATTTTTATCTTTGAAGTGATGATACGACGCGGTGCGGGATACCCCCACTCGGTCGGCCAGTTTACGCAGGGATATACCCTCAATGCCTCCTTCTGTGAGCATTGTGGTCGCGGCATCTAATAAGGTGCTGCGAAGATCACCGTGATGGTACTGGCGTTTCGCTGCTGCTTTAGCAGAGGTGCCACTGGGAAGCGGTTTTTTTGCGGGCTGTGCTGTCATAAGCATGGAATTTAGCACATATCTTGACAGCGTCAAAATAACCTTCTATCTTGACGTTGTCTAGTTTAAGCCAAGCTGGGCTAATATCGCTATTTTGCGGTATTAGATAGTCGGTATTGCGGAGCGCCATTGTGTCTGATTTAGATTTTTCCCAACTCGAAACCCTTAGTGTCAAGATTGACCAGCATATTGCCCATATTCAGTTGAGCCGTCCCCAGGCACTTAACAGCATGATCCCTGTATTCTGGCACGAGTTGCCTGCCACCGTGCGAAAAATTGATGAGCAATCTGCCGCTCGGGTGATCGTTATTTCATCCCAGGGCAAGCACTTTAGTGCGGGCATGGACTTGTCTGTATTTGCCCAAATGAGCAAGGACTACAGCGGTGAGCCGGCAAGACGTGCCGAGCGTTTACGTCGTATGGTGCTAGAGTTACAAGACTCGTTTAATGCCCTGGAAACCCTGCGTATCCCTGTGCTTGCGGCTGTTCAGGGTGGGGCAATTGGTGGTGCGGTAGATATGTTGTGTGCCTGCGATAGTCGCTACTGCACGGAAGATGCGTTTTTTACCATTAAGGAAACCGAGTTAGGCATGACAGCCGATGTGGGCACCTTACAGCGTTTACCTCATTTAATCCCTCAGGGTTTAGTCCGTGAACTGGCCTTCACTGGCCGCAATATGCTTAGCCATGAGGCCAGGGATTGTGGTCTGGTCAATCAAGTGTTTGTCGATCAAGCCTCGATGCTCGAAGGGGTGATGAAGATCGCCAGAAAAATCGTCATGAATTCTCCTATGGCCGTTACCGGTTGCAAAGAGATGATTAATTACACCCGGGACCATAGTGTGCAAGACAGCTTGAATTATATGGCAACCTGGCAAAGTGGCATGTTTCAAATGCCTGATATACAGGAAGCTATGGCTGCGAAACAAGAGCAGCGTCAGCCAGAGTATCAGGAACTGCATAAGAATATTAGTGGCATGCAAGGCAAATAAACCCTCTCAGTTTAATTATTGGAAAATACTTTAATGACAATAGCAACGCAGCAATCTCAGGGTCTTGCCAACGGCCTGAAAAAATATCCCAACCTACTCAAACCATTAGATTTGGGTTTTACCCAACTAAAAAACCGGGTACTGATGGGCTCAATGCACACGGGCTTAGAAGAAGCGCCAAATGGTCATAAGATGATGGCGGCCTATTTTGCCGAGCGGGCTAAGGGCGGAGTAGGGCTGATTGTCACCGGCGGCATCGGCCCTAACGACGAGGGCGCGACCCATAAAAATACTAAACGTCTGGATACGGATGAAGCGGTTGCCCAGCATAAAGAGATCACCGACGCCGTACACGAGGCGGGTAGCAAAATATGTATGCAAATTCTGCATACGGGTCGTTATGCCTATAACCCTGCGTTAGTTGCCCCATCGGCGGTGCAGGCACCAATTAATCCCTTTAAGCCCAAAGCCTTAGATGAAGAGGGGATCGAAAAGCAAATTCAGGATTTCGTTTTTACCTCAACTCAGGCACAAAAAGCCGGTTATGACGGGGTCGAAATCATGGGCTCTGAGGGCTATTTTTTAAATCAGTTTATTGCTAAGAGAACCAATCATCGTGAAGACAAGTGGGGCGGGGAATATGCAAACCGTATTCGCCTGCCGATTGAAGTGGTGCGTCGGGTCCGTGAAGCGGTAGGCGAGCACTTTATTATTATTTACCGCTTGTCGATGCTCGACCTGGTGGAAGGGGGCTCAAGTAGCGAAGAAGTCATTGAGCTGGGTAAAGCTGTGGAAAAAGCCGGTGCGACCATCATCAATACTGGCATTGGCTGGCACGAAGCCCGTATTCCAACGATTATCACCAAGGTACCCAGAGCTGCCTTTACCTGGGTAACCGCCAAGTTTCGCCAGGCCCTGTCCGTGCCGGTTATTACCTCAAACCGCATTAACACCCCTGAGGTAGCCGAAGAGGTGCTCGCCAGAGGCGATGCCGATATGGTGTCGATGGCACGACCTTTTTTGGCTGATGCTGATTTTGTGCTCAAAGCCGCTGAAGATCGTTCCGACGAAATCAATACCTGCATAGGCTGCAACCAGGCTTGCCTAGATCATGTCTTTGCGAATAAGCTCGCCAGTTGCTTGGTTAATCCTCGGGCCTGTCACGAAACTGAGTGGAATATTGTTCCCAGTGAAGTGCAAAAAAATATTGCGGTGGTCGGTGCAGGACCGGCCGGTTTGGCTGCGGCCAATACGGCCGCTTTGCGGGGACATAAGGTCACTCTGTTTGATTCAGCTAAGGAGATTGGCGGGCAGTTTAATATTGCCAAACAGATCCCCGGTAAAGAAGAGTTTATTGAAACCCTGCGCTATTTCAAACGGCAACTGGAAATAAATGGTGTTGAGCTAAAACTCAATACGCGGGTCAGTGCCGAACAATTAAATAAGGGTGAATATGACGAAGTCATATTGGCGACGGGGATTGCACCGCGCACCCCGCCCATAGAAGGCATCAACCACGCAAAAGTGCTGAGTTACATAGACGTGATCACCCATAAAAAACCGGTTGGCAAAAAAGTGGCGATTATCGGTGCCGGTGGTATCGGTTTTGATGTGTCTGAGTATTTATCCCACAGCGGAGATTCGACCAGTCAGAATATTCCTGCTTTTATGCAAGAATGGGGCATCGATATGACGTTTTCTTCACGAGGTGGCATAGAGGGGATTGTCGCCAAGCCGACACCTTCTCCAAGAGAAATCTATTTGTTACAACGCAAAGCCAGTAAAATTGGCGCAGGTTTAGGTAAAACCAGCGGATGGGCCCATCGTATAGGATTGTTAAACAAGGGCGTGAGTATGCTTGTTGGTGTGGAGTATCTAAAAATCGATGATCAAGGTTTACACATCAAAGTTAACGACCAGCAGCAGGTTTTGGATGTAGACAATGTGATCGTCTGCGCGGGGCAAGACCCTTTGCGTGAACTGGTTGAGGGTTTAAGCAAGCCTTATCACCTGATTGGTGGTGCAGATGATGCGGCTGAATTGGATGCCAAGCGGGCGATCGAGCAAGGCACAAGGTTGTGTGCAGAATTGTAAAGTTGACTCATTCACTTAGGTATTGTTTGCTTAAGCTGCGAGCGGACTGAGATGTAGTTCGCCTCTCATTTTTTTCAGCAGAAAACCTGATAGATTAAGGCAGCCCAGGATGCAGGAGCACCCTGGGCTTATCTATATCCGTCTCCCTTGAGGTTGCAGTATTGTTAGCTGCATTCACTCACCCCAATCACTCAGTACGTCTAAGCTCATGTGGCTGAGTTCCTTTGTCGCCAAGCTGCCAGGCTAATGGCCTTGGGCATAGGTGTGCAAAAATTATTTTTCAGTTACTTGATAAATCGTCACTGTACCACTTACCTCATTGCCGATAATTAATAGTGCATTGCCGTTTGGACTGTCTGGTGCATCGACAAATTTGATACTTTCTGGACCGAGGTCACCGGATATGGCGACTTCATCGCAGTTCATGCCTGCGGCCGGATCACAAGGGTTGTCTAAGTCATCATCCAACTCAAAAGTAGTGCTGAAATCACGGTTGTTGTAGTGGGCAACAAAGGCAACCTGGAAGGGATTGCTTACATCATAGGTAAACAAGTCCCCCGAGCGCTCCTGGGCAATAAAAGCATAGGTGCGGCCGTTTATTTCACCCACAGCAATGGCTTCGGGCTCGCCGCCCTTATCGTCTGAACGGTTGTCACCCTTGTTTTTGGTGTGGGCACTATTAAAATCGCCGCCCAGCGCCGCTGCGGAAATCTTTCCAAAGTCATCGCCTGAGTCATACACCTGGTTGATATTTTGATCCCAGATGGAGAATGAACGGCCACCATAGGCATATAAGGCTTCAAACTCACCATTGGCGTCGGCATCACCCAATGCAGCGCTTACTTTTAATCGCCCCAGGCCATTACGTGCGCCGCTGGCGTCGTACACCGCCTGCAAAGCAGGGGATAAGGTCATATTTAACTTATCTTGATCGACAATATCCCGCACCCTAATTTCTTCCGAGTAGGCCTCCCAATCACGGGAATCCCCTTCGTTAGCCGATAAAATAAAGCTGGCCCCGTTCCAAGTGTAAGAGCTAAGGGTATCAGGTTGGTACATACCGTATAAACCTTCAACGCTTTGGAAATTGGGCACCTCATCGTCATTGGTGAAATCCAACTCAAATTCGCTCCAATCCTTAAAACCGAGACCACGGACTTCAATGGTGTTGTTTATGGTATCGATAATGCCAATGGCATTGCTTTCCTGCAGGGATACATAGGCCCTAGTGCCGTCAGCGGAAAACGTAATGTACTCCGGCTCAAGCTCCTGGGCGACCGAGCTACCGACTAAGCTAGCGAATTTCACCCCAGATAACTGCAACAAGGCCTTACGTTTTGTGTCTGTATCGTAATCTTCAGCACTGAGGCTATCACTGCTAAAAACCATGTCCGTACTCATATTTATGCTAGTGGCGAGGTCGGCAGGTACACCATCATTGAGTAATATTTTGGAAATACTGCCTTGTGGGTCAACGGAGAAATCCGTGTCTGGCTCACCTTCGTTTGCCACCAATGCCATATTACCGTCGGGGCTAAAGACCACCATGTCGGGCTGGGCACCCGCTGTCACGGCTTTAATGAACGTACCTTGGCCCAGGGCGTCAAGGTGATAAAATAACACCGCACCCGCGTCAGTCTTAACCGCGGCTTCAACCGCGATGGCCAGCATATCAGCATTAATGGCGATGGAATTGGCGATACCCAGGGCGAGAGTTTGATTAAGACCATCGGCATCTTTCACCGTGACACTGCTTGGGTAAGAAAAAGCCTGGGAGGAGAGGCTGGTATCAGTAATGGCATTGCCTACCGGGACCGTGGGTAAACTAGTCAGGTTGATGATATCGATTTGGCTGGTGGCAGAATTCACCGCAAATGCTGAATTTGATTTTGAGTGAAACTGGACAATTTCAGCAGCGCTTTTACCGTAGATTTCCACACCACCGGCGGCGAAACGACCGACCACCTCGATTGCGAGCTCCCGGGGTAGGCTCTTGCCATCAACACCTTTAGTTCCCGGGGCACCGTCCACACCGCTTTGACCGTTATCTCCTTCCAGAATGCAGCCAGAAAGTCCTGAGACTACTGCCGCTGTTAATAGGCTGAGTTTTACTTTTATGGCTAAGTTTTGCATTGGGTTTTCTGTCTACCGTTATTAATTTTAATTCGCCATACAGTCTATGAGGATAGTGTGAATTTTTTGCGACAGGAGGATGAAACAATTGTGACGGCTTAAGCGCTTGGATACAGATGCAGCTAGGGAACTTCCCAGTTCTTGTGAGTTGATCACATATCAAGGAGTAATGGTATAGGAGCTTGCTTAGTATGGCACTCCCGAGACTAAGCAAAATCATTAATGGGCTTGTGGCGTTTTGAGTAGCATCTATCAGACATTTCAACGAAATGGGCATAGCCAGTTTAGGGTGTTTTAAATTTGTGGGATGTGCCTGTTTTTCAAAGGCAAAAAAAAGCCCAGCTAAGATGCTGGGCGAATAACAGTTAGGAGCTTATGTCGATAGTTGGGAGCGTATGTCAATAATCAAACTGTGAGTTTATATTAGGGGATTGGCCAAACAGTACAAGGCCTTGTGCGTATCCAGATTGGGTTTTAGGTATTCTTTTCAATACCCAACATACAGTCTGATTAAAGTCATCAAGATTGACTATTAGCAGGACATTTCAAAAAAAAATGCTT
>JBLHIW010000109.1:0-11483 GCA_047618055.1 Paraglaciecola sp. | reverse complement strand
ACCGAACAACAGGCCCAAGCTATTTTGGATCTGCGTTTAAACAAACTTACCGGTCTAGAGCACGATAAGATCCTGTCTGAATACAGAGAGTTGCTCGATATTATTGCAGAGTTGTTGCATATATTGGCTAGCGCTGAACGTTTGATGGAAGTGATACGGGAAGAATTGGTATTAATCCGCGAGCAATACGGTGATGCACGCCGTACGGTCATTACTGCGGCTACCCATGGTATTGATATTGAAGATCTGATTGAGCGCGAAGATGTGGTTGTAACGCTGAGTCGTGAAGGTTATGTGAAATATCAAAAACTCAATGATTACGAGTCACAACGTCGTGGTGGTAAGGGTAAGTCAGCGACTAAGATGAAAGATGAAGATTTCATCGAGAAGTTGTTAGTGGCCAATACCCATGATCATATTCTGTGTTTCTCTACCCGCGGTCGCTTGTACTGGTTAAAAGTATATCAATTGCCCCTGGCAAGTCGAAATGCCAGAGGACGCCCAATTGTTAATATCTTGCCATTGGAAGAAGGTGAGCGTATTACCGCTATCTTGCCCATTAAAGAGTTTGTGGAAGACAAATATGTGTTGATGGCGACAGCCAACGGCACCGTTAAGAAAACGGCCCTGATTTCCTACTCAAAACCTCGGGCTAACGGCATTATTGCGGTTAACTTAAATGATGGCGATGAGTTGATTGGCGTGGATATTACCGATGGCAGTAGCGACATTATGTTGTTCTCCGATGAAGGTAAAGTGGTTCGCTTTAACGAGAAACAACGTGATGCTGAAAGCGGAGCGGTGAAACTTGACCCGGAAACAGGGGAAGAATTACTTGCACTGAGACCCATGGGCCGAACGGCTACCGGTGTCAGAGGTATTCGCCTCAAAGACGGTCAAAAAGTGGTGTCCTTAATTGTGCCCCAAGGTGATGGCGCTATTTTGACTGCCACTGAAAATGGTTTCGGTAAGCGTACACCGGTGGCCGACTACCCGGCTAAAAGTCGTGCGACCCAGGGCGTAGTATCGATTAAAGTCTCAGAGCGCAATGGCAAGGTTGTCGGTGCGGTGCAGGTTAATGAGAGTGATGAAATCATGTTGATCAGTGATAAAGGTACTCTGGTTAGAACCCGCGTAAGTGAAGTATCAACCGTGGGCCGAAACACCCAGGGCGTGCGCTTAATCCGTACTGTTGAAGGCGAACATGTGGTTGCTTTGCAACGTATTGATGAAATTGAAGTGCCTGAAATGGACGATGCTGAGTTAGTTGAAGGTGCAGAGTTGCTTGAAGGCGCTGAGCGATCCATATCGACAAACGACGCTGAACCCTCAGCATCTGAGGATGATGAGGCCAACGACGAATAAGAGAGTCAAATTTCTTATAACAAAAAATAGGATAAAAAGGATATTATTGGCTGATTAATATCCTTTGTTTATCTAACTAAAACGAGTGGCTATAGGCCACTCTTTTTGTTTGTACTTTTATTGAGAATGCATGTCCAAGATATTTAATTTTTGTGCCGGTCCGGCAATGTTACCCGAAGCCGTGATGCAGCAAGCCCAGAGTGAGTTTCTGGATTGGCAGCACAAAGGGTGCTCGGTGATGGAAGTCAGTCACCGCAGTAAGGGATTCATTGCCTTAGCGGAGCAAGCAGAGCAAGATCTGCGGGACTTACTCAATGTGCCCGCTAACTACCAGGTGTTATTTTCCCATGGCGGTGGCAGAGGGCAATTTTCCGCAGTGCCCCTCAATTTATCTAAACGGGGCGACAGCGCCGACTTCTTAAATACCGGCGCCTGGTCTGTTGGGGCCATTGAAGAAGCCAAAAAATACCTATCAGTCCAGGAGTGTGCCCGCTCAATTCTGGTTGATGGCAAGGTGGTGGTGCCATCTCAATCTGACTGGCAAACCAATCCAGAGGCGGCCTATCTTCATTATTGCCCAAATGAAACCGTCGACGGTGTGGAGATTGACTGGGTTCCACAAACCGGGAACGTGCCGCTGGTCGCGGATATGTCTTCCACTATTCTGTCAAAACCGATTGATGTGAGTCAGTTTGGGGTGATTTATGCCGGTGCGCAAAAGAATATTGGTCCCTCGGGCCTGTCGGTGGTGATAGTACGAGATGATCTATTAGACCGGGCTCGCTCCGACATCCCATCCATTTTACATTATGCCACCTTGGCAAAAAGCGGCTCCATGTACAATACGCCACCGACTTACGCTTGGTATTTGGCCGGCTTGGTGTTTAAGTGGTTAAAAGATCAGGGGGGCGTTGAGGCAATGGCTGAGCACAATAGGGCCAAAGCCGATTTGCTATATAAATGTATTGATCACACTGAATTTTATGGCAACCAGGTACACCCGGATTATCGCTCGAGGATGAATGTGGGCTTTCATCTGGCAGACAAGAGTTTGGATCAACGGTTTTTATTAGAAGCCGAACAAGCCGGCTTAAGTGCACTCAAAGGCCACAGAATAGTTGGCGGGATGCGCGCCAGCATTTATAACGCCATGCCCATAGAAGGGGTTCATGCATTGACAGAATTTATGATGGACTTTGCCAGGAATAATGGCTGATGGAACAATTATTATTGGAGCCGATCAGCAGAGTTGAGGGCACAGTTAACGTACCTGGCTCTAAGAGCCTCTCGAATCGAGCTTTACTCCTGGCTGCCCTTGCCAAAGGGCAAACCCATTTAAGTAACCTACTTGATAGCGATGACATCAGGCACATGCTCAAGGCATTGACCCTGTTGGGCGTTGAGTATCGCCTGTCAGATGATCATACCCAGTGTTGGGTTGAGGGGCTCGGGCAGACCTTGCTTGCCAGCGAGTCATTAACCTTGTTTTTAGGTAACGCCGGCACGGCCATGCGCCCTTTATGCGCTGCGCTGGCGGCCTCTTGCGGTGAATTTATCCTAACGGGCGAACCGCGTATGGAAGAGCGGCCCATTGGCGCGTTAGTGGACGCCCTTCGCCAGGCGGGCGCAGAAATACACTATTTAAAAAATGCAGGCTATCCGCCCTTGAAAATAAGCGGTAAGCACTTGTCTGGCGGGAAAATAACTGTTGATGGTAGCGTGTCCAGTCAGTTTTTAACCGCCCTGCTGATGGCCGCCCCTTTGTTTGAAAACGACAGTGAAATTGTCATACAGGGGGAACTCGTATCCAAGCCTTATATTGATATCACCTTACAGACCATGGCACAGTTTGGGGTCGATGTCAGTAATCAAGACTACCAACGTTTCGTGGTTAGAGGCCAGCAGCAGTATCAGTCGCCAGGGCAGTTTTTGGTCGAAGGTGATGCATCATCGGCGTCTTATTTTTTAGCGGCCGGGGCGATTAAAGGTGGAACGGTTAAAGTCACCGGCGTCGGCAAAAACAGTATTCAGGGGGATATCCGCTTTGCTGACGTACTGGAACGTATGGGAGCAAAAATCACCTGGGGAGACGATTTTATTCAGGTCACCGGCGCGCCGCTTAAGGCCATCGACATGGATCTAAATCACATACCTGATGCGGCCATGACGATTGCTACGACGGCGCTATTTGCCAAAGGGACAACGTCCATTCGCAATATTCATAATTGGCGGGTAAAAGAAACCGACCGTTTGGCCGCAATGGCGTGTGAGCTACGAAAGGTTGGCGCCACGGTGTGCGAAGGAAAAGACTTTATTACCATCACGCCCCCGGAAAAGCTACTTAGGGCTGAAATTGATACTTATGATGATCACCGAATAGCCATGTGTTTCTCATTGGTGGCATTAAGCGATACGCCTGTGATGATTAATGATCCGGCCTGTACGGCAAAAACATTCCCCGATTATTTTACCAGGCTGTCAACGATTAGTTACTAGAAAGCCCAGGCTTTTGCACTTAGCTTGCTTCTTGTAACAGTATCGTCATTGCTTATCTACGTCTCTGGCGTATAATAATGGCCGATTTTCATCAGCTAAGGAGTTGGCATGCAAACAGCATCTGTCATTACTATTGACGGTCCAAGTGGCGCAGGTAAAGGAACCGTGAGTTCATTACTGGCGAAAAAATTAGGTTGGCATTTCTTAGACAGCGGCGCCATTTACCGTGTATTAGCCATCGCCTCTGTCCATCATCAAATTCAGGCGGAAGATGAACTGGCGTTATTGCCCCTTGCGGCCGGTCTGGATGTGAGCTTTGAGACCAATGGCGCGGGTGCGAGGGTTATATTGGAAGGTGAGGATGTTACCGATGTCATCAGAACCGAAGAGATCGGTGCAGTGGCTTCAAAAATAGCCTCTCTACCTACCATCCGAGAGGCCTTATTGCGCAGGCAACGGGCATTTAAACAATCACCAGGATTGGTGGCTGATGGGCGGGATATGGGAACCAT
This sequence comes from Paraglaciecola sp., assembly GCA_047618055.1. Lineage (GTDB taxonomy): Bacteria > Pseudomonadota > Gammaproteobacteria > Enterobacterales > Alteromonadaceae > Paraglaciecola. The sequence continues at coordinate 7,110 of JBLHIW010000109.1, read as the reverse complement.
TGTCTTCCCTAATGCCCAGGCAAAGGTATTCCTTACGGCGAGCGCCGAAGAGCGTGCGTTAAGACGATTCAACCAGTTGAAAGATAAAGGACATGATGTTAGCATGTCGCGCCTTTTAGCTGATATACAGGCCCGTGACGAAAGAGATGCAAATCGAATTGTCGCTCCTTTAATACCGGCGGAAGGTGCACTAATACTTGATTCTACACTGTTGGATGTTAACCAAGTGTTTGAAAGAATTAGTGATTTTGTAAATACTCAACTGCAATAAGTTGAGGGTTTATAGAAAAGTGTTTTAGAAAAAGCCGCCAACTTCAGGATGAAATTGGTATTAAATAACAACCCCATGTTAACTGGATTGTAATGTGGACATAAAAAATGAATTTAAATATAACCTATGATTGAAAATTTCGCTCAACTATTCGAAGAAAGTTTAAAAGTAATTGAAACCCGCCCTGGTGCCATTGTTAAAGGTACAGTTGTATCTATCGACAAAGATATCGTACTGGTAGATGCAGGTTTGAAATCCGAAAGTGCTATTCCAATTGAACAGTTCAAAAATGCCGAAGGCGTGCTTGAAGTGGCCATTGGCGATCAGATTGACGTTGCACTAGATGCAATTGAAGATGGTTTTGGTGAGACTATCCTGTCTCGCGAAAAAGCCAAACGTCATGAAGCATGGGTTGAGCTAGAAAAAGCTTACGAAGAGAAAGAAACTATCATTGGTATTATCAATGGTAAGGTCAAAGGTGGCTTTACGGTTGAAGTTAATACAGTTCGTGCTTTCTTACCTGGTTCATTGGTTGACGTTCGTCCAGTACGAGACACGACTCACCTCGAAGGCAAAGAGCTAGAATTTAAAGTTATCAAACTTGATGCTAAGCGTAACAACGTAGTTGTTTCTCGTCGTGCCGTTATCGAAGCAGAAAGCAGTGCAGAGCGTGACACATTACTCGCTAACCTTGATGAAGGCCATGAAGTTAAGGGTATCGTTAAGAACCTTACTGACTACGGCGCATTCGTAGATTTAGGTGGTGTTGACGGTCTTCTGCATATTACCGATATGGCTTGGAAACGTGTTAAGCACCCAAGTGAAATCGTTAATGTTGGCGACGAAATCAACGTTAAAGTACTGAAGTTTGATAAAGAAAAATCACGTGTTTCTCTTGGTATGAAGCAAATGGGCAACGATCCTTGGCAAGAAATTGCTCACCGTTACCCTGAAGGCGCTAAATTAAGTGGTGCTGTTACCAACCTGACTGATTACGGTTGTTTCGTAGAAATTGAAGATGGCGTAGAAGGTTTAGTACACGTATCTGAAATGGATTGGACCAACAAAAACATTCACCCCTCTAAAGTAGTTAACTTGGGTGACAGTGTTGAAGTTATGGTACTTGAAATAGATGAAGAACGTCGTCGTATCTCACTAGGCCTGAAGCAGTGTAAATCTAACCCTTGGGAAGATTTCGCTACGGCACAAAGTAAAGGCGACAAGGTTAGCGGTAAGATTAAATCTATCACTGACTTCGGTATCTTCATCGGTCTTGACGGCGGTATTGACGGATTGGTCCACTTGTCTGACATTTCCTGGAACAAAACTGGCGAAGACGCTGTTCGTGATTACAAGAAAGGCGATGAAATTTCGGCTGTTGTATTACAAGTCGACCCAGAGCGCGAGCGTATTTCTCTAGGAATCAAACAGATAGATGAAGACCCCTTCAATCAGTATCTGACAGATACTAAGAAAGGTGCTATCGTTACTGGAGTAGTTACTGCTGTTGATGCTAAAGGCGTAACCGTTAAACTTGGTGAAGAAGTTGAAGGTTATATCCGTGCCGGTGATTTAGCACGTGAACGTGTTGAAGACGCATCTGAATTGGTTAGTGTTGATTCTGAGATTGAAGCCAAATTTATGGGCGTAGATCGTAAGAATCGTATCGTTAACTTATCTGTTAAGGCGAAAGACAACGCAGATGAGAAAGAAGCGCTAGACAAAGTTAATCAGCATGAAGAAGTTGGTTTCTCCAATGCCTTCGCTGATGCTTTCAAAGCAGCTAAAAGCGACGATTAATCTGGCGAGGTGCGCTTGATGTAAACCATCAGCGCACTTCAATATCGGTAAGCACAGTGTTTTTGTTTGATCCGGAGGTGAAGATGACTAAGTCAGAACTTATCGAAAGACTGGCCGATAAAGCCCGTCACGTTCCTGCAAAAGATGCGGAATCGGCGATTAAGGAAATGCTAGAGCAAATGGCGCAAACCTTACAAAAGGGTGAGCGTATCGAAATCCGAGGATTTGGCAGCTTTTCTTTGCATTACCGAGCCCCACGCGTGGGTCGTAACCCTAAAACCGGTGAAACAGTGAAGTTGGATGGAAAATACGTCCCTCATTTTAAACCCGGAAAGGAATTGCGAGAACGGGTGAATGAGAGCTTAATTCACTGAGTTTTCATAAAAATTATTAAACGGCACGCCAATTGGAGTGCCGTTTTTGTTAGAGTAGTCCTTACATTGATGAGATAGCCTGTTGTTCTCATTACCGATAATGTCCCCATGTCTAAATACAATAGTAGCGTGTTGTTCACCATCGCATAAACCGCGCATTTTTTGGAGCTAGACTGTTATGAAATTCAAAACGTTAACCTTTCTTATTGGCTTCCTTGCCGTATTAATTTTTGCCGGTTTTGTTGGTTCACAAAATGGCCATTTGGTCATGGTTAATTACCTTATTGCAGAATCTGAATTGCGTGTTTCAGTCTTAATGGGACTCGCTTTTTTGCTTGGTATATTATTGACCCTAACTGCGTTATCTGGGTATTTCCTGCGTTTAAAGTGGCGGATCAGAAGCCTTGAACGTCAACATAAAAAATTGAATCAAGCAGGCAAAGCTTAGCTATGCTTGAACTGCTTTTTTTACTTTTGCCCGTAGCCGCCGCCTATGGATGGATCATGGGCAGAAATAGTGTTCGTCAAGCTCAGCGAAAACAGTCCCGTATTCTCTCCAAACACTATTATAAAGGTTTAAATTTCCTGCTATCCGACGAGCCAGACAAAGCGGTGGATACGCTAATTAAAATGATTGATTTGGATAGCGATACGGTAGAAACCCATATTGCCATGGGAAAATTTTTTCGCCATCGAGGAGAGCTAGATCGGGCGATTAGGATCCATCAAAATTTAGTCAGTAAAGAACAAATATCAGGCGCCCAGCGGGAGTCCGCGTTAAAAGAGCTCGGCCGAGATTATGTGTTAGCGGGCTTTTTAGAGCGTGCCGAAAATGCATTTTTACAATTATTAAACAGTGACAAGCACTTTTTGGATGCTCAGCAGCAGCTTTTTAATATCTATCAAACTACCAAAGAGTGGGAAAGAGCCATAGAACTAGCCGAAAATATGATGGTGAACAACGGGGACAATGATGACTTATGTTCACGAGCTGCTCATTTTTATTGTGAACAAGCCTGCATTGAGTTACGAAAAAAAGAATATGTCCGGGCAGAAGAAAATCTACAAAAGTCGGTGATGGCTGATGAGCATGGTGTGCGACCCTGGTTAATGTTAGCGGAAATGGCCATGGAGCAGGAGCTGTATCAGCAGGGGATAGAGTATTTAAAGCAAGTTCCCGACAGAGATATATCCTGGTTTAGTGAAGCTGTACCCATGCTGGTAAAGTGTACAAATCACTTAGACGACAATCAGCAACTTGAAGAAATTTTAGAGCATTACTGGCAGCAATGCGCCACCGCCTATCTTGCCAAGGTTGATTTGATGGCCAAGCGCGGAGAGTCCCGGGAAGCGGCCGAGGTGTTGCTGGGGCAATTAAGAAAACACCCAACCATGAAAGGTTTTAAAACCTTGATGGGCCTTTATATTGAACACAAAGAACCCCAACAGTCCACTAATAGCCTCGCCTTGCTCAAAGAGCTTGTGGAAGAACAAATTAAACAGCGCCCCAAATATCGCTGTCACAGTTGTGGTTTTTCAGGCCGCCAAATACATTGGCTGTGTCCTTCCTGTAAGAAATGGGGAGCAGTAAAACCAATCACAGGCTTAGACGGAGAGTAATAGCCATGCAAGCGCCCAAAATAGTTGTTGCACTGGATTTTGAAGATAAAACCAAAGCCCGGTCTTTTGTGGATAGAATTGAGCCGAGTTTATGTCGATTAAAAGTTGGCAAAGAAATGTTTACATACTTTGGCCCGGAGTTTGTCAAAGAATTAGTCAGTAAAAATTTCGATGTGTTTCTCGATTTAAAATTTCACGACATTCCCAATACCGTTGCCAAGGCCTGTCTGGCCGCCGCAGATTTAGGGGTGTGGATGTTGAATGTGCATGCGTCTGGTGGGCAAAAAATGATGGAGCATGCGCAAAATGAATTGGCAAAGGGCTTTGCCAATGACAAACCATTATTGATCGCGGTTACCGTGCTCACCAGTATGGATCAAGCTCAGTTAAGGGGCATTGGTATCACTGACTCGCCTGAGGAACAGGTCTTAAGGTTGGCACGACTGACCAAGAACTCTGGTCTGGATGGAGTAGTGTGCTCAGCTCAGGAAGCGAAAGCGCTTAAAAGCGCCTTAGGTCAAAATTTTACCTTGGTGACACCGGGTATTAGACCGGTCGGCAGCGAACCGGGGGATCAACTTAGGATAATGAGTCCAGAGCAGGCAGTACAAGCAGGTGCTGACTATTTGGTTATTGGACGACCTATTACCCAGTCCCCGGATCCGGTGGCAACATTACTTGCTATCAACAGCAGCATTGCCTATAAATAAGAAGATATTTACCACCGGGTACACACAGAGAGCACCGAGAAATAAAATTATCCTTTATTAACAACGATTCCCCCAGTGCTTAGTTGTTTGTATCCGCGATTAATAACGATGCCTGACTATCACGTAAGGGATGCTAAGCACATAAAAAAGCCACCAATATATAATAGAGGTGGCTTTTTACTGGGCATGGCTAATACAAAGAGAGTATTAAGCGTTTAAGGCGTCAATCGCATCCATATAGACCAGGTCAAGTTGGCTGCCTAAGGCATCGGTGACCGCTTTATAGGTGACTTTACCTTGGTGTACATTTAGGCCATTGCGCAAATGTACATCATCTAACATGGCTTGTTTAGGACCTTTGTTGGCTAACGCTAAACCATAAGACAGGGTTGCATTATTGAGTGCCATGGTAGAGGTTCTGGCTACGCCGCCAGGCATATTCGCCACACAGTAATGGACCACACCGTCAACAATATACACCGGGTCCTGGTGGGTGGTGGCCTTAGACGTTTCAAAACATCCCCCCTGATCAATCGCCACATCCACTACGACTGAACCTTCTTTCATGCTCTTAATATGTTCCCGGGTGAGTAATTTCGGGGCGGCCGCACCAGGTATCAGTACCGCACCCACGACTAAGTCAGCTTTAGAAGAATAATGTTCAATCGCCTCTACCGTGGAATACACCGTCTTGAGTCTTCCTGCAAAAATGTCGTCTAATTCACGGAGTCGGGGTAATGAACGATCTAAAATAGTGACGTCGGCACCTAAACCTAAAGCCATTTTTGCGGCATTGATACCCACTACGCCACCGCCGATGATTAATACTTTACCTGGGGCAACGCCGGGTACGCCACCGAGTAAGGTGCCGCTGCCGCCCTGGGCTTTTTCGAGATAATGGGCACCGGCTTGAACCGCCATACGTCCGGCAACTTCACTCATGGGTGCCAGTAAGGGCAGAGCACCTTTGTTATCTGTCACGGTTTCATAGGCGATACAGCTTGCCCCTGATTCTACGAGTAGCTGTGTTTGCCGTGGGTCTGGCGCCAGATGCAAATAGGTATAGAGGGTTTGTCCCGGGCGCAACATCTTACATTCTTCAGGTTGTGGCTCTTTTACTTTCACGATCATATCGGCACGGGCAAATATTGACGCTGCGTCTTTAGCGACAACCGCCCCGGCGAGTTCATAATGCTCATTAGTGAAACCTATCGAGGTGCCAGCATTATCTTCAACCCACACTTGATGTCCGTAGCTAACAAACTCTTTTACCGCTGCTGGGGTTAAACCTACGCGATATTCGTGATTTTTGATTTCTTTTGGTACACCGATAAGCATATGCTAAAACCTTATTATGAAGTTATTTGAGGGTAATGAGTAAGCCCACGAGTATAGATTAAGTTTTGAAGAAAATTATTCTGAAATATGAAGAGTAAAAGATTAAAATACTGCAATAGTCCATTTTGGCCGTATATTATATGTTGATAAAGACTCCCAAAGACCTTGATAGGATAGATAGAAATATTCTGATTGAATTGCAAAAATCCGGGCGCATATCGAATGTGGACCTGGCTGAAAAAGTTGGATTAAGTGCAAGTCCTTGTTTGGAAAGGGTTAAAAGGCTTGAGCTGGAGGGATATATTAAGGGGTATCATGCCAAGGTCGATCCCCATAAGTTGGGTGCAGCCATGTTGGTTTTTGTGGAGATCACCTTAAGTAAAACTTCAGTTGATATATTTGAAGAATTTTCTGCGGCTGTTCGTTTGCATGACGATATCCAGGAATGTTATCTGGTCTCCGGAAATTTTGATTTCCTGCTAAAAGCCCGGGTGGCCGATATGTCTAGCTATCGAAAATTATTGGGCGATACCTTATTGCGCCTGCCCGGGGTCAGCGAGTCTCGCACCTACGTCGTGATGGAGGAGGTAAAAGATAGCATTCAGCTTAAAATAAACCTCAAATGAGGGCTTTGCTTAAATACCGAGCAATAGACCCCTTGCAGCTAGGATTTTGCTCTGTGCACTGGTATCTTATACAGCATAAATTGACTAGAAAACGATAACGATAATAATTTCTATGGCACGACTCTCTGGTTTTCAAAGGATCATGGAAGTAGGCATGATCCTTAGCTGTGCATTTTCATTTTTTCTGTTACTGGCCCTTGCTTCGTTTCATCCTGCCGATCCCAGTTGGAGTCAGGCAGGTCTGCAGAGCAGTATTCACAACTGGGTGGGGCCGGTAGGGGCATGGTTGGCTGACATCATGTTTTTTACTTTTGGCTGGATGGCGTATTTTTTCCCCTTCGCTGCCGCATTCGCTGGTTGGTTTATGTTTC
>JBLHIW010000108.1:0-11593 GCA_047618055.1 Paraglaciecola sp. | reverse complement strand
AGTAATTCACGTAGCATGATATTAATCAATTTAGCGAAAAACCCGCTAATTATCGCCATCGTGCTCGGCGCAGCTTGGTCTTATTTGAATGTCCCCTTACCAAAGATTATCGACTTTTCGTTGGCTTATTTAGCCCAATTAACCTTGCCATTAGCCTTAGTTTGCATTGGTGCAAGCCTTGAATGGCAAAGCCTAAAAGCCAATCATAAAGAAACGCTGGTCGCGACACTGTTAAAATTAATCATATTACCAGGGGTGATAGTGGCCAGTGCGATACTATTTGGTATGCAAGGGGAGGCCCTGGGGGTATTATTTTTAATGATGGCGACCCCTACGGCCACCGCGGCTTATGTGATGAGTGATCAAATGACGGTCCATGGCCACTTCGCTGCAGAAGTGATTACCCTCTCCACTTTATTCAGTCCAATAACGGTGACCTTAGGTTTGGTCGCCCTTAAATACACTGATTTAATGTAGTCAGCTAAAACGAAATGAGCATCTCCCGTTATCCCATCCCCGCGCAAACCGCTCAAGGCGAGTTAGAGATAAAACGCAGCAAATTTTTGACCTTTGTGGCTAATGGGGATTCTAGAGCAACAGCAGAGGCCTTTATTCGTGTTTTACGCACAGAACATCCCCAGGCGAATCATGTGTGTTGGGCCTATATTGCCGGTGCCCCGGATACCACGGTGCGTTCCATGAGCGATGATGGTGAGCCCAGTGGCACCGCCGGCATGCCAATGTTGAAGGTATTGCAACACAGTGGTTTGGGTGACGTCGTGGTGGCTGTGGTACGTTATTTTGGCGGTACCAAGTTAGGCACCGGTGGCTTACAGCGGGCTTATACTGACGCCGTAGTACAAGTATTGGCGGATTTGCCTACCGTGGAAAAAGTCAGCCGAACGCAGTTAAGCTTACTGTATGATTATCCTCATGATGCCGCGGTTAAGCGTTTATTGGCGCGTTACGATGTCGCCGATGTAAAAACCGATTATGGTCAGCAGATAAACGTATCAGCGGCGGTATCTAATAGTGATGTCAGCGCTGTCAAAGGTGAATTGGTCAATGTGACCGGGGGCAAGATAATCTTGCTCGATGAGCAAGTCAGCGCTAAATAGCTTCGGAGCGATATCGTCATCGCCAACTGATGCCGGCCATGCTGAAAGTTGATTGTTGTCGATGGCTCAATCCCATAGGGTGGAATAAAGCGGCTGAACGATAATTCGTATATGCTAGTGGCCCGCAGAATGTATAACAAAGATCAGCAATATATATTGCCCATGGTTAATATTCAGTCGTTTCGCGCATCGAACGTTACCATCGCAATAATGTGCGTGTGCAGTTATTTACGCTTATTAGGGAATAATAAATTGAAGCATAAAATAGTCACATTCTTAGTCGTCAGTCTTGTTTTCTTTTCTGCGACCACCGGTGCCAAACAAAGTGCGGCATTAGCCATGCCGGACAATTATAGTGCACAAGTTGTCAAAAAAATATTAGAAGAAGATGGCAATGCTATTGACGCTGCAATTGCTGCGCAATTTGTATTAGCGGTCACTTTACCTGAAGCGGGTAATATTGGTGGCGGCGGTTTTATGACCATTTATAAAGATAAAGTAGCGGACTTTCTTGATTATCGTGAAGTTGCGCCTAAAAGCGCACATCGAGATATGTACTTAGATGAGAGTGGGGCCGTCATTCCTTATTTATCCTTGTACGGCGTACTGTCATCGGGTGTGCCGGGAACGGTCGACGGAATGTGGAAAGCCCATAAAAAATATGGCAGTAAAACATGGCAGGCACTACTTGCACCCGCGATTGCCTTAGCAGAAGAAGGTTATATTGTTCATCCTGTCATGGGGGAGGGCATAGCTCAGCATATCAATAGTTATAAAGAGAAAGGTATTGAGCTTAACTTTGCAAATTATTTTGCTCATGCAAAAGCAGGCACCAGGTTTAAACAACCGGAGCTAGCACAAACATTAACGCGTATATCCAAATTTGGCAGAGACGGCTTTTATAAGGGTAAAACAGCCCACATTATCAGTCAGTTTATGCTGAAAAATGGCGGTCTTATTAATGAGCAAGATTTGGCCAATTACCAAGCCAAATGGCGCAAACCCCTTGTTCGAACGTGGCGAGATCACACGGTTATTACTGCACCTCCACCCAGTTCTGGTGGCTTAGCCATATTACAATGGTTAAACTTATACGATCTGGTTAAAGGCGATCATGTCTATGCCCACAACTCAAAAGATTACATCCATTTATTATCTGAAATAGCTAAACGTGTGTTTGCGGATCGCGCCGAGTATTTAGGGGATCCTGATTTTATCGACGTGCCAGCTGCAGCTATGTTGGATCCAGATTATTTAATGAGTAGAACTAAAGACATTGGGATGAATAAAATATCGATCACTGAGGATATTGTGCCTGGTTTGCAAGAAAGTAGCGATACCACCCATTTTTCTATTATCGATAAATGGGGCAACGCGGTGTCAAACACCACCACTATTAATTATATCTTTGGCAGTGGCGTGGTAGTAGAAGGAGCAGGTTTTCTATTAAATGATGAAATGGATGACTTTAGTGCCAAAGCCGGGGTAGCAAATGGCTTTGGCGCTATGGGCGGTACAGCAAATGAAATTCAAGGGAATAAACGTATGCTCTCCTCTATGACGCCAACGATTTTGTTAAATAATGGCGAGGTCAGTTTGGTAACAGGTTCTCCGGGTGGAACAACGATTATTAGCTCGGTATATCAAACAATACTGAATGTGCTTGAATTTAAAATGGATGCCGAAAAAGCCGTTAATTCGCCTAGGTTTCATCATCAACTTTGGCCAAAAGACGAAATCAGGCATCATCCAGGCATGGATGCCAAGGTGTTAGCGTCATTGCAAGAATTAGGCTATAAAACCCTTGAACTTACATTTGGCGATGTACAGCTGATTTATAGAAAAAATAATAGATTACAAGCAGCATCAGAAACGAGTGAATTTACCCGGGGGGTATCGCTAGTTATTGATTAAGCCGTAGTCTCTGGCTGCGCTTGCTGCTTTTTATGGCCTGCATATCTGCAGGCCATAGTTTACAGGACCTGTTCTGCACCGACGGGTATTGATGTATCGTCTCTAACAAATTTACCTCTGACTCATTGCTATTAAACGGCTATAGGTCCGGCGGAACTCAAAGAGCAATGCCCCTTCTGTATAGAGCTCGGCCAGGGGCACATCACAGCTTAAATACAGGATGACGCCCTGGTCGTACAATTCATCAATAAGGCTGATAAAACGTCTGGCTGCATCGTCGCCCCCGGCATAGGCCACACTGCGTTCTCCGGTACTCAGTGCCTGATTTTCGCCAGTACCATCTTCTGTGCCCCGTGCCTTTATCCATCCGCGTATTGTACCGCCAAGATGGGGTACGCCGCTGAGCATCACGTTATTAAAGCGGTTGGCAATTTCCATGTAATCTAAGGGGGAGCGAGGGCCATCACACAACGTTGTAAAGTCGAACCAGGCCACTGAGCTGGCTTGATTGCTTTGGGTGGCACGGATCACAGGGATGTCTCGGTGGCAGATGCTTAAACTGCGCGTGTTGATATCATCGGGAGCCTGGGTGTGGGTTAAATCAGTGAAGATAGCATCAAAATTTATTTCGCCCTTGATGCCAATATTCGGTGATGAGGTCTTGAGGGGCGGGGCATTGAGTTCAGTGCAAGGCAGATGAATACGGTGATCGTGTTTACCATTGAGATGCAAGGTCTGGGTATGTTGTTGCAAGAGGGCAATGCAGGGCAAAAATTTTTGTCGGGCTAAACCGTTTTCATATAAACGCTCGATGGGAATATTTGATGTGGCAAGCAACACCACCCCTTGTTTAAACAAACACTCAAATAAACCCGCCAGGATCATGGCATCGCCAATGTCAGAAACAAAAAATTCATCAAAACATAATACCCGGCATGTTTTCGCCAGATCATTGGCAATCAATACCAGGGGATCTTGCTGCCCTGTGTGGTTTTGCAGTGCGTGATGAATACGTGCCATAAAACGATGAAAATGCAGGCGGAGCTTGCCCTCATCTGGCAAGCAATCGTAAAACAAGTCCATTAAAAAGGTTTTACCCCGGCCCACATCACCCCACAGGTATAAGCCTTTAATCGGGGATGATTGGGTTTGTACAGATGTTAATTGCTCAAATAGGACATCCAGGGCCTTGATTACTGCGTGTTGAGAGGGATCGTCAACCAGCTTAGCCCCCAGTTGTGACTGGTAGACGTCAAGGGGGCATTGATACGTGAGTGACGCAGTCGCGCTTGATCCATCAGCCATGGTGAATAATTTAAATGAGTAAGCAAAATAAGACCATAACTCTAGCGATTTATCAGGTCGTAGCCAAGTGAAAAAATGCTATTTTAACTCGCTTGAGGTTACTAGGGTATATCAAGGAGGTTTGGCGTGACTGTTTGACACACAACTAAAGCAAACAAAGGTTTAGCACTGTGCAGTGGCGCTGAATACCCGGTAAAGCGAAAAAGATGAAAACATGCAGCATGGCTAGGATATACCATACATGCTCCATGATAATTTTCGATAGCTTACTTTCTGATCACGATGACAGGATCATAGACCTGACTAGGGCAGGTCTCTAAGATAAGGTCATATTCATACTCACCGTCCTTATCGGTAGCAACCTTGCATTTTATCCGGGGTTTATTTTTTGATTTGAGTGAGCAATTAGCGGTAAACGGATCGGCATCTCTGAGCTTTATTTCAAAGCGCGAACCGTTATCTACTTCCCAGGTGACAAACTTACCTGTACGCATACAGACACAGTCTTTGCCATTCTTACCGCAAGTATCGGCAAACTCTGACCCGGCACAATTGTCGTCGGGTGATGCGAGTACCACATGCGTTGCGCAACCTTGTTCATTGGTTTGCACCATCAAAGTTTGATCATTTTTCTTAATAGGGCCGGCGCTGACTGGCAGGCTGATAAATAGGCTAACTGTTAGCATAAACATCGCTAACACCCCTGGTAAGGTCGTCGGCTTAAAGCGGTCGTCCCTGGTCTTATTTTTTTGTGCTTTTTGTGCTTTTTTCATTTTTGCTTCCTTATAAACAATGTTGTCGCATTCGGAGTTGTGCCGCTGCGATGGTTGAATTGGCTTAGGACGACAGTGATTTACTAGCCAGGTTTTGCTGCATCAGCATTATCTCTTGCTGATATTGGGTAAGTTGATGATCTCTGCTCAAGAGCTTTTGCGGGTAACCAAAACGTAAGGCCTCATTGAGAAAACCTAGGGCATCTTGAGTCTGATGGCAATGCGTCGCGGCTAATGCAAGGGCATAATAAATGTAGGGATCTTCTGACAAAAACCTTTGGGCTGCCTGGCTATAATGATTGGCTTGCTGACACTGACCTGTCTCTGCACTAAATCTGGCGATGTGCGCCTTAATCATCGGATCCTGATCGTTAATTTGCTCACTCGCGCGAGCTTGGTCTAGTGCGTCCAGAAACAAGCGTTTTGACCTGGCCCCCTGACCAGTAATATATTTATAGGCATCCGCCAGGTTGGCTTTGAACACAAAATTACCACTATTAAGTTTCACGGCTTGCTCATACATATTGGCTGCCTGTGCAAATTTTTTACTAAAAAATAAAGACGTGCCCAGGTTACTGTATAAGTTGGCGCTGGGTTTAAGTGCAAGGGCTCGCTGCCAATTGAGTGTGGCTTTTTCAAACTCGGAATGTAGATAATATGCCGCCCCCAAATTATTAAATGCTTCTTCACTGGTGGGCTGCAAAATACTCTGTTTTCTGAATTGCAGACCCGCGTCCAAATAGCGGCCTGATGAAAATAAAAAACTGCCATACCGCTCATAATTCAACCAGTAGCCCGGCTCGGCTTGAATAGCCCGTATAAACAGGGCTTCCGCTTGTTCTGGCGTATCCATATTCGCTATGGCGAGCGCCATGCCCGTCAAGGCATTGCTGTTATTTTGTTGCAATGCGAGGGCTTGATTAAACTGTTGAACGGCTTGTTGATACTGACCTGACTCATAATAGAGCTGACCCAGGGCTATTTGAGATTCAGCCCGTACGCCGATCCTGGTTTTCTCTTTTTGGCAGGCCTGGCGGGCTAGTTCAAACACCTGGCTAATCTTAGAAATTCCATAGAGTTCGAGGTAGGTTTGGCACAGACCAGCCTCGGCAAGCTCAAACTCATTATCTCGCCCAAGTGCCTGTAAAAATAGCCGCTCTACCGCCTTTAACTGTTCTTCGTTATAAGCATCTTTTAGCAAGCCCTTCGCTTGTACATAATAATCATAGGCCTGGATATCATCCGTTGGTCTAAACTGAACCGGTTGTGATTCGTCTTGAGGCATCAAAAACGTCAGGGCATTAAAAATTTGTCGTGACAAGGTTTCATGTAAATACAATGGGTGGCTCAGTCCAACCACAGACTTATGGGCCCAGACCTGATAGCCGGTACCTGAATCCGTCAACGTAGTGGTGACATTCAACTCCTGATCAACGACACTGACGACACCTTCCAACACATACTTTGCACCGGTGCGGGCGCGGATAAGTGATAGGGACGCATCTGCTGGTAAGCCGGCAACGACTCGCTCGGCGGTGACCTGTAATTGAGAGGACTGGGATAAGAATGTGAGTAATTCAGATTGCAGTATTGCCACTGAATAGTCTGACGACTGCATGCCCACTTGTTTAAATGGCATAACGGCTAAACCATTATCCGCCACCTTAGCTTGAATAATGCTTCCAGCATAAACCGGATCCAGACTCTGGGGCGGATTAAGTATCTGCAGCAGGAGAATGTATGATACACCCGAGCTCAGCAGCCCCAAGGCAAAGATGTACATCAGATCTCGATTGGCTAAGCGCTTTATTTGCTTTGTCGCGTTTTCATTGTTGTGCTGCTTAACAAAACGAAGGCGAAGACTCAACTCCTGCCACCAACTATAGAGCAGAGCCAAGGGAAAGCAGACAATTAAGACCAATAAGGCAAAATTATCCGCCCATTGGGGGCCATTGACGATGGGTATAGTGACTGCCACAACTTGCATTAGCACCCATGCCATCACAATGTAGGTGCCCGCAATTTTAAACAAACGAGAATGTCGCCAACGCTCCAGGTTTGCAGTCTTTTTGCGGCCTTTATTTTTATTCAAACGCTTATCATCGACTTTCTCTGCAAAACTTAGCATTTCAGTCGATAACAAAGCTTCATCGAGGGGTAATACGGGCATGATAAGGCGGAAGCCCTTGCGAGGAAGGGTTTGGATATAACGTGGATGTGCTTTGTGGTCGCCTAATATTTGACGAATTTCGCCAATAGCCTGACTGAGTTTTGCGTCTTTAGTGTTATCTTCACCCCATACGCATGTTAACAAGGCTTGACGACTAAGCACTGAGCCTGCGTTGCTGCACAAGGCGAATAGTACGTCCATGGATCGGCGACTAAGATGGTGGTGTATATCATTTTTCAGCAACACGTCTCGCCCCGGGTAGACGATGAGTTCTCCCAGTATGAACCCCCGGCGTAATTCACTATCTAAAAATAAGTTTACACCGCTTGTATTATTCCCTGGCTCAGAACGTTTAATTTCTGTTGAGCGCATTGGTGCTTCCGTTCAGTTTGATACATTTTAAATAACGAGCGATAATTATGGTAGAAAATATCCAAAGCGCTAGTAAAAACTTAATATAAAACAAGGGTTTTACTTTTGTATTTAGATTATTTCGTAAATGTGAAATTATCTTACCAGATGGGTGTTGTAGGTAAATTTAACGGGCTTAAAAAGTGTCAACATCTGTTACACACCCACAAAAAAAGGCCAGCATCAGCGGACCTTTTTATATTTCGTATTTATACCTAAAACCATTGCCGCTAGGCGGCAAAGAACCTCAGTCCCATAAGCCTAGATGGTCTAAGCGATTGGGGTGAGTGAGTGCAGTGAATAACGCTGCAGCGTCAAGGGTAACCAATATAGCCTTGGGCTGGTTTTTACTAAGCGTTATAGGTGGAAGAAGAGGTATTACCGCCACGTCCGGTCCAGTTAGTATGAAAAAATTCGCCACGAGGCTTGTCGGTACGTTCATACGTGTGGGCACCAAAATAATCCCGCTGGGCTTGCAGCAGATTAGCCGGTAAACGCTCGGTGCGATAACCATCAAAGTAGTTTAGTGCCGCCATTAGGCAGGGGGCAGGTACGCCATTGGTGATCGCACTAACGGCGACCCGACGCCATCCGGCCTGGGCGTCGACTACGGTATGTTTAAAGTAGTCATCTAGCAGCAAATTGTTCAGCTCGGGGTTGTTATCGAAGGCCTCTTTGATATTGCCCAAAAATGCAGAACGAATAATACAGCCACCGCGCCACATCATAGCAATGCCACCGTAATTTAAGTTCCAGTTAAATTCTTTAGCCGCTTCACGCATCAAGGTATAACCCTGGGCATAGGAAACAATTTTAGACGCCAATACGGCTTGGCGTAAATCTTCGATAAAGGCGACCTTGTCACCTTCGAAAGACTTGATTGGGCCAGTCAACACTTTTGCGGCTTCAACTCGCTCTTCTTTAAGGGCAGAGATACAGCGGGCAAATACCGATTCAGCAATCAGGGTAAGGGGAACCCCTAAATCGAGAGCGACCACGCCGGTCCATTTACCCGTGCCTTTTTGACCGGCCGTATCGAGAATTTTTTCAACTAATGGACTGCCGTCTTCATCTTTATACGCCAGAATATCCCGGGTGATTTCCACCAGATAACTGTCAAGCTCAGTGGTGTTCCATTGTTTAAACACCTCATGCATCTCGTCAGCCGACATGCCTAAGACTTCCTTCATAATTTGGTAGGCTTCGCACAGCAATTGCATATCACCATACTCAATGCCGTTGTGGACCATTTTCACAAAATGACCGGCACCATTTTCGCCGACATAATCACAACATGGCGAGCCATCTTCTACCTTGGCTGAAATATCCTGGAAAATAGGTTTCACTGCCTGCCAGGCTTTGGCTGAGCCACCTGGCATGATAGATGGGCCCTTCAAGGCGCCTTCTTCGCCGCCAGATACGCCGGCACCAACAAAATGGATATGCTTTTGTGCTAAGTATTTTTCACGGCGAATGGTGTCTGGAAAATGCGTGTTACCACCGTCGATAATGATATCACCCGCCTCCATATGGGGAAGCAATAGCTCAATGGTGGCATCGACTGGCGCGCCCGATTTGACCATAATCATCACTTTACGGGGTTTCTCAAGAGACTGGACCAGTTCTTCTATGGAATAGGCACCTCTGATTGACTGGCCCTGGGCTCGCCCGTTAATAAAGTTCACAACCTTGTCGGTAGAACGATTATAGGCTGTAACAGTGTAGCCCTTACTGGCCATATTCAGGATCAGGTTTTCACCCATTACCGCCAGCCCAATTAAGCCGATATCAGATAGTGTTTTCATAGGTTTCCAATTTTTATTAAATAAAACGTGAGTAAGACCGGCACAAGGTGGCGCAAACTTACCAAACAATTACCGATAAGGTAGCGATAGTAAATTATACCTGTTAAACCTTGGTTTTGACTATTAAACAACAACAAAGATCGTAAAACTCTCAAAAAAAGGGTTTAGGGCTTATCTCGGCAAGTTTCCTCAGGAAATTCAAACTCAATAGTGGTGTGGGCTAAATCGTATTTTTTCAGACTGCGGGATATTTCATCTTTTAGCACGATAAGTTGCTCAGCAGGCAGCATAGCGTTCAGCAGTAAATGTGCGGTCAAAACATGATGTTCACCATCTAATGACCAAAAGTGTAAATGATGTAAATCGGCGATTTGTTTGATGTTTAACAAATCTTTGCGTATGGCCCATTGTACCTTTTGATCCGGGACCGCCTGCAAAAATAGGCTGAGTGTTTCACGGAGTGTTTTGAAGACGTTGAACAGGATGAAAAGGGTAAACCCGATAGACAAAATAGGATCTAAAATCGGCCAGTTCACAAACATTAATACTATGGACACCAGCAGAACCGCCACCCAGCCCATGACATCTTCGATCAAATGCCAGTTAAGCACGCGCTCGTTAAGGCTTTCACCTTCACTGAGTTTGTAGGCTGCATAGCCATTTACTACTACACCGACAATAGCCAGCACAAACATTCCCTCGGCCACCGGCATCTGCGGCGCGAATAAACGGGGCAGGGCTTCAAACAGCACCCACACGCAGCCCACTATCAATACCACCCCGTTTATCAGTGCCCCGAATAGGGATAAACGTTTATAACCATAACTAAAGTACCTGTCGGCTTGTTTGCTGCCTACTTTGTTTAATATCCAGGCACTGGCGATGGCTAAGCTATCGCCCAGATCATGCACTGCATCGGCCATAATAGCCGTACTGTTAGTCAACCAACCACCAATAAATTCGATGATGGTAAAACCAACATTAAGGGCAAAAGCCCAGCCAAGACGTAGAGATGAGCTATCCCCGTTTTTAGCATGGTGATGGTATGCATTAATGTGCATGTTATTTACGTCCCTCTCCCTGGTGACTAAACAAGGTACTAAAATGTGTTTTTACCAACATACTAATTCTCCAATGATGGTGTGTATAAAGGCAAGGCCCTGAGGCCACTTGAATATAAATTAAGGTATTATTAAAACCAAATTTAGATAGCCGATTAGTGATCTGGGTATAACTCAATTCACATGAATATTGGCAAAAACATTTAATTTTTTGTATTTTATGCGGGTCATATTTTTTCTAAACCACACCTTAATCTGAGAGCCCCATGCAACCCACTGTTAAACCTGCCAATCCTAATTTTTCTTCTGGCCCTTGCGCTAAACGTCCCGGATACGACGTAAGTAAGCTGGACTTATCTGTGCTGGGTCGCTCTCACCGCGCCGCTGTCGGTAAAGCCGCACTGAAAAGGGCCTGTGTGGATAGTGCCAGAATATTGGCTTTGCCCGAGGGTTATCGCGTGGCTGTGGTGCCCGGATCCGATACCGGCGCAATGGAAATGGCCATGTGGTCCATGTTAGGCGAACGCCCTGTCGATGTACTGTACTGGGAATCCTTCGGCCAGGGTTGGGCCACTGACATCAAACAACAGCTTAAGCTGGATAATGTGCGCATCCTAAGTGCTGACTACGGTCAACTACCGGATCTAACGGAGGTAAACAGTGATCACGATGTGGTTTTTACCTGGAACGGCACGACCTCGGGTGTGTGCTTGCCCAATGGTGACTGGATTGCCAGCGACCGCAAAGGCCTCACCTTTTGTGATGCCACCTCGGCGGTATTTGCTCAGGCCTTACCCTGGGAAAAACTCGACGTGATCACCTACAGCTGGCAGAAAGTACTCGGGGGTGAAGGCGGACACGGCATGTTGATCCTCAGTCCCCGGGCCGTGGAAAGGTTAGAACATTACACCCCGCCCTGGCCCTTACCCAAAATTTTCCGCATGACCAAAGGTGGAAAATTAACGGAAGATTTATTTACCGGTGCCACTATCAATACCCCCTCCATGCTCTGCGTGGCAGATTATCTTGATGCCCT
>JBLHIW010000107.1:0-11608 GCA_047618055.1 Paraglaciecola sp. | reverse complement strand
AATAAAAACACCGAGCAAAGTGCCTTCAAAGGGCAAGACGCCGAAATCGAGGTGCCTATATTTTTGGAAGATACCCTAGCTGAAGGCACTAAAACCATAGAATATATTATGCCCATCATTGAAAACGGCCAACACAGCACCGCCCAAAAAACGTTAAAGGTAAAAATACCTTTGGGCGTCAGGGATGGGGAACGTATCAGACTCAAAGGCCAGGGAGGGGCCGGACAAGGGCGTGGGCCTGATGGCGACCTTTATCTACATATTCGCCTGGTGCCACATCCCCTGTTTGATGTTCAGGGTCACAATCTCATTCTAACGCTACCGCTTACGCCATGGGAAGCCGCCCTGGGTACGAAAGTGACTATCCCTACGCTTAACGGCAAAATTAACCTGGCGATTAACGCCAATAGTCAAACCGGACAAAAGTTGCGCATCAAAGGTAAAGGTCTGAGGAGCAAGACCGGGGTCGGTGATTTATATGCTCTGTTAAAAGTTGTGATGCCAGATAAAGCTAGCGATGAAACTAAAGCCTTATGGCAACAGTTAGCCGACAAAGCTAAGTTTGATCCAAGAACACAATGGAGCAAGTAAGATGAGTGAGCCAATATTAAGAATTTCTGTGAGTGAGTTATGTCAATCACAGGAGATCAGTGAAGAGGTCATCGTTGAAGTGGTTGAGTACGGGATCGCCACGCCGGTAGCAGGAGACACATGGCAGGAATGGGTATTTGATAATAATAGCGTGCACTGGATGAAAAAAGCGATACGCCTTAATCAGCAGTTGGAGATAGACTGGGTCGCAGTGGCAATGCTAATAGAATTACTTAAACAAAAAGAACAATTGCAGCGGGAAAATCAGAGTTTACAACATCAACTTGCGCGCTTTTTGTGAGAAAAAACAGATTACCAGGCACGGGGACTAGACGGCACCAACATACCCGGACGGCCATAAACGGCAACGATTAGAGCGTTCACAGTGCTGTCAATTCGAGGCGTATCAAAGCAGGAATACATTGGATAGCCGTAGACTAAAAGTCGGTGTCTGCTTGTGTTTACAAACACGCCCTTAAATATTTTTCCCATAATGCTGTCATTTTTTCACCTAATTATCTAATGTGCGGTTATGTATAATTTTGAGTGCTTGATAAAAGTAACGTTATTCGCGACTCTAATAAGCCGTTTTTATCCTATAAGAAAAATAAAATCATCCCAACAGACAGAGGTTCTATGAAAAAAACACTCCTTACGCTAAGTATTGCTTCCGTTTTCATGCTTAGTGCATGCAGTAAACCGGTTGATACACTGCAATCAACGTCAAGCACAGTATCCCCGTTGGCCAAGGCCGAGTTAGGCAGTTTTGGTGTGGAACTTGATGCTCGAGATGAATCGGTAAAACCCGGTGACAATTTCTTCCTGTATGCAGGGGGCACCTGGTACAAAAATTTTGAAATGCCCAGCGATAAAACCCGTTACGGGGCATTTGATAGATTGGCAGAGCGAAGTGAAACCCAAATCAAAGGGATAATCGAAGATATTAACCAGGGTGAAAACCTCAATGCTGAGCAACAGTTGATTAAAGATTATTATACGTCTTATATGGATACTGAAGCGGTTAATGCAAAAGGTTTATCTCCCATCGCGTCAATTTTACAAAAAATCAGTCAAATTTCAGATCTGACCCAGCTCACCGCGGCATTTGGTGACGCCTGGTTAGACGGCTCAAGCAGTCCAATTTCAGGGGGAATGTGGTTTAACCGACTCAACCCAGATCAATACCAGATGTCTATTGGCGTCTCAGGACTGGGCCTACCCGACCGCTCCTACTATCTGGAGGATAATGAGCGATTCGTCAACATTCGTAAAGAATATGTCATCCATATTGCCCAGTTATTACGTTTTGCAAATGTTGAAAATTCTACTGAAAAAGCCCAAGAAATTCTAAGCCTTGAAGCTGGGATAGCCGAAGTACAATGGCCAAGAGAAAAGCGTCGCAACCGCGATTTAAGCTTAAATCAAATTGAACGTAGTGCTATTACCGACGTATATTCAGATTTTGATTGGGACACCTACTTTGCCCAAACCGGCTATGTGGTACCTCACCTAAACGTATCTCAACCGGAACCCATTAAAAAGGTGATTACCCTAATCAATAGTCATCCTCTGTCTGTTTGGAAAGACTATTTGACCTACCACACGATCTCTAACCATGCTCGTTTACTGCCTGAAGAGGTGTTTAATGCCAACTTTGCATTTTTCGGTACCATATTAAACGGCCAGCAAGAACCTAAACCACGCTGGAAACGGGCCATTGCCGATATGTCAGGTACCGAGTCTTTAGGCTTTGCCATCGGTAAAACCTACGTTGACAAACATTTCCCCGCCAGTTCCAAAGCACAAATGGCTGACTTAGTGGAAAACCTTCGTACCGCCCTGGGTGAACGAATTGATGGCCTTGACTGGATGGGCGACGAAACCAAGGTGAATGCTCAGGCCAAGCTTGCTTCATTTCGACCTAAAATTGGTTTTCCAGATGAGTGGCAAAGCTTTGCAGGATTGGAAATAAAGCCTGATGATTTAGTCGGTAATGTAATGCGCTTACGACAATTTTTTCGTAATGACAGCGCGTCTAAAGAGCTTAAAACGACAGACCGTGAACGCTGGGGAATGGCGCCACAACGGGTGAACGCCTACTACAATAGCTCATTCAACGAGATAGTCTTTCCTGCTGCCATTTTACAGCCACCCTTTTTCGATCCCAATGCGGATCCTGCCGTTAACTACGGTGGTATTGGGGCAGTTATTGGACACGAAATGGGACATGGTTTTGATGATCAGGGATCCAAATCAGACGCCAATGGTATTCAACAAAACTGGTGGACAGACGCCGATCGCACGGCATTTGACGCCAAGGCAGATGCCCTTGCCGCCCAGTACAGTGCCTATGAGCCTATTCCAGACAACTTTGTAAATGGCCGCAACAGTTTGGGTGAAAATATCGGTGATGTGGGTGGACTAGCCATGGCTTATCACGCCTATAAATTGAGTCTGGATGGTGAGGAAGCACCGATAATTGATGGTGTAACGGGTGATCAACGTTTCTTCCTGGCATGGGCACAGGTTTGGCGTGAAAAACGTACCGAACAAAGCATGCTATCTCAATTAAAGGCAGGTACACATGCGCCAGGGCAATTCCGGGCACTCGCGCCACGTAATCATGATGCCTGGTATGAAGCCTTTAATGTACAAGCCGAAGACAGGCTGTATTTGGCCCCAAAAGATCGCGTCCGTATCTGGTAATACAACCTTTAGCTTTAGGTATTAATGGCGCAGCAATGCGCCGTTTTTTATGCACTGAAGGAGGTGGTAAGCGAGTTGATGGGGTCTGTGTTTTGGCCTGTTACATCCATCAAAATAAACAACAACAGATTAACTATTCAGTCCCAGTGGATTGGTACCTAATCCCCTCAAAACACTAGACCATACCTAACTGTCCCTATTTGATGCAAACCTATTACTGACTCCCGACGTGGTGATGGCAAAAACTTCTTCATAATCCAGATAAACTATCTCTCTCACTGATTTACTCACCAGACAATATTTTTTCACGATCATTTCTTGGCCAAATATATGGTATGGCGACTGCCTTTACCTTTATGTGCCCTGACCATTTGCGTGTGAACCTTAAAATTGGCTTTTTTCAATTGCCCGGTAAATTTGGGATCGTTCCAGGCAGACCATACGGCTAACACACCACCGGGATGTAACATCTCTCGTATGCCTTGCAAACTTTTAAGGGAATAAAGACTGTTATTGTCGGCTTGTGTAAAGCCCTCTGGGCCGTTATCAACGTCTAATAAAATCGCGTGGTAAGTCGCTTTTTTTGCTTTAAAGCGCCGCGCCACATCACCCAACATCACCACGACGCGACTGTCATTAAGTGGTCTGTTGGCGCATTCGCCCAGGGGGCCTTTATTCCATTCAAGCACTTCGGGGATTAGCTCAGCAACCACTACCTTTGAACTGGCCGTGGTTGCTTTGAGTGCGGCCGCCAGTGTGAAGCCCATCCCTAAACCACCCACTAAGACCTGACTATTCTCTACGCCTTGAATATGTGCACAACCCAGCTCAGCCAGGGCGAGTTCGGAACAATGCACTCGGCTATTCATTAACTCTCCCCGTACGCCTTTAAGATAAATTGAAAATTCATCTTCCCGCTGTTTTAACTTCAGTTCACCGCCATTGTTGGGAATGGTGGCGGTACCTAGTGATGTCCATGGAATCATGCAAGTCTAATTTAAAGGAATTTAGCAAGGGATTTTAGCATAGACCCCAGTCACTTAAAAACGTCCTTTCATAGTAGTTTTATCCTAATTTGTCTATGGTCTTGTTCCTGGAATGTCCGCTTCATAGGTCATTATTACGCTCAAACGCAGATCTTGGCCGCGTACAGTAAAAGTATAATCCCAAGGCAAAAATCAGTTTCGTTTAACACCCGGGCCCACCTTATTATTCGGTTCCTCCTGGCGAATTATGAGCAGAACTGGCAGGGTTTGGTTTCATTACCCACCTCACATCTGCAAGTCCAAAAAAATTGCAAGTAGCGCGATAAACAAACGATTAGCGATTAATCAGTTCGCTGTCGTCATACTAAAGTTCAATAGCCAGCCAGTAAATTAGGCTTTATAGTCTATCGTGCGTTTTTCAACCACGTTTCGTTTGACGTGAAAATACGAAAGACACACAAGTTACTGTATGGCTGCAAAATTAAGGGAATATTATGATGAGAGTGAGTCACTTTATTCGCACAAAATTAAGACAGCACCACCGCCTGGTACTGTTAACGTTGTTCATCTTTGCAAGCGGATCGGCGGCCTTAAACCATGTCCTTATCAGTCAGTTCTCGTCTGCTGCGAATATGACCCGTTTATCCTCACAGCAGGCCATGCTGTCCCAGCGGATTACCGTGTATCAAGATAGACTTGCCACAGGAGAATATGCTCAAAGCCCTACCCCGCTTATCGATCAATTAATTAAATTAACTAAGGAGTTTGAACTAAACCACTGGACGATCATTGGTGCCCTGCCGACTAAGACCGAAGCTCACACGTTGTCTAAGGCCCAGCAACAACATTACTTTTTTTCAGAGCCCTCGTTGCATCAACAAAGCATAGACTTTATTACCCTTTCTCGGGATTTAGTAAAAAAAATCACTGCTGGCCAGGTATTGCCCTCTGCTTTACCTCTGGCGTCCTTGAATGCCCTGTTTGCAGGGCTAAATCAGGCAGTATTTCAGTTTGAGCTCGAAGCCAGCAAGCAGACGAACGTTTTAATCAATATACAGTGGCAATTATGGATGGTGGTGATTTTACTCTTGTTTTTCAACAGTGTGTTTATCTTCAAACCTATGGAAAAACTGGTATTGCGAGTCCTTAGGAAATACCGCACAGCGCCGCGCAGATCTAATGAAACAGCCTTTGATACGGAAATTAAAAGCCAGTTTTTAATGAATACTGCTCACGAACTCAGAACATTAGTTAGCGGTCTGTATGGCATGATTACGCTAGCGGAACACGAAAGTGAACAAGGTAAACAAGCTAAGCAGCTGCAAAAAGCCCAAAGCTCAAGTCGTGATTTATTGTCATTAATCGATAATATATTGGATATGTCCTGGATTGAACTAGATCAACATAATCTGGAAAACATTGATTTTGAGCTCATCCCGCTGCTGGACAACTGTCTGTCTCCAGCCAACGAGATTTGTGAAAAAAATGCTCTGGAATTTAGCTATGAGGCCACATCTACACTGCCTACCAGGGTAAAAGGCGATCCGGCTCGGCTATCTCGGATTATTCATTACTTAGTTAGCAATGGGATAAAATTGACACCCTACGGCAGCATAAAAACCAGTGCCAGTGTATCCGTTAAAAACCAGGGCTATTTATTCAATTTTGCTGTGCATGACACCGGGCTTGGCATGAAAAAAAGCGACTTGTCTCGAATATTAGATAAATGCCCTCAGCTAAATAATGATGGATCTCAGATAGACATAGGCACGGGCCTTGGTCTGACCATCGCAAAAAAACTGGTCAGGGAAATGGGCGGCAGTATTGAGGTAGTAAGTACTCTGGGTAAAGGCAGCACGGTTACTATCAGCCTGCCCCTTGGCAAAAGTGATTTTCAGGCACAACTTCCCTCTTTACAATCTACCATGCTCCCGACCACAAGGTTTGCGGTGGTAGATGATCTACAAACCAGTCGTGACAATATTTCCATGATCCTGCAAACTAATGGCTATCAGGCAGATACCTTTGATTCAGGTAGCCACATACTACGATCCTCAAATGATGTAAAGAAATATACCGCCGTCATAGTGAATATTCATATGCCAGGGCTAAGCGGATACGAACTCGCGGAGATATTGCATGCCCAACATGGAGACGCCTGCCCAGCTTTAGTGTTTGTTTCCGCTTCTGCTGACTCCTTACATAAAGCAAAGTTTGCATTTGTGGACCAATGGCCGATATTTACCAAACCCATTAACAAAGACCGCTTTATTGAATATATGCACTTGCTAGCCTCGGGCAGCGGTCAAAGCGACTCACCAAAACATGCCTTAAATATCCTGGTGGTTGAAGATGAGCCAATCAACGCAGAAGTCCTACTTAGCATGCTAAATAAAATGGGGCATTATACCCTGCATGCCGCTAATGGCGACCAGGCTGTAACCCTGGCGACCACAGAAGATATTGACCTTATTTTGATGGATATTAATTTACCCGATTTTAGTGGCATTGAAGCAAGTCATAAAATTCTCAAAGAGCATAAAATAAAAGTACCTATAATTGCCATAACGGCCAACGTATATCTACATGATAAGTTGTCAATCAAGCAAGCGGGGATGCGTTATCATCTGACAAAACCGGTGCAATTCAATGAACTAAAAGATGTGGTTGCCACCCTTAGCCATTGAAGCACAAAAATTATGGCTTGTTCAACATCTTTGCTCTGACTACACCTGTCTCCCTCAAAGCTGCACCGTAGTTGGCGGTTCCCACTCCCCCCAATCACTTAGTACGGCTAAACTCATGGAGCTGAGTGCCTTTGCCGCTTGTTGCAACGCCAATTTCTTGGGTATAAAATCACCCTAACAACCTCAGGGCAAGCTGTTGACTGGCCCAAAGCATGCACCCATTGTTCGACTAGGGTGATCCCTTTAAAACAACTAACATCTCAGCTGCAATCCACTTGAATAAAGTGCCTGCCCCTGACGATGTCTAAACGACAGTGCGTTTTTAAAGGGATTGCGAATACCGCTCACGGTATGATCACATACCATTCCTCCTTGATATGTGATCAACTCCGAAGGCACTGGCAAGTTTCATAGCAAGGCGTAACGTCGAAGGAATACTGGTTCTTACAATGCCGCTAGGGAGCCTTGCCAGATCTTCCCGAAGGTCGATACCAAAGCCGCTTAGGCATTATTCCTTAGACAGGCAGTCCCCCGCGACTGCCCTACTTTTATCCATCACTGAGTGTTCAGACATCTTGATGGCATGGTATAAGTCCTTGATCTGAATCAAGCTTCCCCCGCCCCTATCTCAATACAATGCAAAGCAATGGTTTCTCATTGAATAATTAGGCTTGGCTATGAAAATCTCACAAAAAATACTGGTAGTGATTAGTGGTAAACGTAAGCAGCATGAGGCCTTAGAACGGGCCCTTAAGTTTGCCGAATATACTGATGTACATATTCATATCTTCAATTCCATTTATGAGCCGGTTACGGCGTTAACTGACGTGCTATCCAGTGAGCATCGCAAAGAAATGAAACGTCAGTATGTAGCGGATCGGTACTTATATATGGATACCATTGCCGCTGAGTTGGATAAAAAGGGAATTAAATGCAGTGTGCGGGTGGTATGGCATCGCGAGCTCCAGGAAGCGATAGAGGAAGCCGTCATCGAGCTTGAGCCTGATTTGGTCATCAAACGCATTAGTGCAGATGCTGGAAGCCATAATCCATTCACCATGCCCGTTGACCGTCATCTGCTGCGCTACTGCCCGGCCCCGTTGTTACTGGTACTTGAAGCTGTCTGGGCTAAAGGACCAATATTGGCTGCGGTTGATCCCATGACAAATGATCCCGCACATATTGCCCTTAATCATGATGTGCTTGAATACACAAAGATGCTCGGCCATTTGACAGAAAATGCCATACACAGTGTCAACACCTTCGAAACCCCGGCCATGAGTCCGGCCATAGACTTACCGGGTATTGACTATGATCTAATGAGAAAAGATACGGCGGCAATGCATCAGAAAAAGATGGCCTTGCTGATGACTGAGCATGCTTTTGAAGTGGACAATATACACTTAGCTGAGGGTAGCGCGGAAATAGCCATTGCGCATACCGCCAAAGATATTAAGGCACAGATTGTGGTACTTGGCACCGTGGGCCGAAAGGGCCTTGCCGCTGCTCTTTTTGGCAATACTGCTGAGCGGGTATTAGCTAAACTAAGTTGTGAGGTACTGGCAATAAAGCCAAATATCCCCTCTAAAAAAGCGGAGCAAGGTTCATGAGCACATTACGTCGCTTCTTAGTGGCTATCGATCCAAATAAAGAAAGCCAACCCGCCCTGACTCGAACCTTGCAGTTTGTCGGCAATAGTCCAGTGACAATCAAACTTCTTAGCTGCGTATATGCCCCCTCGTTACTAGCCAATAATTTTCTCAGTCCCCAGCAGTTGGCAAAAACCAAAGCCTCTGTCCTGAAAATTAACGAACGCAAGCTGCAAAAACTAACAGAGCAACATGCTTCAAGCCTTATAAAATATGAAATAGAGGCCATTTGGCATACCCCTATTTATTTAGGAATACTCAAAGTTGTAGAGACGTTTAAGCCTGATTTACTGATCAAAGCGACGCATCCTCATACCGTCATAGCCCGTCGGTTTTTCACCCCTACAGATTGGCAGTTGTTGAAATCCTGTCCGGTACCGGCCTTATTTGTTAAACATGCCCAATGGCCAGGTAATGCCACTGTCTTAGCCGCTCTGGATCCAAGTCATAATCTTAATGAAGAAAGTGAATTGGATAAACGTATCCTCAAATCTGCTTTTGAAGTGGCAAAGCAATTAAACATACCCTTGCATGCCTGCCATTGTTTTGACCCGGATTACTGGGATATTTTGTTAGAAGCGATTGGCGAGAGTGGTCAATGGGCTGATGTTTTCTCCGGCAATCCCGACAAAGATGAATCCAGGGTACTAGACAAACTGCGTGATGAGCATAATCAGCAATTCGCCCAGGAGTGTGCTGAGCTTATACCTAACAGCGCCAATCAGCATTTAATAAGCGGAGAGATAGGAAACGTATTGCCCCAAACCCTAAGGCGCTTACATGCAGGTATTCTGGTACTGGGCACCACGTATCGCACTGGCTTATTAGGCAGCTCCGCCCAAAGATTATTGGAAACCGTGGAATCTGATTTGTTAGTGATTAAACCCAAAGACTTTGAGTTTTTTGTTTAAAAATACACCTTGGTATAAGCTGCGGTAAAACGTTTGCATACGGGGGGTTGATGTAGGGATCGCGAAGTCGCGAACCCTATTGGATGCACAGAGCATGCTGGGATATTCTAGTCATAGCCTTGTTGATTAAAACTGAACTCATTGAATATGCTCATCTTACAGGGATCTGATAATCCGCTTATATCCTGTTTTAATTTCTTCTCCTAACAACTGGGTTGCTGCCAGTAGGTCTTTAGACGCAGCCCGGGTCTCATGACCTACATGCTGGGTATTGCCTTTTAATTGATGCCATTTTTTTTCAACTTTATCCCACTCATCTTTAGCGTCTGCCTTAAGTAAATGAGCCTGCAGTTTCAGACGATCTCGATCTTGTTCTATTTCAGAAAAAATTTTATCCAGCATACTTGTATTGTCTTCAGTTTCAGTACTCATTTCATTCACCTTGTATTTAAGATTTTAACTTACTGAAGATTAATGATCTGCGGCTCAAACATCTTGACCTTGATCAAGGGATTACAAGTTATAAGCATGCTAAATAAAGCAGTAAATTAAACATAAATATCGTCATTTTATACAGAGTCATACAGCAATAATTATTGATATAAAACTGCTTTTTGCTTAAATTTGGGAAAAGGTCGTTTTTGTTGATCTGCTGTACACATTATTTTTTATTGTTATAGATCAATCTTGTAGGGCCTTAAACTGAATAATATACAGTTCAGTCAATTTTCAGGACATCCAAATGAGAATCGAAAATATTCTTGTCATCTCTGATCAGCAAGACAAGGAACAAAAAGCCCTGGCCCACGCAAAATTAATGGTGGGGCGCTATGGGGCTAAATTACACATCGTGTCGTTCAACTACGAGCATTTGAGCTCTCTTCCAGCTGATCTAAGCGATGTTCAACATAATGAAGTAAAAGAAAAAGTTCTATTGGCTGGGCGAAAATGGCTTGATAGTCAACTAGCCAAACAGGATTTGGCCACACAAACAACGTCTGAAGTCGTATGGGAAAAGGATATCCCGACCTGGGTTAACAAGCACTGTAGCGCCCAATCCTATGATCTGATTATTAAAACCGGCCATCGCAGCGAAACAACATTTTATGTGCCTACGGATTGGCATTTGTTGCGAAACAATTTGGTACCCATTTTACTGGTAGCAGAAAAAAAGTGGCGTAAGAAACAATCCATAATGCTTACCCTGGATATGGCTACCCGCGTCAAATCAAAACAGGCCTTAAATCAGAAACTTATCGATGCCGGACTGACCCTGGCCACGAGCACCGGCATGGCGTTACATATTTGTTTCAGTTTAGCCATATCACCTGTGTTAAAAGACCTGGGAATAATCGACCAAAGAGCCACCGTAAAAGACGCTAAATCAAAATATATCCCCATCATTCAAAAGATGCTGGGAGAGCATGAAATTCCTGCTGAACATATCCACATAAAAGCCGGGCCAGCCACTAAGGTCATCCCCAGCGTGGCCTCGAAAATAGGCGCGGGACTGGTAATAATAGGAAGTGTTGGCCGCAAGGGGGTAAGAGCCAAACTAATGGGTAATACGGCAGAAGGCGTATTAGCCTTATTAAAGACCGACATTTTGGTCATCCAACCGTAGTCGTTAATTTAACAACATGCCTGTGTATTCGGTATTTGATTCAGGCGGGTGGCACACAGAGGGAATGATTGTTAAGACCGAATAATTTCATACGTTTTTACTCTGTGACACTGGCTGACTTATGGGTGCCTCTGTGGTGAATTTTTTTGTTGCCTATACAGTATGTATTGATACGGTGCAGGCCAGCCATGAATAATCTGCATAGTCATTTTAGGATTGACTGACTAATTATAAGGGCTGTCCACTTAGCTCCACCCACCACTATATATTGTGTTTACTAGATTTAACCTTGTCTCTCATGTAGTAACAAGCAGACGTTTGGCAACGCCAATATATTGATGTATTTCTTTGCCAATTAGCACTATTTTCCAGGTAAAATCACTCTAGTCGTATGGCCCCTGAGCCACACCAAAGCCGCAGTTTGGGAATTCTACATACTGGCCGTTATGTGCTG
>JBLHIW010000106.1:0-11646 GCA_047618055.1 Paraglaciecola sp. | reverse complement strand
AGTTATATTATATCTTTGATTATTTACCGATTAAACGTAAAAACTCATCACGGGTAGCCTGTGAACTGCGTAATGAACCCAGCATCATTGACGTGACCATGGAGGAACTTTGCTTTTGCACGCCGCGCATCATCATACACATATGCTGACCTTCCATGACGACACCCACCCCTTTCGCACCCGTCACTTGCTGCACAGCTTCGGCGATTTGTTTGGTCAGGCCTTCCTGGATCTGTAAGCGTCTGGCAAACATATCCACAATACGGGCAAACTTGGACAAACCCAGTACTTTTCCTTGGGGCAAATAGGCGATATGACAGCGGCCAATGAACGGCAGTACGTGATGCTCACATAGGGAGTAATATTCAATATCCTGGATCACTACCATTTGATCCGTGTCGGCTTCGAATATCGCACCGTTTACCACTTCATCTAAATTTTTGTGGTAACCATCGGTTAAAAATCGCATGGCTTTTGCGGCCCGTTTAGGGGTATCTACCAGTCCACCTCTGCTGGTATCTTCACCTAATATGGAAATAATTTGCTGATAGTGTTCGGATAAAGTATCTGACATTACATCGGGCTCTTAAAATTAGAAGGTATAGGCCTGTACTTAGCGCCCTATTTATTGTGCATCATAACATTGTCTGATGGCACGTATAAATGACTGTGTTGTATATACACGATAATTATCAATTTTGTTCTTTTAGCTCAGTAAAGGATGCATGCCCCAGAACATAAAGCGGAGCCTGTTGATTATCTTGCAACAAACAATGCTCCATCCAGCGCGGGGTGGACTCGAGTATTTTGCTCACCGAGCATGATAGATAAGGCTTATCTTAAGCATCCATGTGTGCACTAAGTCACTACTAAGCAGACTTACCAGGTTTTAATCACCGCCAGTAGTACAATGGCTAATAAGACCAACACCGGCGCTTCGTTTAGCACCCGATAAAAAAATGGGGAATGGGTGTTTTCGTCCTTGGCAAAGCGCTGCAAAAGCGTGTACAAATAGAAGTGATAAACATACACACCCAGCACCAGTACTAGCTTGATATGCAACCAATGGGCAGCTGCAAACCATTGCCCCCCGTATATATAAATCAGTGCCAGGCCAAAAATCAGGGTTAAAAAGGCGAAGGGGGTGACAAAAAACCACAGTCGACGTTCCATTATTTTAAATTGATCTTTGACGATCTGTTCCTCAGTTTGTGCGTGATACACAAAAAGTCGCGGTAAGTAAAACACCCCCGCCATCCAGGCAATCATAAAAAACAGGTGTAAGCCTTTAATCCACAGCACAATCATATTAGGGTCTCAACTAGGGTTTTATTCATAAGGTTCATCGCAGCTTTCCTCAGCTAATACCGCTCTTTGTGTAAATAGCTACGCAGGGTATTCCATGTCACTACACCTTGTATATTACTGGTCTCACCTGCATAAACGTAGACCGCACCATCTCGGCTGATATGCAGTAATGCATAAACTTCGGCCAGAGTGGCTTGGGAGCTGACGCCTTGCATATTGAAAAATGCCAGTGGCGATGCATCGTGCCCTAAACTGATATCATATTGTACTAAACAGTACTGCACATCAATTTCATAGGAACAACGGTGCACCACAGGGTGAGTCGGTGAGGTTTCCAAAAATTGCAAAATATGTTTGTCTTCAACATCGGTGAATAATTTGAATTCCTGATCCATTACCGCCAACACGCCGGTTTTTTGCAATGCTTCGATCACGGGCGACACGGTATAAGGTAGCTTTTGATAATCGAGTTGGCGAATAAAAATCGAACGGTTACCTAAAAACTGAGTGGATGTGACATAGGCGGGCACAATCACTAAAATAGCCGGTAAAATAATTTCAGGACTGTAAGACAGCTCCATTACTGCCGACAAGGCAGCTAAAGGAGCATGCACCACCGCGGCCATTAAGCCGGCCATACCCAACAAGGAAAAACTGCCATTGAGTTCCCCAGGCTCATTGAGCACCAGGCCTAAAGGAGTGGCCAGTAACACTCCACTTAACATGCCAATCACAAACACCGGCCCCATAACCCCCCCGGGCACACCAAGGCCTATGGCCACGATGGTCAGCAAAAATTTAGCACACAATACCGCCACCAGCAGTTGAATATTGTCCTGTTGGATCAGGGTATGTACCGAGTGAAAGTGTGCCCCAAGAGCGTCCGGCAAAATAAAACCTACCAAGCTGGTAATCACCCCAGCAATCAGCAGACGTCGCACCATGCTAACGCGCTTAAAGCCCCGGATCACCATCATCAGAGCGTTATTAAATAAGCTCGCCAGGCCCCCTAACAACACACCAAAGAGTATGAGATACAGATAAATCCATTGGCTAAAGTCATGAAAACGGATAAATGATAACTCCTGAGATTCACCAAATACGATCCGGGTCAGCAGACTGCCGCAGGCTGCTGCCAGCATGACTGGAATAAAAATATGGATTTTATATTCTCGTAACACCACTTCCATTACAAAAATCACCGCGGCAAAGGGTGTATTAAAGGAGGCGGATATACCCGCGGCAATGCCACAACCGGCGAGTATGCGAATACTGTTGTAGGGTAGCTTAAGCCATTGGCCAAAAAAGCTGCTGCCCGCTGCCCCTAAATGCACCGAAGGGCCTTCCCGACCCACCGAAAACCCCGCCGCCAGGGCCAAACTTCCACCGATAAATTGATTAAGGGTTGTTAGAAAGGGTATTTGGCCAAAATGATGTTTTACCCGATGGATCACGAAGGGAATACCCATGCGGTAGTGTTTAAAACCAGAGAGATAGGCAATGATAACAATGGCCACCGCCCCGGCAAAAGGTAACATTAGCCGTTTAACTGGCTCAAGGGCGTCAAACTGGTTAAGCCCAGGCAAAAACTGCAGTTGTAACCATTCAATATTTAATCGAAACAAGATAATCAGCGACGCAGCGCTAAGCCCGCCTACGATCCCAAGCAAACATAACTGGATCGAAGCGCGAGGGGTAGCAATCTCCTGTCGAAAGGCATTCAGGTTGATCATTTATTTTTAGGGTGTGTGAATAGTCATTTTTAGCTAGTTTATCACAAGTGCTTGTAATACCTAGAATTGCTCATATA
The DNA here is from genome assembly GCA_047618055.1 of Paraglaciecola sp. Classification (GTDB taxonomy): domain Bacteria; phylum Pseudomonadota; class Gammaproteobacteria; order Enterobacterales; family Alteromonadaceae; genus Paraglaciecola. The sequence continues at coordinate 8,528 of JBLHIW010000106.1, read as the reverse complement.
CATTCAGCAGGCTGTCACTGTATATGCAGAGCATTGCCGTGATTTCCCTTTACGAACAATGCTAGAATATACCCCAGTATGGCAAGTGTAATAAGAGACAAAGTAGCGGTGAGACTTTCTGAAGTAAAACAGCAATGGGGTGCATTCCAATTCTATGTTGTGGGCATTTTGCTATTTTCGGTAGCGATATATATTGGTTTTACCTGGGGCAATAAGGACAATCTTGCCCAGCAGCAGCAAATAAGCCAATTAAATCAAACGCTGGACAATCTACAGATTGAAAATAATAGCCTAACTAAAAAACTCAATATCCTGGGCGTAGAGTTGGAAGTCGCCAGATTGGCTGAAAATCTGACCAATCAAGAGATCCAACAGGGATTACTTCGGGAAAAAGTATTACGCACCGATCTGGGGTTTTATCAACAGGTGATGGCACCGGAACTCAAACCCAAGGGTTTTGTCATCGAGGCGTTTTATCTCGAGTCGACCTTAAGCGATCGTCATTTCAGGTTTGAACTAGTATTGATGCAGCAGGAAAAAATCAGAAACATCGTCAAAGGTAAGATTAAAGTCTCAATACTAGGCAGTGAAAATGGCCGGGCTAAGACATTTTCTCTGCACGAACTGATGCACGAGCAGGCAGAACCGTTAAGCTTCAGCTTTAAATATTTTCAAGTGATAGAAGGCGAACTGAAAATGCCAGAAAATTTTGAAGCGGAAAAAATTTTGGTACATGCAGATATTTACCAGTTTAAACGTAAGCGAGGAATATTAGACAAGTCCTTTGATTGGCAGCTAGCCCTTACTGATCAGCAGTGAATAGTTGACCATATTACTCAAGTATTAGATAATCAACTTTCAAAGTAACCCTTAGCAAATTTAACGAGGCAAGTTATGTCGGTGCAAATCGCAGTCCCTATTGAATTCTCCGATGCAGCGGCGAGAAAAGTAAAATCGCTGGTGACAGAAGAAGAAAATCCAAACCTAAAATTACGGGTTTATGTCACAGGCGGCGGCTGTTCTGGCTTTCAATATGGCTTTACCTTTGACGAAAAAGTCAATGAAGGTGACACCACTATCGATAAAGACCAGGTGACCTTAGTTGTCGACCCCATGAGTTTACAGTATCTGGTAGGCGGAGAAGTCGATTACACGGAAGGCTTGGAAGGCTCACGTTTTTTAGTGAATAACCCTAATGCCACTACAACCTGCGGCTGCGGCTCTTCTTTTACGGTTTAAGTTTCTCGTTTGTGAAAAATCAAACGATTACAACTTGGCCTGCTGTTTAATAAAGTTAATTGACGGGGCAAAAAATGCAGCCCCGGTTTCTGCCGTTGTGTAATCCAATAACTGGTCATACACACCGTTTTCATCCCCAAATATCATGCTGCGCAACATATGTGTAAAGGGTTTAGGACTTTTGGCAAAAGACATAAAGTATAGGCCCTGTACGGTCATGTCACCATAGGGCATGCTCTGGCGCAGTATCTCCATGCTTTGTCCATTTTCATCCTTTAAGCTGGTGCGCTTGGTATGTGCAAAGGCTTCCTTATCCCCACTGGCAAACTCAACATTATCCGCTTTAGTGCGTCCTATCACCCCTTCTTGTCTGGAAACGGGCAACAACTGCCATTTATCCAAATTATGACGATATCGCTGAACATGGAGATAACTTCCCCCGGCAAAATCCGGATCATCGTCCCCGACTATGGCCACATCCAGCTTGCGTAAACCTCGGGGGTTCTCCGTCCCGTCAACAAAGCCGGTGAAGTCGCGCCCATCAAGATAACGAAAGCCACGAACTTCTTCAATCAGCTCCACATGGGGCTTGAGCAGGGCAAATATTTCAATGCCGATGGCATGGCAAATATCCGCACGGTCGGCACGTATTTGGATAAACAAATCACAGGGGGCAACGGGGGCACTGCGATCTTCACATTGCATATCAGGAAACGGTGCAAGCTCTTGGGGAATTAAGCCCGGATAAAGCTCCATCCAATAACTACTGCCTATGGCCACCACGCCAGACACCATTGCCTCATAATGTTCTTCGTCAAAATGGGTACACAGGTCAAGAATACGCGCCAATTTAACGCGAATAACCTGCTCGTCCTCATCAATTACATTGAACATTAAAAACAGCGCATGGAGGTTAGGCTCTGCGCAGATCCCTTTTTGTGGTTGTGCCATAGTTCCTTATAATTCTTAAGTCAGTGTTGATTAATAGCCCGCCGCATGACCGTCTTTGCGGCTTTCCGATGCGCCGTAATATACCCCAGTTTTAAGATCCCGCATAATCGCCTGATAACCGCCGTACGAACCCGATACTTCCTGCAAGACATGACCTTGCTGCACCAGTGCGCGACGAGTCTGGGGGGAAAAGCCGTTTTCCAGACTGATAAACCCCCCATCCTCCATTCGCTCACCGGTGGGCTGGCTTGAGCCCGTATGCAACATACGGGGGGCGTCCCCTGCTTCTTGTAAGTTCATACCAAAATCAATCATATTGATCACAATTTGTGCATGCATCTGAGGTTGCGTACCCCCACCCATCACACCAAAACTTAACCAGGGCTTGCCATTACGGGTAACAAACGCAGGGATAATGGTATGAAACGGCCGTTTACCCGGGGCATAAGCATTAAAGTGCCCGGCTTTTAAACTAAATAGCTCGCCTCGGTCTTGCAAAATAAACCCTAAACCGGTGGGGGTCATGCCCGAACCCATGCCCCGATAGTTGCTCTGGATAAGCGATACCATGTTGCCGTCTTTGTCGGCAGTGGTGAGGTAAATGGTATCGCCATCGTTTATGCCCGCATCATAACGTTTAGCAGCTTTATCAGGCTGGATAAGCTGCTTGCGCTGTTTGGCATATTCTTTGGATATCAACCAGTCAACGGGGATTTTATTAAAGGCCGGGTCGGCGTAATACTTGGCCCGATCTTCAAAAGCCAGTTTTTTAGCTTCAACAAAGGTATGCACATACTCGCTTGAACCAAAGCCCATTCCTTCAATATCGTACTGCTCCAATATATTGAGAATTTGCAAGGCAGCAATGCCCTGACCATTGGGAGGTAACTCCCATACATCGTAACCCTTATAATTGGTAGACACGGGTTCGACCCATTCAGAGCTATGGCTGGCCAGATCTTCATAACTGAGAAAACCGCCCTGCTCCTGCATATAAGCGGCGATTGTGCGGGCAATATCCCCCTTGTAAAAAGCATCACGCCCGCCGGTCGCAATTTTTTCATAGGTAGTCGCCAGATGCTGATTGGTAAATATTTGTCCTTTAACCGGGGCTTTGCCGTTGGGCATATAGGTTTCTGCAAACCCCGGAAACTGACTTAAACGGGCCACGCTGCGCTGCATGTAGTAGGCAATAAGTTCGGTAACAGGAAAGCCTTTTTTTGCGTAGTCGATGGCCGGTGACAAAATATCCCCCATGGGCATACTGCCAAATTTATCATGTAAGGCAAACCAACCATCTACCGCACCCGGCACTGAAACAGGCAAGGGGCCATAGGCTGGTATTTTATCCATACCCTGCAATTTAAAATGCTCAAGGCTTAAGGACTCAGGCGAACGACCAGAGGCATTTAAGCCGTATAATTTTTGGGTTTTTGCATCCCAGACAATGGCAAATAAATCTCCGCCAATACCACTGCCTGTTGGCTCAACTAAACCCAACATGGCATTCGCCGCAATGGCCGCATCAACGGCATTCCCTCCGGCCTTAAGTACATCCAAAGCCACTTGCGTAGCCAGGGGCTGACTGGTAGCCACCATGCCATGTTGGGCAATGACTTCAGAGCGGCTGGCAAAATGCTGACCCGTTACCCGATCATAAGCGCTGACCTGGGGCAGCGCCCCGATTAGAACTAAGACACTAATCAATAAAGACTTTTTCATTACACTACCCGGCAATTAAAAGGATTACTTAAGCATAACCTTAATCATGGGAAAGGGTAATAGCACGCATTGCAGCAACAAAGAAAATATTTGCTGCCTCATCAAAAAATAAGGCTTCTGAGGGATGGCTCAATATGGCGTTGTCTATGCCTCGCCAGGACTAAAAGCTATTTTTTACCACAGAGAACACCGAGGGCACAGAGAAAAAAAGATAGCTACGGAAGGGAAATATGAATTCATAAAGCAGGTAGGCAGTTTTTCTGTGGCTATTTTGTGAATATAAATGGCGTGCTGCTAATAGGTTTGTATCGCACCCGCTAGACAAGAATGTGCCATATATAGTCATTCAAGCTTGAATATCTATACTTAGATTGTTCAGGTTATGTGCTCGTCATATACGAATAATGTGCCATCACCATTTCAATAATTACCCCTTTTCTTTCGTTGTGGCGAGTACCCTTTGCTCACTAACGAATACTCAGGGCGTGCTATGAAAATGGCCATCTATATTTCCTTCGAAGAGCATTAGAATACATAACTCACTTTGACTTAGGAGTAATGTGAAGGGGCCTTTGGTTTTTTGATAAATCAACGTCACTGACCCCATTGATTAGACCCCATTGATTACCATTGATTTCTCCAAGTTAGGACACGGCTTTAGCATTATTGTGGGTGGCTATGTAATTTAAGTCGACTTTATCCATAATATCCGTTCAATTCAGAATTAATTCATTCATGCGCACGGTGAAGTGACAGGTTTCTTTACACATTTAAATTCCGTTTTTTAGGGGTATTACCGACCAATAAATTACTCAATAAAAGGGTGGTTTCTATGGCTAATAAACCGGCTTTTGTCGGTAAGCAGAGCAAGTTTATAAATTATATAGGGATGAGATATTGATTAAACAACATAGCTGAACCGCTATTTTTACAGACTTACAAGGTTTTTTAAGCGCCTTTATCTGCTGAGGAAATATTATTTTTATGAGATTAACGATTTTTTATTGGGGAAGACTGAATAAAACAGCAGGCCGATAATTATTTTACACATATCAACAGCTTATCCTTAAAATGTGTCAGGTTTTTTTACACCTAACGAATAGTGATAGAACCTACCTTGGTAAAGTGGTTTATCTCTGCTTACGGCATGGGCACATTAGCTACCACCCATCACTGCCAAGATTATTACGCAGATGGCCCCCAGGCACCACACTGCCTGCCTTGTAGAGTAAGAGCTGCTAAGCTTTGTGCAACACTTAACCACCCCCACAGCCTTCAATATCATGTCTTTTTTTCATGTGTCAGTGTTGTGTAAAGCTGATATTTAGGTGATTAATGCCGGCATTTCTAAGTGTTAGCGTCAGTTTTTTTTACAATTTTAGAAATTTAGAAAAATTGTAAAAAAAATTTAACCCACAACACGAGTTAACTATCTGAAATTATTATATATTATTAAAGTGGCTAGATTATTGCATCAGCTACTGCAATGGTGTGATAAACAACGTTTTATTTTACCTCTACACCGCTTTTTGTAACCACCTTTCACGGAAGGATTAAAGGAAATATCAAATGAATATTAAATTTTTAAAAGCAGCTGTCGTTGGTACGGCCTTAGTTACTGCCTTCATCTTACCAATGGCGGCAAACGCGACCCTGATTTCAGCAACGTTACCTGAAGTGAATGGGGGCAACGGAGCTATCGGTGACTTCCTATTTGCTGTGCCTTTAGGAGAAGAGGTCACATCAGCTACCATATCTGGAACCTGGGGGAACAGCCAGAACTCAACCAGCGGTCCTTTGACATTGCTCCTCGATGGGATTCTGGTCGCGGAATGTGTTTCAAGCAGTGCCTGCACGTCGTCGCCGGGACCGGATGCATGGTCGTACACATTTTCGATGGCTGAACTAACCACCGGTTTTCTTAACGACGGTATAGGGAGCCTGACTCAAAATGCAACAGCTGGAGTTACCCGAATAGGCTCTCTGCTCTTGAGCGGTGAGACGTCGACAACAGGACAAGTACAAGTATCCGCCCCCGCCACTCTCGCTCTATTCGGCCTTGGACTCGCTGGCATTTGCTTCTCAAGACGCAAGAAAGCGTAAACAGAACTCATACTGACTAGCCCGCCTCTGCGGGCTTTTAATTGCTCCTAATCTTAATTTAGTTAAAAATCATTCTAGAAGCACCTGCCAATCGGTAGGTGCTTTTTTTTGCCGACAATAGCAATTTTCAAAACTGATCCATTTTTTGGCTTTCATTTATTATTCCACGAAAGATGTGAGCAAGCCAAGGTCATATAACCAAGTGACCTCAAGTTGCTTGGATAGCCCTTACAAATAGATATCCAGTCACAAACTTAATTAAAGTAATTATGTGGTTTTTGGCGGTTCAAACCCAACAAGACATGTATGGACGTTCCCGTGATGTCAACTCACTACTTGCCCCTTCTTGCTGATTTTCAGCATGAATGACGTTTTTAATCTTGTATAGACAAATTAACAGGACAGCCATGATAACGGCTATCAGAACAACAACCGCAGACAAGATATGCCCAAGGGAATAGCCTACCAACTTAAATACGACTGCGAATCTGTGGACACCACCGGCAGACCCATTCGTGAAGATACAACAGGGTATATTGACAGCAGCCACAGCCCCATTCTGGAACGCTTAGGCTTAGACTCACAGCAGTGGTTAACCCTAACCACTGCGTTTGAAAAGCACTTTTGTTATGCCGCCGGGGCAGATCTAATGAAGAATGAATTCAAACGGGCTGAAGTCCAGTATCACCAGCCAAAATAACGATCCCCCCCAAAAAACCTCTGATAAGGGGGCCTAATCACATCTGCGAACTCGGCAGACCAAGCCATCCCGTCAATTTCTCACTAAATCAGCCCGTCATTGAAAAAATTAATACCTTTACCATCTAATAAGCACGCATTTCAATGACTTAATAATGGAGTGGTTTGCTGATTTTGGCAGGTATGTTATTTTGGATGTGCTGATATTTTGCTGATACTTTATTGAAATTAATAAGTATTATATTTTTGGTGTTATTTTTGCTTAAACTATCTCCGACATAACTAAAATAATAAAGAAAGGATTTTCTATGAAAAAAAACAACAAATACGGCCTGCTGTTAATATTTCTTGGCACCCTAGTTTCCCCTGTTGCATGGGCAGACGTTGATAACCTATTAAGCAAAAAACCGACCAGTGAAGAGCTTGACGCTGAGAGGACAGAAAGAAAAGCCGCAGATATACAATTAACAGAGGACATTAAAAAAATTGAACTCACGCTCGGCCCTCAGGGAGATAAAGGCGATGCAGGTTCAACAGGTCCCGCCGGTAATGACGGTGCAACAGGCGATGCCGGTTCCCCAGGGCCGCCAGGCATAAATGGTGTTGATGGCCAAAACGGTGCTGACGGCGTGAGGTATGATGGCGCTTTTGAAGGCGACATGGAGTACTGGAATGGTAATGCATGGATAATGATAACGGCTCCGACTGAAGATGCCGATAGTTTATCCTTTTGCGATGGCCAGCCCACATGGACGCAAGGTGGGTGCCCTGACATGCTCTATGGAATAGGTGACGTGGGCCCGGCCGGCGGCTGGGTATTTCATACCACCAAGGGCGGGCTACATGGTCTGGAAGCGGCCCCGCAAGACCAGGACGGTGGTAATCATGTTGAATGGGGATGTTATGGCGAAACCGTGCCCGGTGCCTTTGGCACAGCTATAGGCAACGGCCAAGCTAACACCGACCTTATTGGCGCGCATACGTGCAGTATTGAGCCGCAACATGGCGATAAAGAACATGTAGCAGCGAATCTGACCATTGGGTATAGCGTGAACGGCTTCGCTGATTGGTTCCTGCCCTCCCAATATGAGTTAGACCTTATGTATCGCAATTTGCATGTCCATGGTTTAGGAGGTTTTGAAAGTCACGCCTATTGGAGTTCATCGCAACGGTGGCAGGACATTGCATGGATAATGGACTTCGAAAAGGGTGTGCAGTACCACGGACGAAAATACTACAAAGATATAAGATTGCGTGCTATTCGGGCCTTTTAACTATTTAGCTCTTCAATTATAAAGACATATCGGGAGCGTCCATATATGTCTTTATAATTTGATCCGGCTTCTCCGAGGGATCAGGAGTCAGTCACATGGCTGATAATAGTTGATAAACTGGGTGATCGTTTCTGGTTGCATGCGGTGCAGTGTCAGGATTTTTTACATATTTTGACGGCATTTTGCAGAGAATATAGAGTGTACCGCTGGGCAATAAAGTGAGGTTTTTATAAAAGATCAGCTGGAATTTTATTGGCAAGAAGAGCAAATTATAATTTATATCGGTATTAGATGTTTGTTGGAAAATATAGCTGAGCTCCTACTTTAAGGGTTTACAAGCGTATTTGAAGGAGCCTTTCTGTTGAGGAAATGTTATTTTTTTAAGTGTAAACGCATTTTATTGAGGGTGGCTTTTTAAGAAATAGACAAGCCATTATTGATACTATTTCAATAATTTATCGCTGATAAGTGTGTCAGCTTTTTTTACACCTAACGAATGATGACCGAGCCTGCCTGTGTACGACAGTTCTCCATTAGTTA
>JBLHIW010000105.1:0-11904 GCA_047618055.1 Paraglaciecola sp. | reverse complement strand
TAAGTATTTTACAAAAAAGTCAATCAAGGGTAGCGCTCGGCTTGTTCCTATCGCCTCCAACTTGAAACTTCTGCTTGCGCCGCGCTTAACCAAACCAAAATCATTTTCCGCAAATAATTCGGTGCATTTCCAGCTTGTTTGAGTGACCGATTGCAGAGCGGAAAGGATCTGTTGCTCATTTATTCTAATCTTATCCAGCATATCACTGGGCACCGCAAAATCCAGATCGTCATCCCAGGGTATAAGTGCATTGTCTCGATAAATACCCAACAGGGTCCCCGCATCGATATGATATTTAATATCACATGATTTAAATACATTGCATAAGATAAATAAGATTTGCTCCGCCTTATCCTTAGCAGATTGACTGTCACCAAAATGAAATGACTTTATTTGTGAGGCACTAAGCACCTTAATTCTCTCGCAAGGGATGGCGAAATCACCTTCGAGTTGTTGCTGAATTTGCTCAAAATACTCACTAGCAATCATCAACAGATCATATTTAGTACTTTGCAATTGTTGCGGGGAAATAATCGGCAGCGATTGCAGCTGAGTCCCAACCTTGTTTGCGTCATTGTCACAAAATGCCACAGGCTGATATTTTCCTCGCAGATTAATCAGCGCTGCTATACCGGCCTGACCCGCACCAAAAATGACAATTTTTTGTTTCAACTTTTCGCCTCTACTCACATGTATATCTCACCGTGTGAGATTTTTCCCAGCGTTTCAATTATCCCAGGGTTTCAACGATCACAGTACTTGGATTTTTCGGGATAATTGCGATAACAATTCATAACCATCCCAGTCAGTTGAAAAATCTAATGCCTGTCCTAGAGGAACAATTCTATCTATGCTTTTTATCGACGGGGTTTGAGCAAGCTTTAACAGGCTGTTCTTTTCAATCTGCCAATAACTTAGGGTTTGTAATTTGTCGTCAACCAGTGCCGCCAATTGTTCGACGCTATCAATCTGATATACAAGAAACAGGCCAGAACCTGAATGCCACGCTAACATTTTTTCATTTAATGAAGAGACGGGTAAGGCGCATATGCCGTTTTGTACCAGGGGCCTGGCCGCTGCTCCCTCACTTTGCAGCAGTTGACTGGTGACTAAATGATTATTCAATTGGTTGACAGGGATCGCTTTTTTCGTTGCTAAGGCGTCAACCTGCTCAAACAGCGGCCGTTGCAGGCCAGTATCACCCAGCCAAAACACCACTCTGGGTGAGGAACATGCCTGCTGGCCATGGGGTTGGGTATCTTTCCACAGTAAGCTTGCCAATTTTGTAATCTTGTTCTGGGAATCCAATTCCCCACCGTTGATCAGTGCCGCCGAATACCTGTCGGCAAAGGTGATATCCCGGCAGCGAGGTTTACATGGCAAGGCGCGAATAGCATTGACGCTATCGTCCCCGCCCCAAATGATCCGTGCATCCGCTTGCAGGCTTAGCACTGCGCTGCAGTCCGACGCCTTTGCATAGGTGACGAAGGCATTACGTTTGGCAATGTCTGTGTGCTCGGCCTGGCTCATAAGCCGATCTAATAATTCCAGCAATACATCTTTGGCATGTGACTCGGCACTGGCCACCCGCACAATATTATTATTGCCCATTAACATGGAGCATACCCAGCTATAGACAAACATGGTATCTACATTGGCTGGGGTGAAATGTATAACCGTACCTAAGGCTTTGTTTATCACCCCGGTGTCTTTAACCACCATGTTGTTAATATTTGCGCCGCGCAACCAAAAACCCAGGGCCACCAATTCGGGTAGATGTTTGTATGTCGAGCCTTTTAGCAAGCAAGCAGAAAGACGCTGGATAAAACGTAAAATAAGAGGGTCGAAAACTGACAGGGGCGCGAGGGAAAATATCTGCTGAGGGCCCCCCAATGTCTTGGGGGCAAGTACCCTTAAGTCCTTCACTGTGCTGCTCCGCTCATTGCCCTGCTCCACCGTGCGTATCACTGCAGCCGCGCACCTCGGTTTTAGGTAAACGGCCAGAAACTTTAAAATGTTTACCTTTGCGCCCGCACAGACAGTCATCAATGCCCAGTAACATTCCTAAGTCTTCAGTCAATAAACTGTGGCCCGGATAACTACTGGGCAGCACCGACAAAACCTGGATCAAGCCTTGCTCACCGACCTGACAGGGTGCCAGAGAATAAGGATCACGCACAATCACATCGGCCAGCATCGGCGCATGCAAATGGCCGTGCTCACACTCGACAAATACCGAACCGACCTGCTCGGCCATGCCGTAAAAATTATAGACCTGCTTCACCCCGAGGGTTTGGTAAATCGTTCGCTTAAATGCGGCATTATCAACTTTACTTTCCTCTAGTTTTTTCCAGCCCCCGCTATGCAGCAGTATGCCCTGTTCAAAGGGCAAAGATGTATTACGCTGAGCTAAGGCTTGAATAAAATGTAGCCAAATCATAAACGTAAAACCAAAAATCAATACGGGCTGCCCTGCATATTTCTCGGCGAAGGCATTAATGACCGGCCAATCAGCTTGCATCTGGTCATCCAGAGCATAAGTATGATCACGGCCAAAAAACGCCAGGCCTTGAATACCCGCGCCCCGCGCACTGAAAAGAGATGTGTCTTTTAACACTGCGGGGGAGTCGATGATCAACATGGGCAAACGCTGCTTACCGATAGACGCCTGGAGAATTTTCACCAGGGCCTTGGACTGTCTGGCGCTAGTATCCTTATCTAAAAGTATCTGGGCTGGGCTTTGCCCGGTGGTGCCGGAGGATTGCAGGGTTTTAAATATTTCACTTTGGGGGACAGAGCGTAGCGCCAGATGCTTAAATAGTCGCACGGCTAAATAGGGTAACTCTGCTATATTGTCTGCGGCGGAGCATTGTTCGTTTGCACTGGCAATATTGTGATAGGACTCACAACAAGTTTGATGATGCTGATGCAGGCTATTGAGTACGGGCATTAGCACGGCCTCTTTCTCTGTCTGCGGCAAACCATAAACGGGCTGTTGAAATAAGCCTTCAACTAAGTTCAGGTATTGCCCATAGCTATCACCCATGTTGATTACCCGGTAAGCCATCCGCCTGTTTCGCGGCGAGTCTAAGCACCTGCTGATAATCCTTTTTTCCGCTAGCCGTTAGCGGTAAGCCATCCAGAACTAAACATTGGATCAGGCTGTGATGTAACTGAAGTCGTTTGCAAAGCAAGGTATTTAGCCCCTTATTATCATCAGGGAGTTTGTCCTGCTCCACAGCGGTTGTCGATGAGCCAGCGGACACGGCGACGATTAATCCCTTATCGTCACCACAACAGTAAGTCTCATGGCCTAATTCAGCCAGCCATTGCTCAACCTCGTCTAAACTTATTCGCTGGCCAAGTAACTTAACAAAACGCTTTAGACGGCCGGTGATAAAAAAATCCCCATCCTCATCACGGTAAGCGATATCACCACTGAGAAGGTATTCCGGTGCCTTGAATGTACCTAGGTCAGTACAGGAAGCAACATAACCCAACATGACATTTGGCCCTTGATAGACTAATTCGCCAGGCAGTCCGTGACCGGTGATTTTTTGTCCTTGTTCATCTTGCAGCAACAACTGTCCATCTGGAATAGCGCGGCCAATTGATGCAGGCTTAAGCTTCGCCCTGTCACCCGGCAAATAGGCCATCCGTGCGGTCGCCTCAGTTTGCCCGTACATCACAAAAAACTGCTTGTGCTGAGCACAAGCATAGTCTGCTATTTCCTCGACCAAGGCAGGAGAAAGACGACCGCCAGCCTGGGTAAAATAACGCAGAGAAGGCAGCTCCATTCCCGTAAAACGCAGTTTCAACAATATTTCATAACTGTGGGGCACGCCAGCAAAGCTGGTAATTCGTTGCTGTTTAAATAAGCGCCAAAACTCCCGATTAACCAAGGAATGGCCAGTGAATACGATACAAGCGCCCGCCAGTAAATGACTGTTGATCACCGACAAACCGTAGGAATAGAAAAAAGGCAGGGTCGTCACGCTACGATCATCTGGCCGGATCGGTAAATAAGCACAAATTGAGCGAGCATTGGCCTGCAAGTTATGTGCGCTTAGGGCAATCTGCTTGGCGGAGCCCGTTGAGCCTGAAGTGGATAACAATATGGCCAGTTCGTCTGACAAGTCTATGGGCCTGGCATGCAAGTGAGTAATACTTAGATTTTCAATCAGCACGTTAGGCTGATAAATCTGGATCAAACTATCTAATTGGCCCTGAGAAATATCGGGACTGAGTAACATAATAGGATGCTGGCTTCTCAATGCTGCAAGGTAAGCCACCAGGCTAGGGATATTATTGTGGGCTTTTAAAAAAATCAGTTGACGAGGCTTAGCCAGCTTAGCGGAAAAATCCACACACCTGGCCTCTAACTCGGCGTAAGTGAGCCTGTTATCCCCCTCAATAGCAGCGATAGCCTGCGAGGATTGATTTAATAAATTGAAGAACATCTACCCTCTCTTGACTGATGTATTACCACACAATGTGCTGTTCTCAACACTAAGCTTAAAGTCTAATGCCGCCATCGATAGCAATAATCTGCCCAGTAATATAACTGGCTTTGTCGGACAATAAGAAACAGATCAATTCGGCCACCTCATCTGCCTGCCCTGCTCGCTTTAAGGCGATGTTGTTCAGCACCTGCTGGCGTGTTTCATCCGAATAGTGGGCCACTAAGTCGGTGTCAATAAAGCCCGGTGCCACCCCGTTGACCCGGATATGTAAACTACCCAGTTCTTTAGCCAGTGACTTGCTCATACCACTGAGCGCAGCCTTACTGGTGGCGTAAGCGCTTTGCCCGGCACTGCCCTGTTCGCCTACCACAGAGCATAGGTTGACCATAGATCCCGTAGCCTGTCGACTCATTAAGCGACTGGCCAATTGGGCGTGCTGATAGGCGGCCACGGTATTAACGTTAAGTTGCTGCTGCAAATCCTTTAAACGGGTCATCGCTAACCCGGCATCAAGCATCAGCCCTGCATTGTTAACCAAGCCGTCTAACTTGCCTGTGCTTTGCTGGATATCCTTAAAGGCTTGTTTAACTGCCAATTCATCACATACATCATAAACCAAAGGCGTCACGGTGTTATGGGTCTCACGGCCTAGGGCTTCAGCTAAGCTATGTAATGAGGGAGCATCTCGCCCGGCGATAAACAAGCGGGCACCGTATTTGGCGCACAGGCGCGCGGTGGCGGCGCCAATCCCACGATTGGCGCCGGTAACAAGAATACATTTATCCCTTAGCATCAAAACTCAATGTCGTATTTCCCAAGGATCTCTTTGGCCATGGCGACTGAACTCATATCTATTATATCGTCTGTATCGAGCATCACCTTAAAGCTATTTTCCAGCTCGGCGATTAAAATCATATGCGCCGTGGAGTCCCACTGGGGAATGCTGTTGTAGCCCAGTGAATCGACTACTTGTGCTAAGCCTATACCAAGGGACTCAGCAAAGACGGTGTGCAGTTGTTCGGTGGTACCCATTGCAGTTTCTCTTATCCGTTATTAGCTAGTGTCCATCCTGAAATGAATGTCTACTGTGAACGTCCCAGCAGCACAATCTGAACATCGCAAGATATAGTTATTTAGACTGACTAAACGCCTACATCTTGTAGTATCCATCTTATACCTCTGGAACGCTCTCGCTACGACCCCATTCCAGGATGAACACTAGCCAGGTAAAATAGTTGTACTAGCGGCAAAGTAAGGCTTTAAGTTGCACAGTATGTTGCTGATAGTCAGCTTTGTTAAGCCTTATTTCAACTAACGCTTCTGTTTTTTCCTTATGCTTTTCAATCCGATAGCCTAATTTTTGATTATAATTTAATGCGGCTAGGTTATCTGCTTTCACCACTGCTATTAGCTCCGTGCAAGGCAGATCGTCAAAACAATAGTCGTTCAGTACCAGAGTCGGTGCAAAAGCCAGAATATTGTTACGGTATTTTTCCGTGGCGATATACAAGCCAGGTTCAATCGCCCGCGCTGTTTTCAGGGATTCTCCGGGGTAACAGGCTCTAATATTTGCCACCCCAATGGCCTGCTCCTTATAATGAATAACAAAATGTTGCTGGCTATCATCCCGCTGAATTTTATTAAACCACGCCCGCTGTTGCTCGGCGCTGATAATCTGTTGAGACAACATGTACTGGCTCACACCGGGATCGTTTCGCCATTGGCGGATAAACTCAATATCATCTTCGCAGACTTCGGTGAGTATGACTTGATAGCCAGATAAGGTCATTAATTTCCCCCTTGCGCCGGAAGATTATCTCTTTGTAGCAGGGAAATGATTGCCCTCACTACGCGTTCGGCACCTTGTACATCACTATGGGTTTGAGCTTGCTGATGCATCGCTCTCAAGCTTTTTTCGTCTGCCCAGAGCGCAGCAACTTGCTTAGCCAAAGCCTTAAAATTGACTTCACTGCGTAAATCACCCATCTCACACCAGCCTTGCTGAGCCGCCTGCAACGTGGCATTAACTTGATTATCCGCCACCACCAGCAAAACGCTGGGGCTTTGACAGGCGAGCAACTCGAATTGGCTTCCTCCGGCAGCAGATACTACCAGTCGGGATTGGCTAAACACACTCGCCATAACTTGGCAGTTATGAATATGCTGCACCGTCATGGCACTGTGTTGGAGAACACTTTGTAGCTGGGCGAGACCCTGATATGCATCCCCAGTTATGAGGCAAATAGGGCCGGTAAACCCCTGAGCTTCCAGGGCCTTCAGTAAGGGTAAGCTGAGCTGCTTTGGATCACTGCCCCCCATACACAGGGTAAGTAAGTGCCGTGCTTGCCATTGACTGGGGATCTGGTGAATAAACTCCTGACGCAAGACACGATATTGTGCGCCCAGGCAATAATCGGCAGCGGGAGCGGTTTGTTGATAGCCCAGAGCGGGTGCATTTTCAGCCCCATTTATCACCAGCTTGGCGTATAGCGCTCCCGACTCATTATTATCATCAAACAGGATAAGGGGGCAGTTTAATCTTGATAAGCCTTGCCGATAAGCTTGGCCAAATTGATAACCATCCAATACCAGGGCATCAATTTGCTGATCTATGAGCATTTTTTCAATCCAAGCGGTTTCTGCAGTCGCCTCAATATGCTCAGGCAATAGTAAAATTTCACCACACCAATCTCTGCGGCTCTTGCACAATGCCTGGGTGGAACTATCAACGGCAAAAAATGACTGTATATTCCATTTATCAAGTGCCTGGGCCAGCGCCAAACAGCGCATTAAATGCCCCATACCAATCGAAGAGTTCGCATCTACCCGAAATAGAATATTCATCTTAACTAGCCGATACAATGCACAGGATTAAGATGGGCAGTTCTCATACAATGTGCTCCCAGCTTAAGGCCGTGCCCTTAGTCAATGCGCACTTGGCAACTTTTCCCCGAACTTGATCCCAGTGTTTGGGTGCCAAACCAAACGCGGGACGGACAACGCGCAGATTATCGGCGTTTAACACCTCACCGGCTGCTATATCCTGGCTGACATAAATGGAGCGGCGGTATTGTTTAGACTTTTCTTCTGCTGCACTGCCGCCATAACGGACTTCCCCCATGGCTTGCCAAGCGCGCTTGCTCTCTGTCACCAGTAAGGCCAGCTCAGCTGGCTCCAGGGAGAATTCAGCATCCACTCCACCCGCACTTCGGTCCAATACAAAATGCTTTTCAATCACGGTCGCGCCTAAGGCTATAGCCGCGACGGACGCACCTATGCCCGCAGTATGATCTGACAAGCCAACCTGACAGCCAAAGGCCTCAGACAAGTGAGGGATAGTATTGAGGTTAGTATTACTGGCCAACGCGGGGTAGGTACTGGTGCATTTTAATAATATAATTTGTCGACAACCGGCCTGTTCAGCGGTGCCCACTGCCTGCTCAATTTCAGCCAGGCTTGCCATGCCGGTCGACATAATCAGGGGCTTGCCCTTAGAGGCCGCCTTGGCGATCAAAGGCAAGTCGGTTAACTCAAACGAGGCAATTTTAAAGCAGGGCACGTGCAGACTATCCAGAAAATCCACCGCGTCTTCATCAAAAGGCGAACTAAAGGCACTCATGCCAAGGGATCGGGCTTTATCAAACAAGGGTTTGTGCCACGCATAGGGGGTGGCGGCCTTTTGATAAAGGCCGTGCAGCTTTTCCCCTTTCCACAAACTGTCTTGCTCCTGGATCACAAAATCATCCGATGCAACATCCAGAGTCATGCTATCAGCAGTGTAAGTTTGCAGTTTGATTGCGTGGGCACCGGCCTTAGCGGCCGCCTCTACCATCCCCATGGCTAAGTCTAGACTTTGCTGGTGATTACCACTGAGTTCGGCAATAACAAAAGGGGGATGCCCTTTACCAAGGGTAAAATCGTCAATGACGATGGCGTCTTTAGTGTGTTCACGAATCATCGTTGGCACTCACCCCTTGAATAAGAATGGAATCGATACTTTCGGCCAGATCCTGGGCCTTGTCACACAGGCATTTTTTACTAAACGATGGGCCGCTTGCCGTTAATAATGCACTCGGGGCATGGATGGGGCATACCAGGGTAGGATCAGTGGCATAGTCTGGCATTAAGGTCAGCGGCTCAGCCGTCGCGGTAATAATCAATGTCGGACAGCCCACTGCACTGGCGAACCACTGACTGTCTCCCGCCTTGCAAACCACTAGATCAGAGGCTTTTAGCTTGGCTAACAAGTGACTAATACTTAGGTCTTGCTTTGGATCCAAGTCTGACCAAACGTAGTAGCCTTGTTTTTCAAGGGCCATTTGTAAGTCCTGAGCATGGGGGTAAGCAAAACCATCGTCTGCATCGCTGATGCACAGGGCGATGACTTTTTTACCCTTGCTGGCATTTTGCAGGGCACTATCGGGCGAAATAGCAATGTTCCAATTCATGTCAATGCCACTAAAACTGCAGCAATTTCCCAAGTAAAATTCTGGATAACCATGATCTGGCAGGTAGGCACTTTCCCACCAGTTACTTTGCCACCGGGGCATACTGAAGAACGTGCTGTCCATATACTCAGAGATATGGCTTACATATTCAGGCTGTAAGCTCTGTTGTTGAAACTGCTTGATCAATTCACCAAGGGAGATATTGAGTAAATTACCCGATAGGTTTTCCCCGGCATCTTTTAGAAATCGGGCGAGTAAACAAGGCATAAAGGCCGTGTCGAGATTAACAATCTGCTCATAGGCTTCACCGACTATTTGTTCAGCCAGACCGAGAAAGGTTTCCATCGCGGGCAATAGTTCGTTCGGCCACTGGCCGGCAGGCAAACTAAGCACATGTGTCTGAGGCTCTGCCAGTCGTATCAAATCGGCGCCTTGTGCGTAGCTTAGAAAGTGCACATCGGCATCGGGAAATTTCTGCTGGAAAAAGCGCAGTGCCGGCAGACCTATGCAGGCAACATCGCCGGCCTTAAGCATACGAATGAGTAATATTTTTTGTTTTGTTTTAATATCTATTTCCTTGTTTGCCTGCTCATTGTCCACAACGCAGTCCTCTCACATAAGCTTCATACATGAGCTCCGCCCGTTGCCAATCCTCGGCAGTGTCAATATCTTGCACCAAATGACGGGGTAAAATAATAGGAATGCTCTGTGGTGAAAAAGTGCCTTTACCGGATAAAAACGCACTGGAGTGCCCCCAATAAAACTGCCCGGCATCATGGTAGGCATCAAGCAAATCCTGGGAACGTTTGGCCATATTCTCTGGTTGAAAAGGCTCTACTCCGCCATTTTTTAAACTAATCGCACGCTGAATGGGGAAAGCATAGGATGTTACGGAAAACGCAAAATGTTTATCCGGGCTAGCTTGCAAGCGACTAAAGCCCTCTTCAAGTTTGTCGCTCTGAATAAACGGTGCGGTGGCATAAATGCAGCAGGTAAAGTCAGGCTCAAAATAGTGCTGCTGACAGTATTCAATGCCGTGCTTGACCACAGCAGAAGTGCCGGTGTAGTCGTCAGACAAAAAATCCGGTCGCATAAAAGGCACATTAGCACCAAGCTGACGAGCAATATCAGCGATCTCTTCACTGTCGGTAGAGACGATGATTTGCTCAAACAATCCGGATTGCTGGGCGGCTTTTATCGAATAAGCGATCAAGGGCTTACCGGCAAATGCTTTGATATTTTTACCGGGAATACGCTTACTGCCCCCCCGAGCCGGAATAATCGCCAGATTCATTTTACGTCAACCTTCAAACTAACACCTCTTTTAGGCTTTGAATCACCTTGTCTTGTTCATCGGCCGTCATGCCGGGAAAAATAGGAATAGTTAGGGCATTTTGATAAAAAATTTCAGCATTGGGGAAGTCTCCCGCTTTAAAACCAAGACCCTGGTAATAGGGCTGCAAATGAATAGGAATATAATGGACATTGACCCCCACGCCCTTGCGCCGCAAGGCTTCAAATATGCTAAGACGATCATGCCCTTGCAACTCAAGCATATACAGATGCCAGGCACTGTGTGAACCCTCATGTATTGGCGGTAAAATCAGGGGCAGGTCTTCAAGCGAGGCCTGATAACGCTGGGCAATCGCAGTCCGTTTGTGGATAAAATCATCCAGCTTTTTAAGCTGGGAGATGCCAAGGGCCGCATGTAAATCACTCAGACGATAATTGTAACCCAGTTCAATTTGTTGATAGTACCAGGGCCCATGGCTGGGCTCAGACATAAACTCTTGCTCACGGGTCACCCCATGCTTAGCAAACAACTGCAGCTTATGATGAAAGTGCTCACTATTACTCAGCACTGCCCCACCCTCAGCCGTGGTCATAGACTTAACCGGATGAAAACTGAGTACCGTCATATCAGAATATTGACAGCTGCCAATTTTTTCTGACTGATAACGACCACCAAAAGCATGTGCCGCATCCTCAATAAGGATCACCTTATGCTGCTGACACAGGGCCTGGATAGCCTGCATCTCACAGCTTAAACCTGCGAAGTGAACCACGATAAGAGCTTTGGGTAATTTATTATTTTTAAGCGCCTCAACAAATTTTTGCTGAAGTGCATCCAGACTCATATTTCGGGTTTGGCGGTCAATATCAACAAAATCGATAGCCGCTCCACAATAAAGGGCGCAATTGGCCGAGGCCACAAAAGAATTGGGTACGGTCCAAACAAGATCCCCGGCCCCAACGCCTGCCGCTAAACAGGCGATATGCAGTCCCGATGTACCACTATTGACCGCTACCGCAAACTGACTGCCACTGTATTCACACAGCCCCTGCTCAAATTCAGGGATCAACGATCCCTGAGTCAAAAATTTATTACATAACACGTCGACAACCGCAGCAATGTCCTCGTCGTCAACCTGATGTTTACCGTAGGGGATCATGATTTACTAAGCATTATAACGTCGCTTTATCCAAGGCTCGAAGCTCTTCAATGGAGAGGAATCGTGGGTTTTTTCCCGAGTGATATTCAAATTTATCCGTCACGGTTTGTCCCACTTGTCCCAGCTTATTGGTACGGTAATTGATGTTCTTCTCAAAAAATACAATAGACGGCGTGATCACATAGTGATCATCAAATTCCAGAGAATGATGAGCCATTTCTTCTGGCACCATCACTTCATGCAATTTTTCCCCTGGGCGAATACCCACCAATTCATACTCTCTAGTGCCACTCATCGCTTCTACCAGATCCAAAATTCTGATTGAGGGAATTTTAGGTACAAAGATCTCACCGCCCTGCATACGTTGGAAGTTCTGCACCACAAACTCGACCCCATCATCCAGGGTGATCCAAAAACGCGTCATTTCTGTGTGAGTCACCGGAAGTGTCGTTTTGCCCTCAGCCAATAGCTTACGATAAAAGGGCACCACCGAACCACGGGAGCCCACCCCATTACCGTAACGCACAACGGCAAACCGTG
>JBLHIW010000104.1:0-11971 GCA_047618055.1 Paraglaciecola sp. | reverse complement strand
GAGCTCAGCAGCACGCTTGGCTTTCTCTTCATTTTGAAAGGTGAGTTCTTTATTGGCAAGCACGAGCTCAGCAGCACGCTTGGCTTTCTCTTCATTTTGAAAGGTGAGTTCTTTATTGGCAAGCACAAGCTCAGCAGCGCGCTTGGCTTTTTCTTCATTTTGAAAGGTGAGTTCTTGATTGGCAAGCACGAGCTCAGCAGCGCGCTTGGCTTTTTCTTCATTTTGAAAAGTGAGTTCTTTATTGGCAAGCACGAGCTCAGCAGCGCGCTTGGCTTTTTCTTCATTTTGTAAGGTGAGTTCTTGATTGGCAAGCACGAGCTCAGCAGCGCGCTTGGCTTTTTCTTCATTTTGAAAGGTGAGTGCTTGATTGGCAAGCATGAGCTCAGACTTTGCTAACAACAATTCGGCCTCGTGCTGCTTATTATCTTTAATACTGCGTTGGACAGAAATCCAATGGGTAAACCAGCCCTTTTCATTGGCTATCGGAAAGATGGAAAGACTTGCCCAAAATTCGTCACCGTTCTTTGTGTAATTGAGCACATCGACACAAATGGGTTGCCACTTTTTTAAAGCGTCACGTATTCGCCCTAGCGTAACAAGGTCAGTCTTGGGGCCCTGAAGGATCCTGGGGGTTTTTCCAAGCACCTCTTCAGCCGAGTAACCTGTTGTTTTTATAAATGCGTCGTTGACATAAACAATACGGGGGCCAGGATTATCAATAGGCTCTGCTTCGCAGATGATAATGACGTCATTAGCGGTGTCGAGGATGTCATTAACAAACTTCAGACACTCGTGAATTGTAGAGTGATCTTTATCATCTTGATGGGATTTTAATTTCAATGCACTAAATAAATTGTTCACTGGGGACCTTAATAAAAAATCAAATTAGGCTGCAAGGCTTATGAGTAGAGGTAGAATAAACGTCATTTTTCATAAAATGACAATACATATTTCCATGCTTGCTTGGTTTCCACATCATTTCCGGTAAAAAAAGAGCGCCTCTTCCTGTTGTGCAAACCCGCTCTGAAAATTACATTTTTTGGATGATGATTATGTGTTTATTTTGCTCTAAAAAAGTAAGAATACTGAGGTTTCAACTCATCAATCAGCCCAATACATGGGGGAAGTGACTCATGTGAACGGCGCAGCATTAGCCATTCCATCCGGACTCTAAAAAGCTTTATTTCGAAGGCCGGAAAAGCTTATCTGAAAACCCTAAATGGCGTAACTACACCGTGCAAAACTCAGTATTTTTGGGCTAAACAAGCTTGAATATGTTTGGTCCAATACAGGGGGGGGTGGGCAATTGCATGGTCACCAATAGATATTTCACAGGTACATGAGTGCGCACTACCGGAGCGTGGTAAAGGCAAAACGACAATACCTGTGCGTTGTGCATAGCTTACGATTTTCTGTGCTAAGGTTTCCGGGTGCATATTAAATTGCAGATGAAACATAGGGACCTGAGGCTGTTCAGGCAAGATGGTCAACGGTGCTGAGCCCAGAGCCACACATAATTGCTTGGTGTAATGAACGAATTGCGGCATCTGTGCTAGATACTTTTTCAGCCCGGCGCGAGCAGCGATGACCTCTGGGTAAAGTGTCATCGGGTTTCCCCCCGCTCTGCGTGCCCAAATTCGTGCCTGTTCAATGAGTTCAGCAGAGCCGAGTAATGCGGCACCAAAAATTCCACCTAAATCTTTGTAGAAGCTGACGTAAATACTATCAAACAATAATGCGATTTCGGCAAGGGAACGCTGATAAAATTCGGTGGTTTGCCATATGCGGGCTCCATCTAAGTGCATTTTTACATCATGCTCTGTGCACCAGGCTCTCATCATTGTCAGGTCCTCCCAGCTGGGCAACACTCCGCCTATTTCGCGCATGGGTGTTTCAATGATAATCGCCGCCGTCGTATCGGGGTTAAGCTGGCGCACGTCGTCTATGCTTAAAACGTGTTGATGCCTACCCATCTCAGTGACGTTTACACGCCACAGCTGCTCAATCGCCCTATGCTCATGGAGTAAAAGATGAGAGGTAGGGTGCAGGCCGACACAAGAGCGACCGCTTTGTTCGCTGTAACACTTAAGAGCGACACATTGAGCGAGCGTACCCGTAGGAAGAAATAGACAGCCTGGGGAAGCGAATAATTCACTTAACTGTTGCTCAAAATCGTGAATGGAGCCGCCCTGGCCGTAGCTGTCGCGACTGTCTGCGGGGGTCACCGCATGACTCAGTTGCTGAAGCTCTTCGGCCATGCCCAACTGCGGATGGCGATGGATGGCTGCCTTTGCCTGGACGTTAAGCTCGGCAAAGCGTTTTTTTAGTGGTTTTGATATAAGGTGCATGGTGTTATTTCATATGGACTTTACCGCCAATGATCTTATAAGCAGGGGTCCCTCGGATCATCGTTTCTCGGGCAAATGCCCGCCCACAGCCCGGGCAGAAACACGGCGTCGTGGTGTGGTTCTCTACAATTCGTTCTATAAAGCACTTTACCAGCGCGCCCTTGCCTCCCTTACGATATTTAAAAATCGCTGTATTACACTGCAAGCAAGAAATCTGAACGGTGCGGGTAGGTCCCTTTTTATTTGGCTTTGCCATATCTCCTGGAGATAGTTGGTTTTTTCTTTATGGTACTCGCTCAATCATCCTTTGGCTAATAACGCAGCTACAAAATACCCGAGTCTATCGCCATTAAGGGCTTATGCACTGCATAGTTGAATCTGATTTCAGGTCAGGCCAACCTGGTATTTCCTCTGTTATAGACAAAAAACCGGCATCAACTATTCTCATATATATCGTTCAGATAAATGGTATCCGGTTAAGAGCCGTTATTGATGGCAATGAATGGATAACAAAAACCGAGGGCCGTAAAGTGAAAAATATTTTTGTTTTTGGTGCGGATGAATTCAACCTTTCTCTAATGCGTTCACTGACGTGTGCACAGGAATATTGTTTTCATGAACTCTATCAATATTCAGAGGTAAAGACAGGAAATGAATTTCCGGTCAAATCACTTTTTGAAGGTGCAGTTGCGCGACTGAAATGCTATCCGGGCTCTGTAGATGCCATTGTTGGTTATCTGGACTTTCCGGTTAGCACGATGCTTCCTTTATTGTGTCAATCATTAAGCTTGCCTTCTCCGAGCTTTGAAGCCGTGCTTAAGTGTGAACATAAGTATTGGAGCCGGCTGGAGCAACGCCGGGTGATCCCACAATATATCCCAAACTTTTGTGCTGTCGACCCTTTTAAAAATGATTATCATGAGCAGATCATCCTTGATTATCCTTTCTGGATTAAGCCGGTGAAAGCGGTTTTATCCCACCTCGGGTTTATGGTGCGTAATGATAGTGAACTCGACATGGCAATTACGGCGATCCGCAAACACATCTACTGCTTTGCCAAGCCGTTTAACTACTTGCTGCAATTTGCCGAGTTGCCGAAAGAAGTTGCTGCAATCGATGGCTATCACTGCATCGCCGAAGGGCTCATCTCCCATGGCCAGCAATGTACCCTTGAGGGCTATGTTTTTGCTGGCAAGTTATGTATTTATGGGGCCGTAGACTCGATACGTGAAGGTGAGCATGGTTCCAGCTTCTCTCGCTATCAGTATCCATCGTTAATCCCCCAGTGTGTTCAGGATAAAATGAGTGCCGTCACCGATCGCTTTTTTAGGGCTATCGGCTTTGATAACGGCCCGTTCAATATTGAGTATTACTGGGAGAAGGAGAGTGACCATATCTGGTTGCTGGAGATCAATACTCGTATTTCCAAGTCCCATTCTCCGTTATTTCGCAACGTAGACGGTATGTCCCATCATTTGGTCATGCTGGCTCTGGCCTTGGGGGAACGGCCTGTATTTCCCCGGCGCCAAGGGCTATACCAGTATTCAGCTAAGTTTATGTGGCGAACACATGAAGATGCTCTGGTTAATCGGGTGCCCACAGATCAAGAGGTGCAGGCCGTTACCCGGTCTATCGCGGGTACTGATATTCAGCTGCATGTGCATGAGGGAATGCGTCTTTCTGAGCTTAATTATCAAGACAGTTACAGCTACGAGATCGCAACAGTGTTTATCGGTGGGGACACCGAGCAGGAACTGTTGCAAAAATATCGTGATGTGCAACAAGCCTTACCGCTGGAACTTGTGCCGCTGTCCTAATGAAATTGGGTGATAATCATAAGGGGGAAATATGACAGGTAAAAAACACGAGACTTACAAAATCCGACATATCGAACATTGCTGGATCCCGATGGCCGATGGCATTCGCCTTTCTGCCCGTATTTGGATGCCAGAAGATGCTAAAACTACGCCTGTACCGGCTATTTTTGAATATATTCCTTATCGTAAGCGTGATGGGGTCAGATTGCGCGACGAAACCATGCATCCCTATTTTGCCCGGCATGGCTATGCCTGTATCCGTGTTGATATACGCGGTAGCGGTGATTCAGAGGGGGTACTGATAGACGAGTACCTGCAGCAGGAGCTCGACGATGGTGTTACGGTTATTGAATGGCTGGACAAACAACCCTGGTGCAATGGAAGGGTCGGCATGTACGGTATTTCCTGGGGAGGGTTCAACGGCCTGCAGATTGCTGCAATGCAACCACCACAGCTTAAGGCTATTGTCAGCGTTTGCTCTACCGATGACCGCTATGCCGATGATGTGCACTATATGGGAGGCTGCCTGCTCGGTGATAATCTTTCCTGGGCTTCGACAATGTTTGCCTACAACTCTCTGCCGCCGGATCCGCAAATTGTTGGTGACAAGTGGCGGGACATGTGGTCTGAGCGACTTAAAGGCAGTGGTTTGTGGTTGGATACCTGGCTTAATCATCAACACCGTGACGCGTACTGGCAGCATGGTTCAGTCTGCGAAGATTTTTCTAAGGTGCAGATCCCGGTCATGGCGGTCAGCGGCTGGGCTGATGGCTACAGCAATGCTGTTTTTCGTCTGCTCAGCAATTTGACTGGCCCCAGACAGGGACTGATTGGCCCCTGGAGTCATAAGTATCCTCATATTGGTGTGCCCGGTCCGGCGATAGGTTTTTTGCAGGAATGTCTGCGCTGGTGGGATAAATGGCTCAAGGGGATTGAAACTGGCATTATGGATGAGCCCATGTTGCGGGCATGGATGCTTGACAGTATGCCGCCGTCAACTTTTTATCATCAGCGCTATGGTCGCTGGGTCAGTGAGCCGTCCTGGCCATCACCCAATATCGGAACGCTGGCCTTCAAACTTGATAAATATCGCCTGGCAGACCAGTACGCAGAGGTTGATCAGCAGGCACTGTGTTTGCAGTCGCCATTGAGTAACGGTCTGTTTGCCGGCAAATGGTGTTCATATAGCACGATGCCAGATCTTCCCCATGATCAGCGTGAAGAAGAAGGCGGCGCGTTAGTTTTCACCAGCGAGCCTCTGGACGCCCCACTTGAGATCATGGGGGCCGCGGTGATTGAGCTGGAATTATCAGCCAGCAAACCCGAGGCGATGATCGCCGTGCGGCTGTCAGATGTGCATCCGGACAATAAGAGCTCACGAGTAACTTACGGTCTGTTGAACCTGACTCATAGGGATAGCCATGCCAGTCCGACTCCCTTGCAGCCGGACAAACGCTATCGGGTAAGCGTGCAGCTAAACGGTGTCGCACAAACCTTTCCCAAGGGTCACCGTATTTGCATTGCTATTTCCTCATCTTATTTCCCGCTAGCGTGGCCTTCAGCGACGTCAGCACAGATCAAGGTTTATACAGGCTACAGCCGCTTGATATTGCCTAGTCGAGCGCCACGTAAAGAGGCAATATCTTTCCCTGAGCCAGAGGCTTGTGCCAGCGGTGCCAGGCAGCAACTTCAGGAGGGACATCATAATTGGCGGATTATCCGCGAGCTGGATAAGGACTTGTCTACTTTGGAGGTCATTAACGACAGCGGTACTTACCACCTTGAAGATATTGATCTGATTGTCAAGCGCGACACCAAAGAGTGGTATTCCTATCAAAGTGATGACTTCCTGTCGGCAAAGGGTAAGACTCTCTGGCGCTGGGGATTTAGGCGAGGGGACTGGGCAGTAGAAACCGTCACCCGTACCCTATTGCACTGCGATGAGTTTTATTTTTATCTGGATGCAGAGCTTGATGCCTATGAAGGAGATAAGCGGGTGTATTCACAAAACTGGAACCGTCGCATCAAGCGCAATTTGGTTTGATGCTGGAGCCGGTATTATCGACTTATCGATTGGGGCTTCGTTTACCTCAATCTATGTTTTTTACCCGTTCACCTTAATATCTACTCACTCAGCGATGCCAAATTTGCTTAGCCTTGATGTGAATTTTCCCAGTCTACTGATATATCCAAATGACGGATAAATTCAGGTATTTTAAACGTCAGAGCTCGGTACTTTTTGTGGACATTGAGTCGATAATCCTTGGAACTATAGGTGACGTTGTTTGGATCGACAACCGTGCATAAGTGCAGTGACCCTATCGCGCGAGGGGCTTAGTCCAAGAACAAATTGCGAAAATTGGTACCCGTATGTGGTTTTTTATTGACCTAGAAAAAAAGCAGACATTAAGGCCTCAGCGTAGCCGCGGCGATTTGTTGACTACTGCCAGCAGACTAGCTCTTTACCTTTTCTATCATCGGTCTTATGACATGGCTGTGCTGTTGCTCAGGGCACAATATTATGATCTCTGCGTCTGCATTGATCTTAACATTGTGCCCGGGTGCCCGGGTGCCCGGGTGGCCAGTAACAGAGATCATTCCCGTTGACGGCTTCCTGTATGCCATTTGCGTCCGTCGTCATGAGTTGTCCACACAAGACGAAGCCCCAGTGTGGGCAATGACACAATCGCCATCCAGTCCTTGAAACAAGGGGGTGGTATCCACTCCCCCGAGAGACTGAATTACTCGCCACTGATTTTGCCTAAACCAGAGGCATCCCCGAACTGCGTTTGCTGACAGATAACGACGCCGGAGATCTCCATCTTAAGGCTAGCTCTCCTTTGTGTCTGTGGATGCTTTAAGCTGGCAGTCGGTCAATCGCGGCACATGTCTCAAGCGATAGTCGCCCAGCAACTCAATAATGTGGCTCTAAGATCCGCCGCTAACGAGGCTTAACTATTTTGCTCTCTATCAAAAAAACACTTAGGCGCTAAACAAGAGCCACCATTTAGCTGTAGACGTATTGTAAATGCATTTTTTTCAATACCTGGCACTAAAAAGACCGACGATCTGTAGCTATAAAGACGCTCAGAAGAGCCATGCTTTTGACATAAATAAGCTAAAAATCCACCAAGGAAATTAATCATCGTTGGGCTCTGGGAACGGGCCAACTCTTTAGGCAGTTGTAAAGCATGATATTGGTTATAGAGTAGCCAGCAGCATCAGGTAATGTGTTATTCGGTGAGTCTGTGTCATAGCAATGCAGAGACTTTGTCTCAGGTGGTTTTGGTTTTATTGATACACTTTGAGCACTTAAGTATCAAAAAATATTGTTAAGCATGAAAATATATCCTTAGGCTGTGAGCATTGAACTTGAGGGGGAAAATATTACCTGTTATTGTTTCCGTAGTTTAATTACCCTAATATATCAAGGACGATGCATTGTTCTCACAATCTGTTATTCGTTAATTAATTGTTGTTTTAAGGGAGTATTATCATATCAAGCCAATGCTGATAGCGCTTACACCTTTGCTATTGTGTGCATCAGTGTCTGCACAAACAAGCGACCTCACTTTCGATATTACCGGCACCAGCTTGATGGAGCTGATGAATCTTAAAATCACCTCATTATCAAAAAAACAGCAGTCACTAAATAAAGCTGCGGCTGCAGTTTATGTGCTTTCTCATGATGAAATACAGCGACTCGGTGTCACCCTCATAGCTGACGCACTTCGTTATGTGCCTGGGGTAGAAGTGGCACGTATTGATGCTAGCCGTTGGTCCATTAGTCTGCGGGGCTTTAATGGTCGCGCCGCCAACAAATTGTTGGTTATGATCGATGGCCGCAGTGTTTACAGTCCCTTGTTTTCTGGCGTGTTATGGGAAGAAAAAGATGTCTTGCTGGCCGACGTTGAGCGTATCGAAGTCATACGGGGTCCCGGTGGTGCCATTTGGGGCGCCAATGCTGTCAATGGAGTGATTAATATTATTACCAAAAGCGCTCAGGCTAGCCAAGGAGCGTTAGTGGATCTAAGTGTCGGCCTTGAGCAGAAACAGGTCCTGCAGGCTCGCTACGGTTGGCAAGTGAATGATAATGGGTATATGCGTATTTATGGGAAACATCGTCAGCACCGGGCAACTAACCATGAATATAGTAATGACGACAATCAACAAAACCAATTTGGATTTCGCTTCGATTATGATTTTGCAGCGGATAATACTCTAAGTGTTCATGGTGATATTTATTCCGGCGATATTGGTAATCTGGACAGTGACGAACTGCCTGCAGGACAGGAGCATTCTGGCAGTAATCTGCTGCTAAATTGGCAAATAAGCGATGATGACAAGGTCAAGCATGAGGTACTTGCCTACTATGACCAAACCAGACTGACTGTCCCGGGTCTTGAGGACAGGCGAAAGATAGTGAATATTGATTATCAGTTTGAACAGCGATGGCAACAACATACCATCGTTGCCGGCCTGGGCTATCGCCTGCTGCACGATGAAGTTGATACGCAACCCTTAAATTTCATCCAACCCCGTACTCGCCACAATAAAATTGTTAGCGCCTTCATTCAGGATGACATCAGTCTGTTGGATAATGAGCTGCACATTATTTGGGGCACTAAATATGAACACAATGATTATTCTGGTGATGAGTGGCAGCCCAATGTGCGCGTGTCTTATCAGCTTTCCCAATCTTTGCTGTGGGCTTCCTGGTCTAAAGCAGTGCGTGTACCAACCCGCGTTGAGAGGGATTTACGCTACGGCAGTTTTAGCGGCGAGCAGTTGCAGTCTGAACAGGCATCTGTGTATGAGTTCGGCTGGCGAAAGCAGTGGACAGATATCTGGTCATTAGACACCACGGTCTACAGCAGTCAATACGATAACCTGCTCTCCATCGAAGCCAGCGGTTATGGCAATAAACTCTCCGGTAACGTCCAGGGAATAGAAGTCAGTAGCAGTGTCCAGTTACAAGAGCATTGGCTGCTGCGTTTTAATGCCTCTCACGCCACAATGGCTTTGTCGGCCGACAGTGACAGTTTATCACAGGCAAGGGCTGAGGAGTCACAAGGGCAAATGCCCAAGAACATGCTACAAGTCATTTCTATGTGGGACATTAACCAGCAATGGCAGTTTAATAGTTTCGTACGTTATGTTGATGAATTAAGCAGTAACGACATTGACAGTTATTGGAGTGTCGATCTGTCTTTACGTTGGCAGTTTTCGGAGCGTTTTTCGAGCCAAGTGGTGGCACGTAATGTAGGTGCTCAGCACCAGGAATGGGATCCCTTAGTGCCGGTGGAGAGCGATATTGTCATCAACGTTCGATGGGAAATGTAGGGTGCGATTTTTATTAATCATGTTACTTTTTTTTGGCAAGCATGCCTGGGCTGTAGAGTCTGTGGTGTATCAGGTCAAGGCCTCATATATTTATAACTTCCTGCAATTCGCACAATTCTCACCAGGCAGTGTAGCCGGTGAACTGAAGGTCTGTATTCTGGGTAAGAATAAATTTGGTTCAGCTTTAAACGCACTTGAAGGGGCGTCTATGCCTGAAGCCAAACTTAGGATACTCGCCATTGCAGATTATGTTGATGCATCGGAATTGATCCCGTGTAGGGTCTTATATGTGGTCGGGAATGATCTGGAATTTAATCGTAAAATTTTAACTGATATCGATCCTACTGAGGTATTAACCATTGGTGAAACTTCTGAGTTTATTGATTTAGGTGGTTATATAGAATTATTTATTGAAGACGATTTTATTCGATTTCGACTGAATAAAACGTTGGTGGGTAAAACGCAATTTAAAGTAGCAGCTCAGTTACTGTCATTGGGGGTAAGAGACTAATGGATAATGATAATCCATTAAAGTCACGGTGGTGGCAGACATTATCCATCATTAATAAAATTCAATACAGCATAATCGTCTTCTCTTGTGTGGTGCTGCTAGTGACAGGTTTTACCTTTTCACGTTCGGCGAACTCCCATTTCCATCTTAGTAGTGAAAGGGGGTTAAGTATCCTGGCTCAGGTTCTGGCTGAAAATAGCCGGGCCGCATTAACCTTTAAAGATGTTGCTGCGGGAAAAAATATATTAGCGGCTATCAGTAAAGATCCTGATATTGTCTCAGCTGTTATTTACCAAGATAATAAGGCCTTTGCGACCTACCCATCTGACCTGAAAGTGCCGGCGCCTGAAACGGATTTATTTACGCATCCCATCAGTTTTGAGCAGGGAACTTTTTTCGCGGTGGCACCTATTATTGTCAATGATAAAACATTAGGCTGGCTGAGATTGCAATCGGATTTTGATGTGTGGGAGGTAGTATGGCAAGGTTTTTTCGTCACCTTCGCCGGCTTGTTGTTTACTGTGGTCGTGTTGACCTTTGTTATGTCCTATTGGCTGAAAAAACATATTACGTTGCCGCTGCGCGCGCTGTCAGAGTGGGCGACGAATGTTTATCAAAATAAAAACTTCAACGCCAGAGCCAAAAAACGCAGCGATGATGAAATCGGGCAGCTTGCTGATAGTTTGAATGCGATGCTAAGCGAACTGTCAAAACAGGAATCGATTATATCGTTAAACCAACATTTAGAAGCAGAGATTGAAGTTCGGCTTAAAACGGAGCAAGAACTCATTGGTATGCGTGACAAGGCTGAACAGGCAAATCGTTTTAAGAGTGAATTTTTGGCTAATATGAGCCACGAAATTCGTACACCGATGAATGCAATTATTGGTTTTATTGACATTGTGCTGGAAGGTGAACTTGAAGAAATACACCAGAAACATCTGCGAACGGTACGAAATTCTGCTACAGATTTACACAATTTATTAAATGATATTCTTGATATTGCCAAGCTCGAGGAAGGTAAACTGCAATTGGAACATCAGCCCTTTTCAGTCAGAGAGCTCATTGGGCATGTAGTGACTACCTTTCAAATGAAGGTTGAAGCTAAGGGTCTTCAAATCATTCAACATATTTCGACTGACTTACCGTCTCGTTTTTTAGGGGACGCTTTGAAGCTCAAACAAATATTAATAAACTTAATCGGCAATGCCCTTAAATTTACCGCAACCGGCTCCATCACAATTGCCGTTGAACAAACAGGGGACGATCAATTGCAGTTCATCGTTAGGGATACGGGGATTGGTATTGCTAAGGATAAATTGGAGCATATATTCGAAAGTTTTATTCAGGCTGATTCTTCTACTCGTCGCAAATACGGGGGAACTGGCCTGGGTACCACCATTTCTAAGCGTCTGGTGGAGTTGATGGGAGGGGAAATTTGGCTGGAAAGTGATGAAGGGGTCGGTAGCACCTTCTATTTTACCATTAAGCTGGTAAAAACTGAGCGGGCAGTCGAACTTGAAAGCCTCAGTATCGATCAGAATTTGTTATTAACGGACAAACCACTGGATGTTCTGGTCGTAGAAGATGGCGAGCAAAATGCTGAGTTGTTACGGTTTAGACTTGAAGCCCTTGGGCATAATTTCATTTGGGCAGTGGATGGCCTGGAAGCAGTTAACATGTGCAGTGACAACACATTCGATATTATTTTAATGGATATACAAATGCCCGTCATGGACGGACTGCAGGCATCAGAACAAATTCGATTATTGCCAAGGGGTAAGACAATACCGATTATTGCTTTAACAGCCAGTGTACTGCGGGAGGATCGCAAAGCTTGTTTTGATGCGGGTATGGATGGCTTTATCAACAAGCCCATCGTATTTAATGAACTATTTACCGAAATGGCCAAACTATTACACCACAACGTTAGCTTGAAAATAATAGAAACG
>JBLHIW010000103.1:0-12059 GCA_047618055.1 Paraglaciecola sp. | reverse complement strand
ATAGGCCAGGTAGCGTAAACTATAGCCGAGGTGTTGTTTAAGCTCTTTCTCCGCCTCGTCAATATCTGCCATGATCCGTGTTAACCAGGCCCCATGGGACTCATGGGCCTGACGTGCCAGCATGTGTTGATGCACATTACCATGGTTAGCAAAGGTCGCTCCTTGCTGTGCCATCAGTTTTACCTGTTGCCAGGTCAGTTGATAAGCTTGAGTGCCGATTAATGCGGGATTGATAAATACGGTGTAGGGAAGATGAAGCTTGTACAATATGGGGTGGGCGTTTTCGAAAATATTATTATAACCATCATCAAAGGTTATGCCGACGGCCTTATCCGGTAAAGACTCTCCCTTTTTAAGCGTACTGACAATGGTCTCCAATGGCAGCACCTGGTGCTGTTGAGTCAGATAAAGCATGTGTTGCTTAAACCTTTGTGGCGAGACAGAGGTCACCGCCGGCGTGCTTTCGCTAACATGGTGGTACATTAGTATCACAGCATTGTCCATTGTATGGGGCATCGATTTGGCCATGGCCCGGACGACTGTAGTTTGCCACAATGCCACACATACAAACATTACCTTAAACCCGACACTGGGCATGTGCTTTACCAACCGTAGTTATTCTAAAGGAGAGTAATATTACTCTAGCAACATTCTGGGCTCAAGTGGCGCATAAGCGCATTTTTTTATTGGCCCTGCCGATGATCCTGAGCAACATTACCACCCCCTTGATCGGCATGGTGGATACTGCCGTACTTGGACATATGCCGGGCAGCCAGTATCTGGCGGGCAGCGCTATTGCAGGACTTATCATTACCCAACTCTATTGGTTATGCGGCTTTATTAGAATGTCCAGTACAGGTTTAAGCGCACAGGCTAAGGGCCAAAATAATCCACACAATGCCAGCAAAGCGCTCTATCAGAGCTTAGTGATTGCCCTGTTGATCGCCGCACTCATTCTAATGGTACAAGGGCCCTTACTCAGTCTGGGCCTTTACTTCGCTGACAGCTCCCCAGAGGTAGTCGAGGTAGTACAAGACTACTTCCAGATTCGAATTTTAGGCGCACCGGCGGCCCTGGCTAATCTTGCGCTAATAGGTTGGCTAATAGGTCAGCAGCAAACCAAACAAGTATTGTTGATCCAGGTCATCGCCAATCTGCTGAACGCCGGTTTGAGCATTACCCTGGTATTTGTACTGGGAATGGGCGTATCGGGAGTCGCTGGGGCCAGTGTGGTTGCGGAATACTTTATTTTCGCCAGCAGTCTGTATTTTGCCCTGCAGATGCCCATTCCCAGAATGCCCCAGTCTGCGTGGTTGAAGTTCAAAGAGCTTAAATCTCTGCTGGTCCTCAATAGCCACACTTTTATGCGTAACCTGATCCTGCAGCTGTGTATTGCATTTTTGGTATTACAAGGGGCGAAAATGGGCCCCTTGACCGCTGCGACCAATGCGATATTAATGCAGTTCTTCACATTGATTGCCCTTGGTTTAGATGGCATTGCATATGCAGTAGAAGCCCTGGTAGGAGAGGCTAAAGGGAAGTCCAGTCAACTGCAAATTACCCTGGTAACCTTAGGAGGGCTATTTTACTCTGCTGTTGTAGCCATACTCTATAGTCTGTTATTCGCGATGGCAGGAAGCGGGATAATCACCTTGTTAAGCGATCAAGTGCCATTACAGGCTATGGCCACTGGGTACTTACCCATTATCTGGCTATTACCTCTGGTTGCTCACTGGTGTTTTTTACTGGATGGGGTCTTTGTTGGCTTAACCCGGGCTAAGGCCATGCAAAATAGTATGTTGCTCAGCAGTTTAGTTTTTTATGTTTCGAGTTGGTTTTTGCTGCCTGACTATGGCAATTGGGGATTATGGCTTGCCATGCTGATTTTCATGCTGGCCAGAGGCCTGATCCTTGGCCTGTATTTTACTTATCTGCATCGAAAGGGGCTTTTGCTTGCTTAAACGCGTTCTTCATTCGGTAAACAAAAATTCCGACATAACCTTTCGCCGCAAATACAAGGCCTATGGTAATACACATTAGCCCCGGGATTTGTAGCCAGTAATAGCTTTGCCTACCAGCTAATATCAGGACAACACCTATAACAAATACCCCGAGGCCAAGTTTGAAGTTGGCCCAGCTTTTATTGGGATTGGCGGCCAGCTTTTCCAGCCAGAGCTTTAACACTGCCCTTCAAGCTAGTAGTAGGAATGCTCGCCAGCTTCATGTTCGGTAGCATCTTTAACCCCAGTCAATTCGCCGGCAAAATGCTCAAGCATCTGTTTTTCAATGCCATCTTTTAAGGTCACATCCACCATAGAACAACCGTTGCAACCACCACCAAATTGCAGCACCGCTTCTTTATCCTCGGTTATGTCGACTAAGCTAACTTTGCCGCCATGACTGGCAAGCTGAGGGTTGATCTCCGCTTCAATCATATAACTAATACGCTCAGCAAGGGGCGCATCTTCATCTACCTTGCGGGCCTTTGCATTAGGTGCTTTTAGTGTCAACTGCGAGCCCATTTGATCTGTAGTAAAGTCGATTTCGGCCTCTACCAGAAAAGGGACGCTTTCCAAATCAACTACCGCATCAAAGCCCTTAAAGTTAAGCACGGTATCGCTTTCTTCAATTGCGTCGGGAGGGCAATAAGATACACCACACTCGGCAGAGGGTGTGCCCGGGCTGACCACGAATACTCTAATATTGGTATCTGGCTCCTGCTTTTCGAGCAATTTGCAAAAATGTTGCTGGGCAGTTTCTGAAATTGATATCATGTGTTTATCCCCTAAAAATGTATTGGTGAATAATAGCAAAATTACTTGACTAAAACACTCAAGTAATAGCCTTTCTTTATGTTAATTTTTGCTAAAACATGCGAAAATTTATCCTAATTTATTGCGTCATTAGCGCATTTTAAGGAATTTTTTATGCCTATTGGGCTTCGTTGTACTCTTTATTGCTTGTTGATTATCTCCACTCAACTGCACGCGCTATCAGATCTGGACTATTTACCAAAAAACATCACCTACAATCAAGAGATCCCAACACCGGCTCAGGTGCTCGGCACACCCGTGGGTGAGTGGCACGTAAGACATGACCAGTTGGTTGAATATATGCGCCTTATCGCAGATAAATCCCCACGCGTCAGTCTGATTGAAACCGGACGAACCCATGAGAATAGGCCGCTGCTGTTGCTGGCATTTAGTGCACCGGCCAACCAGGAAAAACTGGACGAAATACAAACTACCCACCTAAACACACTGAGCGCTAAAACGAAGCCCGGTGATCCTTTGGTTATTTGGATGGGGTATGGGGTGCATGGTGACGAATCGTCGGGCAGTAACGCTGCTCTGCTGATTGCCTATTATTTGGCGGCAGGAGAAGGGGAACAGATAGAGGGCTTATTGGCCGATAATGTGATCTTGCTTGACCCGAGCCTCAATCCAGATGGGCTGTCTCGTTTTGCCCAGTGGGCCAATATGCACAAAGGCAAAAACTTGGTTAGCGATCCTAGTCACCGAGAGCACCAGCAGGCGTGGCCTAGCGCGCGGACGAATCACTATTGGTTTGATTTAAACCGGGACTGGTTATTACTTACCCACCCCGAATCAAAAGCCAGGGTTGCCCAGTTTCATCGCTGGCGGCCTCATGTATTGACAGATTTTCATGAGATGGGAACCAATAAAACCTATTTTTTCCAACCCGGTATAAGCGCCCGTAAAAACCCCTGGACGCCCCTTAAAAATGTGGCACTTACCCAGGCCTTGGCTGAGTTTCATGCTGCGGCTTTCGATCAGCAGAAAAAGCTCTATTTTAGTCAGGAAGGCTATGACGATTTTTATTATGGCAAAGGCTCTACCTACCCTGATGCCCACGGCAGCGTAGGTATTTTGTTTGAACAAGCCAGTAGCAGAGGGCATGTGCAAGACTCCATTCATGGGCCGTTGCGCTTCTCTGACACCATCCAAAATCAAGTGACGACCTCTTTATCTACCTTTGCTGGGGCCATGGCCAATAAACAAGTCTTGCTCGATTACCAGGGTGAGTTTGCCCAGCAGACGAAAATGCTGATAAAAGAGGATGCTTTAGCGGGCTATATATTGACGGAGTCTGAGGACAAGACACGCTTCAACGATATGTTGAGTATATTAGCGGCCCATAAGATTCAGGTTTGGAGCCTGAAAAAAGAAGTCAAACTGGGTGATGCGCGCTTTGATCCCCTGCACAGTGTATTTGTGCCATTAGGACAGCCACAGTACCGATTAATTAAATCCTTATTTTCCGAGCGAAAAAGTTTTGATGACAACACCTTTTACGACGTATCCAATTGGAATTTAGCCCTAGCGTTTAACGTACAATATAAAGCGGTGGAAAAAAACCTATGGCGAAAAATACCCACGGAAAAAAACCCACCCATCGCTCCGGTGTTTCGTCCCGTTAAAGTTGACTCGAGGGCCTATGCTTACGCCTTTTCCTGGCAAGATTACCGGGCGCCACAATTGTTACAAGGACTGCTGAGCAGGAATGTAAAGGTCAAAATTGCCGGTGAGGCATTTTCCGCACAAACCCTCAATGGCAGTGTCAGTTTTTCAGCTGGGTCGGTGCTTATTCCCAGGGCACTTAAGCAGCCTGATGAGCTGGACAGTATATTAGAAGAGCAGGCCAACAAGCTTAAAATACGGCTTTGGTCCGTTACCTCCGGACTTACTCTCCAGGGAATAGACTTTGGAAGTCAACGCATGCTTAATGTAGAGCAACCCAAGGTGTTGTTGGTTGGCGGCAAAGGCACATCACAATATGAGGTGGGTGAAGTCTGGCATTATCTGGATCAACGGGTTGATTTGCCCAGCACCATAGTCGACCGGGATAAACTGCAAGGGGTAGATCTGAGCGACTATAGCCACATTATTTGGGTAAGCGGCAATTACAAGAATGTTGGGCAGACGCTACTTAAGCGAGTTGATAACTGGATTAAACAGGGCGGCGTGCTGATTGGTCAAAAATCGGCCGCGCGGTGGTTTAGTGAGCAAAAATGGCTGAAAACGACCTTTGTAAGTGATGACGAGATTGCCCTTGCCTTTGAAATCAATGATCTAAAATATGCGGATAAAGAAGCCTTCGCCGCAAAGCAAAGGATCGCAGGGGCGGTATTTAATACTCAGCTTGACCTCAGCCATCCTCTGGCCTTTGGTTATACCCGTTCAACCCTGCCGGTTTTTCGCAACAGTCAGGTCATTATGCGCCGACCTGAGAGTCCATTTTTAACCGTCGCCCGCTACAGCGAATCTCCACTTTTAGCAGGTTATGCTGCGGATGAACTGCAGGACTTGATTGCTAATTCCGCTGCGGTTATTGCCCACAATTATGGTAAAGGAAAGGTCATCGCCTTTAGCGACAATGTTAATTTTCGGGGATACTGGCGGGGCACTAGCCGCTTACTTAGCAATGCCCTATTTATGTCTGGTTTTATTAATGCTCCAGGGTAAGACAGATACACCAAATATCGATGCGTAAACCGAAACCGGTGCTCAGCAACAGCTGGTAAGCTGCATCCATTGTTGCACCGGTGGTGACAACATCATCAAATAGGGCAATATGCTGATATTTTTGCAGTTTATTTTCTGCTGATGGGCAAAGCGCAAAGGCGTTTTGCAAATTTGTTTTCCGCTGGGAAGCGCTGAGCTGAGTTTGCGCTGTGGTTTTTTTTATGCGCCTGAGCAGGGTGTTATCTACTGGAACATGACACAATTTACTGAGCTGCCTGGCGATCTCTATGCTCTGATTGAATGTCCGTTGGCGATAGCGACTAGGGTGCAACGGCATGGGAATAATCGCATTGGGCAGATGGGGCAAGGCACTCACGGTATGTTGATAGAACAACTCTGCTAATGCCAGGGCATTGGGTAACTTTGCAGAGAATTTCAAAGCAGTCAGTAAACCAGACAGGGGCCATTGGTAGTCAGCCAGAGCAATCAAATTCCTGAAGGAAGCTTGTTTTAAACCCCGTCGTACCGGCGGCCAGTTTAGTAGATTGTGCCGATGCTCGGAGCCATTAAACGTGGCTAAATCCCCACTGCAGTAAGGACATACCAGGCGCAGACTTGATTGCCTGCATAATAAACAGCTTTGTTGAATAAAAACTTGCACCGCAATTATTTCCTTTATATACCCAAGTGACCTCAAAATGCATCATTCTGTTGGTTTGGGTGTAGTATCCCGTGCCCTTTACTGATCAAGCATAGACCATCAATGAAAACACCCTTAAGGAAACGCACTGTAGGTCAGGGCAAAGATATTGTTTTACTCCATGGCTGGGGAGTAAACAGCGGTGTATGGCAGGCAATAAGTGAACCATTACAAAAGCACTTCAGGGTGACCTACATTGATCTTCCTGGTTGTGGACTGAATGCCCAATGCCTGCCAGAAAATTACGACTTGGCTAGCGTGGCTGACTTAGTTAGTCAGTGCTTGCCTACGCCATGTATCCTGCTTGGGTGGTCTCTGGGCGGATTAGTAGCACAGGAAATAGCCCTTGCCAGGCCTGAAGGCATTGAACAACTCGTGCTCGTTGCCTCCAGTCCAAAGTTTTCTGCCGCAGCTGATTGGCCGGGCATTGATGTTAAAACATTAAGCTTTTTTCAGCTGCAGCTTGCCCAGGACTTTAGCAAAACACTGGATCGTTTTTTGGCAATCCAGGCGATGGGCAGCGCGACCGCCAAAACAGATATAAAGCAGATAAAACACAGTATAGGACAGCTGCCGAGTCCCTCTTTACCTGCTCTTAAGGCGGGATTGGCCATACTGGCTGACACTGATCATCGCAGCAAGCTGGCCTCACTCAAGGTCAGGACTCACTGGATGTTTGGACGACGGGATAGTCTGGTGCCCGCTGGGTTAGCCGAGCGACTACCTTTATTACAACCCGGTGCCCGCGCCACTATTTTTGACCATGCTTCTCATGCTCCGTTTATCTCTCACCCCCAAACATTTATCAATCAACTGTTTACCCTGCTTACGAATACTTGATCAAAGCTCTGATAATCTGTGGCTTTGCTATATCAATCGCTTATATGATTTGATGCTGAAGCCTAAACAAAGACTAAGGCTATGCTATCAAATTGCAGAAAATTGATTGATAATTATACGCTTAGGTCTGTGGGAGATTGATATGTCATTTGATAATGTAAACAACAATCTTAATTCTGCGATTGTCCGTGCTTCGCGGGGCTTGCAAGGTGCCTTCAACAATATCTCCCAGGCTGCATTTCATATCGCTCCGCGCCCTGCTAAGTCCACAGGGTCTCAGGCGCCTCAAGGATTTTCAGGCAATACGACTCATCGACAAGGTGCTGCGACTAAGCACGCTTTACCGCTGCCAAACTCCAATTTACGGGCCGACCTTGTGAAGTTGTCAGTTAATAGCACACCTGCCCAGGCCTTAGCCAACGGAACGGTCGACCCCTTCCTGAATATAGGGCTTAAGATGCGATGAATATCGTCACCCCTATCCTGACTGCCGTTTCATTTGTCACCGGGTCCGTGAACACGGAGGCTGCGCGTAGAGACAATACCCTGCGGGAAACGGTACCTGCTACCTCCGCACTGGAGAACGCCGGGGCAGAAACTGGCTTAGGCTCTGAGGCTGATAGGGTCAAAGTACCGGGTCAGTCTCCACTGCCACTGCCCCTGACCTATGAACGCCCACAGTCTTCACCAGGCCAGCCGGGCGATGCTCACAGTGGTTTAGAAAAAGACAATGCTGAGGATCCCAGTGCCGGCAAAGAAAACGCCCAGAGCCAGCAACAGGAACAACAAGGGCAGGCCGAACAAAAAGAGCTCGAAGAACTTCAGCAGCGGGATCTTGAGGTGCGCACACATGAAAAAGCTCATGCGGCGATAGGCGGTCAGTATTCGGGCACACCACAGTACGAATATACCACCGGACCAGATGGACAACGTTATGTAGTTGGGGGAGAAGTCTCCATTGATATTTCTGCTGAACGTACCCCGGAACAAACTATTCGCAAGATGCAGCAAGTCAAGGCGGCAGCGCTGAGCCCGGCAGAGCCATCCCCTCAGGATTTGCGTGTGGCAACCGAAGCCACTCAAAAAGCCATGGCAGCGCGCAATGATATTATCGACGAAAAAGCAAAAAGTGCCGAGCAGGCCATTAAAGCGTTTACTACTGATCAAGCAGCACCGCTTAGTCGTGCAAACACTCTGTCCCCTGTACCTGAGTTAAACGACCTGATTGATACCGACGAGGTTGGTGTGCCAAACCGAACCTTGGATCAAGATCCCGTCACCGCAGGTGAGGCCGTCGCTTTGGAAACAGACACCGAGGGATTCAGGCCGACATTGGCAAGTCGTGAAGCAAAAATCATCCAGCGAGCCGCGGTCATTGAGAATTTTTATCAGCAAATAAGCTTAGCGACAACGGCCGTTATCAGCCAAAGCGTATAATATCAAACAAATTGATTTTCAATTGTTACTAAGCCCTCTATTGAGGGCTTTTTAATTGGTTGATTATACTCTTTCACCTGGATATCTGCTCACTGACACCCATACTTAAGCGTGATGGCCTGGTTGGGTGCAGGGGGTAAAAATCAACATGACTGATCTGTCAATTTGGCTAAGCCTATTCACAGGCGATCAATGGCTTTGGGTATATCAATTGGCCCATACATCAGTGTGACATTAAGTTTTTTAAAAGCAGAAAACATCTTTTGGGTCTGCAGATAACAAAAAATGTCATGCTAACTTAGCCGATGATAATGAATACGAGGAGCCTAAGCATTAACAAAGGAAGCGCCGGGGGAAGAATTGAATTTGGTAATCAAGTTGGTAGCTTTTGGGAACGTGAAGTGTTGTTTAGTGACTGCAGGCAACACCAGTCAAAAAACTGTTGAGCTGCTGGATATGAGTTTAAAAAATGGCAGAAAACCATCCCTGTAATATCGATAAGAGATTACCCGTCAACAGCTCCACAGTATGAATAAAATTGGCCGGCAAAGCCGGCCTTTTACAGTGGTCGTTATTAACGCATACCATCTAGTTGAGTGATCGCTACGGCTGTTTCACCGCGGGTAATTGTTGATTGGGGGTTGAACTTAGCGACAATAGTTGGCTCAGAGGTAAAAAGGGCTTGCTCGAAGCTGAAGTCTGCACGAAGTAGTCCCATCGCCAGGGCAAGCTGTACATAGCCTTTAAACTCATCACTGATGTCATCACTGTCAGCGAGTGTAACTGTTTCGCCAAACACATTTACCGTTACATCTTCATTGGTATCAAATGACTGCGCTGCCGCTTGCTGACCTAAGGCCTGCACTAAAGAGTAAGCCAATGCTTCACGCTGTACTTTGTCGTTTGCAGCAAAGTTGGATGCACTAGCGGTTTTCATCAGTGCATCGTCGGTACGATCTAAGTCAGCCAGGCGGCCACCTGGTTGCGTCACTGAATTCACTGCTGCTGCCATGTTGCTATTCACATCAGTAAACACCGCTTTGTTGCCATTTAACGACTGACGTACACTGCTTGCCAGGGTTAATGTATCGGCTAGCTGAACACGGGTTAAATCGCTATCAGGCTCAAAGCCATTGGCCGTCGCGTCCATCAAATAACGATTGACGACGTACTCTGCGAATGGGCGAACGGGATGGCCAACCGTATCATCAATACCGTTAATGCTCTGTGTTTCTAGCAGGCGAATATCCACATCAATGCTACTTGGAGCACTGACGCCATTGGTAACACCCACTGGGTCAAGCGTTAAGCCACTAACACCTCCAATACCGCTGGCGTACACTTGCCATTCGCCGGGCACAGCTCTTACGAAAGTACCGACATACGACCCCAATTGTATCAGGCCAATTCCTGAACTGTAACGGTTACCGTTAGGATCTTCCAGAACGAAGCCTTTGCCTGTTTCAATAGTGGCATTTGCTGATATTAAAGACACCTCAGGGCCAACCATAAATGTTTCAACCGGAGTCTGACCGACGGGG
The DNA here is from genome assembly GCA_047618055.1 of Paraglaciecola sp. Taxonomy (GTDB): domain Bacteria; phylum Pseudomonadota; class Gammaproteobacteria; order Enterobacterales; family Alteromonadaceae; genus Paraglaciecola. The sequence continues at coordinate 2,055 of JBLHIW010000103.1, read as the reverse complement.
ATAAATAATACGCTTTTAGTAAAACTGTCGCCATCAACAACAATAGCTTCAGCGTTAAATTGACGATTTAATTTAACCGTATCACCGTACACTTCTTCACCGTTGACAGCCGCATTGACTGCTGTGTGAGCATTAACGTAACCGCCACCCGCTGCCCATGCATCTTCGCCGGCCATTGGCGTAGCCGTTTGCTGTAAAATACGTTTCACATCTTGCCACCGTAGAGTGGGATCAGCCTCAAGCATCAAGGCAACAATACCGGATACATGGGGTGCAGACATAGAAGTACCGCTGGAAAGAGTATAGAAAGGCAGGTTTTGAGCCTCAAGCATCTCTGCATCGTCTTGTGCACTTAAAGCGCCCAGACTTGAGGTAGAAGCACGAGCAGAAATAATATCAACACCCGGTGCAGTGATAGTAGGACGGTCTTCCCAAACCAAGGTTTCTCCATCAACTACCACTTCTTTAACTTCACCGTTATACATTCCTCTTGAACTAAAATCGGCCAACCCGCCATTTTTATCGCCAGCAGCAACGGTAATGACCCAGGGCGCTTTTTTGAAATTACCGGTAATAGAATGCTCAGTGGGACCTGAGTTACCTGCAGAGAAGACAGTAATAATACCGCTATCCGCCAGATCTTTAGATGCAATGTTAGTCGGATCATCGGGATTAAAGTCAGCACCTATATCACTTGCTCTACCAAATGAGTTGGATATAACCCGAATATTGTACTGGTCTTTATGCTTTAAGGCGTAATCAAAACCACCAATAGTGTCGAGCACTAATAGCACAGCACCTGAGCCATAACCGATTAGATCAGCGCCAGGAGCAACACCAGCATGCTTACCTGAACTCATTGCACCATTACCACCAACCGTACCGGCAACATGAGTACCGTGTCCGCTACCGAGATCGCTATTCGCGGTGTTTTCTTGATAAGTGATGGGTGAAAATCCGCCACCACCACCTAATAAATTGGTTTGGGCAAGCACGTTTTGTTTAACGTGAGAAGGAAACAATACGTCACTGTGATTACCATCAATACCGGAATCGTTAATTAACACGCCAACGCCACGACCAGAATAGGGAATGCCCTTATGGCGTAAGTTACTATTGGCCCGTAAACCCCTTACACCGGTTATTTTAGTTGATTCAAAGTTTTCCAGGGTCAGTTCGTCATTATTCCACACCGAGATCACATCTTTACGGGCGTAGATAGCGTCTACCTGAGATTTAGTCGCCAACACACCGACAATTGGCAGGCTTTGCATGCTAACGCCAGTATTGATGCCAAGACGGGTTAACGCGTCTAATTGGGCTAAGCTGGGCGCACCTTTACCATCAAAGGTAACAATTACTTGATGCAAGGCTTGGGCTGAACTATCAGCTATTTTGCTGGCTAAATTCGCATCAAAGGTCTTTGCCTGTAGGTAACAAGCGGGAAGGGATAGTGATACAGCTAAGGTGAGTGTTTTTATTTTTGTTAGTAATTTCATAGGTGTTCCATTTGTATGTAATTCGTCCACGGGCACTATCACCGACCGATGCTTATTCTTATATAGGGAATTACCCCTAGATCATAACTTAGGGCATGGCACCGAACTGGCTAAAACTTAACAAGATACCCATTGTAATAAAGCACAAAACTATTTTTGTGGCTGCTCGTTATCATGGGTGTATTGTTCATTAGCCTTGCAGACTAACAAAGGAAAGGTTGAGGGAAGAATTGATGTTCGCAATCAAGTTGGTAACTAAGAGGAGTGTCTTTCCAAGGCCCATAAAGGAACCCATTGCACTGCTGGCGCTAGCTAAGTATGTCAGTCCCATGGCGGTGTTGATCTGCGGGAGCATGAAGTGTTATTTAGTAACTGCAGGCAACACCAGTAAAAAGACTGCTGTGCTGCTGGATAAGAGTTTAAAAACGGCAGAAAACCATCGCAGTAATATCGATAAGAAATTACCCGTCAACAGCTCTGCAGTATGAATAAGATTGGCCGGCAAAGCCGGCCTTTTACAGTGGTCGTTATTAACGCATACCATCTAGTTGAGTGA